>JAHDWG010000553.1 GCA_023384495.1 Caldilineaceae bacterium
TGGTCGCATCCGTGGCCGTATGCGCTCGCTGCGCGACATTGTAGAACGCTTCAGGGCGGATGTAGGCGCCCGGCCCGTCTGCGTGGCGATTGCCCACGCCAATGCTGCCGACGAAGCCGCCCGCGTGGCTGAGGATGCTCAAGCGCGCCTTGCCGTGCGCGAGCTGTTTATCGTCGAGATCGGCCCGGCGATTGCCAGCTTGGCAGGCCCAGGCACACTTGCCATTCTGGGGCACCCAGCAGATTTGTGGCAACCAGCGCGCAAGAATGAAGGTTAAGTGGAGCAATGAATATTGCGCTAGATGTGATGGGGGGCGACCATGCCCCCGAAGAGATTGTGGCTGGCGCGGTCGAGGCAGCCCGCGCCTATGGCGTCACCGTGTCGCTGGTGGGCAAGCCCGACCTGATCCGCCGTGAGCTGGCCAAACACGCAACGGCGGGGCTTAGATTGCCGGTGACGCCTGCCACGCAGGTGATCGAGATGGGCGAAAAGCCGGCCACCGCTGTGCGCACCAAACCCAACAGCTCGATTGTGGTTGCGTCGGAGATGGTCAAACGGGGCGATGCCCAGGCCTTTGTGACTGCCGGCAACACGGGCGGCGCACTGGCCGCCGGCATCCTGACGATTGGGCGGATGAAGGGCATTCTGCGCCCGGCGTTGGTGGCGCCATTCCCCACCCAGCATGGGTTTTGCATCATCCTCGACATCGGGGCCAACGCGGACGTACGGCCCGAATATCTGCCACAGTTTGCGATTATGGGTTCGATCTATGCCCGTTCGGTGATGGGGATTGCCAAGCCGACAGTGCGCATCTTGAGCAATGGCGAAGAAGACGGCAAAGGGAGCCAGTTGGTGGTCGAAGCCGTCGAGTTACTAAAGCGGACGCCGGGCATCAACTTTTGCGGCAATGTGGAGAGCAAAGAGATCATCGATGGCGCGGTGGATGTGGTGGTGACCGACGGTTTCACCGGCAACATCTTTGTCAAGACGGCGGAAGCGACGGCGCGTCTGTTACAAAAGGTGATGCTGCAGGAACTGACACGCGGCCCCATCAGCACCGTGGGCGCCTTTCTGGCCCAGGCTGCGTTGCGCCGCGTCCGCCGCCGGCTGGATGACAGCGAATATGGCGGGGCGGTCTTGTTGGGGTTGTCGGGGCTGGTGGTGGTGGCCCACGGGCGCAGCAACGCCAATGCCATTCGCCATGCCATTCGCGTGGCCAAACAATCGATTGAGCAGGATGTGCTGGGCAAGATTCAGGCGGGCGTCACCCAATCGGACGGTGCAAGGCCACGTAAGGTGGTTGATCCGGTGTGATCGTGCGATCCAAATTCAAGTCAGTCCAGATAGGAATCGTTCATGAAGTCATATCGCAATGTCAAAGAAGTACAGCGCAAAGAGGCATTGGGCCGGCGGTTTAGCCTGACCGGGCTGGGGGTTCTCTTTCTGGGCATGATGGCCAGCTTTGTGCCAAGCTGTTACCCGCTGGAGACGCCAGCGCCGAACCAGATGGTTTCTTTTTTGCAGCAGTACTGGTCGTTGCTGAGCTTTATTGCGCTGCCCGCCGGTTTTTTATGCGCCAGCATTGGCAGCTATTACATCAACCGCTTTGCCCGTCGTCGTTGGCCAGGCAGCCGGATCATCGCCCGCCCCGATGAGATGCTCGAGCGTAACTTGAAAGGCTTTGACGACAAGTTTGTCTACTTTGCGCATAGTCTGCCCGGCAGCAACTACGTGGTGGCGGGGCCATGCGGTGTCTTGCTTTTTGTGGTGCGCAACGACCGCGGCAATGTGGTTATCAATGGTGACCGTTGGCGCGAACCCTTTAGCTTTGGCCGCATTCTCACCGTTTTTGCCCGCGAAGGGATAGGCCAACCGCCACGCGAACTGCAAGAACAGACCGTTCGTATGCGCGAACTGCTGGAGAAGGCGTCGGCCAACGGCGCCAATCACCCTGATCTCTCTCATGTTCCGATTGACGGCGCGGCTGTCTTTCTCAACGAGATGGCTCAACTGACGGTGGAAAACCCAAGCATCCCTGTCTTGCGTGGGGATCAGGTGAAAGAGTTCATCCGCCGCAAGGTGAAAGAGGTGAAGCTGCCAGCGGCGACGGTGCGCGCCCTTACCGACTACCTCACCGAGCAGAGCGTCCATCAGACTTAGCGTGTTTTGAACGACTCGGGGCCGGTGGGCAGGCGCCTAATCGTTGTAGTGGCGACTTCAGTTGCTCTTGTCGACAGAAAGGCGACTAAAGTCGCTACTACGAATACTTCCCTTACGCCGCTGTGTCGGTTTGCATCATCACTTTGTCAAAGTTGCACCGGGCGTGGACCCCAGTTCGTCCCGCCAGCATTGGCCCCATTCTATGGTATAGCGATAGAGGAAATCATTGGCGGCTTGCGCCAGCTCAGCCATCTGCCAGGCGCGATTCGAGGTTGTCGACAGGATGCCAAATTGGCGATCCCAGGATGCCGCTAGTTGAGCGCCTGTGGGCAGGGCGGCTGATGGCGGGAACGACCTTCTCGCCATCAGCCGCCGTAAGAAGTCATCATCAAAGCGTCGCTGCACCCACTGAGGGTGTCTTTGGGCAAAGTATACGTATGCCCGATGGAAGACAAGGTGTTGGCGCCGCACATCCTCCTCCGAGATAGGCCGGCTCGCTTCACGTGTGGGGCTGAAGGGCCACAGCCGCAGACGATGGTTTGACAGCCAGCTTAGCGGTTGGGCATACAAGCTGCTCATAGGTTTCTCCACTCCGCCAACGCGGGCTGCTGAAGGAATGTCCAGCAGACAGCGGGCGCTCGGCCCTGGCCGATCCACAGCGTTTCTCCCGCATACAAAATTCGCTCACGGCCCGCTTGAGCCACCCAGACACGCCCGCTGAGCACCCGGATTCTTTGTTCGCCAGGGCATAGCTGAACCACTTCACCTGGGTGAATCCAGATCGGTTGCCACTGGACCGACGCTGTGTGCGATGCGGCTATTGCAGACAATGGTGTGGGGGCGGGGCGAAGGCGCGCCAGCCCGTGCAGAAGCGTGTAGGCCAGGGTCGCAATCATCGAGAAGACCTCGTATAGGAACATGACGCTTCGCCGCCCGCAGCCCTGGTTGGGTGGTGGGCAAAGGCGTTCAGCGCCGTGTCGAGATCGTTATACTGTTCGAGAAAGTGACAGAGCGCAGCATTTTGGATCACTTGGGCGATGGCGGGCGGTGGGGCAAGCAATTTGACCTGTTGGCTCATTGCCGGCGTAACGTGTTCGGCCGCGCTCCGCAACATCACCCAGCCAGCCTCAGGGTCGAGCAGAGATTCGCCGGCATAGAGGCGGGCGACGCTATGCAGCGCAAAGAGCCCTGCTAGCTCGACTCGGGTCACCTGGCGCAAGTCGAGCAACAGAGAACGCCCTCCCTTGATGTGGCACTCGACAGCCGCTTCGATCAAATCGATGTAGGTATGACGATTCAGCTCACCACCAACTTGCATCATTGTGATGTGCGGCTGCTCCTCTGGCAGCGACCAGGATAGCTGAAGCCGGGCGGGCGTGAGTGTTTCGACAACGGGCAGGAGCAAGGGACACCCCTGCCACGTGGTCTCCAGATGAGAAAGAAAGTCGTTTGCAATTGGCATGATCATCTCCAGTCGGGGCGCGCCCGTGTGTTTGCGGTGGCTTCCCAAGTGGCGTAGATATGCGGCAGCCAGTTCATAGGCTGTGGGCCAGCGGTTGTGGGTGTAGATTGGCGCCAAGACGGATTCGGCATCGGTTGCCAGGAAGTGACGGTCAAAGAGCAAATCGGCCCAGCGCGGGTGTTGGGCGGCAAATGCTTGATGCGCCTGCGTTACGGCTCGTTGAAAGCGCGCTCGCTGGCGTCTATGTCGCGTCCCCTGCCCGATGCCCCGGACACCCTTTGCCAGCCATTGCGTTATGACAACAGATAGAGAATAGGATTTGGTCAGCGCTATCATCATGATCTCCTCCACACAACTTGATTGTTTGGGTATCTTATGGGTTCAACCGAGTGAAGCGTGTG
>JAHDWG010000010.1 GCA_023384495.1 Caldilineaceae bacterium
CCCGCAAGCCCACCCGGATGGGCGAGCCGCTGCGCCGGTCGGTGTAGGTGTCGGGCCGGGGCTCGTAGTTGAAGACCACGGCGTTGTAGACCACGCTCCCGTTGCTCTGCCCGAAGTTGTAGCGAATCTCGCGCGGGTAGGCATACTCGCCGTCGTGCAGGTAGCTGTACTTGAGCTCGTTGCCGTGCGTGTCGATCATCCGCTCCAGCTCCCAGCGGAAGATGCCCTGGTGGTTGTCCACGCGGGCGTTGTCACTCTCGCCAAAGACATAGCGGATGCCGTCGGGCGTGTGCGCCTCCCAGCCGCCCCCCTCGATGCGGCGGAAGCGCATGAACGAACTCTCGTTCTCAAAGCGGTAGTCGCCGCCCGTCAACCGCACCAGCTTCTCGCCGTTGCTGTAGAGGAAGGTGTCCTGGGCATCGTCGTAGGTGGGCAGGCCATCTTCGGTGCGGCGTTGGATGCTCGGCACGCTCAGCTTCCAGCCCATGCCCCACGGGCCGTTGGCATTGCCGCCGTCGTAGCCCAGCGACAGCTCCGGCTGGAACCCCACCCGTCCTGGCGCCGCGGTGAATTTGACCGGGTAGCTCGACGTGCCCGTGCTCAAATTCGGTTCAAAGGTTTCGCCTAAGCCCTCCAGCGAGCCAGGCCCGGAGGGCAGCGAGATCACCTGTGGCTTCACCCCACTTTTGTCTTGGGCGTGCGCCGCCGCCGGCAGCAGCGCCAGAACACTCGCCGCCAGCAGGGAGAAAAGGAAGTAAAAAAGAAATCGGTGCATCTTTGGTCGTGTCGCGAAGTTCATTGTTCAAAGCTCCATGTCTGATTCGTTCAGTGCGGCTCGCTTGCAAATTCCGCTTGCAGGCGCGCCGCGTCCACTTCGGCAGCCTGGGCATTGTTCGCCAGCGCGATGCCGATGGTGTCCATGTTGATCTCAATGTCCTCAACTTGGGTGATATCCAATTTGCTGTTGAAAGGTGAACGCAGATCGATGCGCAGCACCCAGCCCGACGCCGCCACGCTGCGGTTGAAGAGCGCGCTGCTCGGTGTGCCACGCCCATTGCCATTGACGCTGGACAAGACCGTGGCTGTCTTGGTCTTGCTCTCAAAACCTCTGGGCACGGGGTAGCCCGACAGCTTGGCGTTCTCCGGCGCGTATTCCACGATCCCGCCCGTGGAGGTGCGGAACGAAGAATGGCCCCCTTGGGTCAACTGCACTTCGGGCGTGCCGATGTCGCCGAACTGGCGGGTCAACAGGTTGATGGCGATCCCCTGCGTGTTGGGCACCTCAACCGGCAACCCCACACCCGCAATCCGGTTGTTCCAGACATTGGGCGTAAAGATGCGGCGGTCGAGCAGCGACGTGGTGAATGGCAGCTCGATGGCGACTACCCGCCCCGTATTGGTGTCGGTGATCACACTGCTGCGCAGCGCCCGCTGAAACCCTTCCAGGCGCAACTGTGACCGTTGGCTGGCCGAGAGGCTGCCGGTTGGGTCCAGGTTCTCGTCAGAGAGACCGAGCAGATCCTTGGCCAGCGAGATACGGTAGGGGAAGCGGTTCAACTGGCCAGGCGAACCGACCGCCACCCGAAACGCTTCCAGCCCGTTGAGAAAATTGTCGATATCGTCGGCGGTGCGCGCCTTGAAAATGTCGTTGAGCGCTGGGTAGCGGATCAGAAACTCAGCCTCAAGCGCCTTGGCCGTCAAATAGGCGAACTGCGCGGCCAGCCCGTGGCTGCGGGCGGCTTCCACCGTGGTGTGGTCGCGCAGCAGACGGAAGGCCGGGTTGCTAAAGAAGCTGTCGGCAAAATCGGCGCGGGCCTGGGCGCGTAAGTTCATCACGTTTTGGTACCGTTCCTTGAGCCGCTGGTGTTCGTCCACCAGCCGGTTCCATTCGTTGATCGAGATGTCGAGCTCGATGAGCAACTCGGCCTGCTGCAACATCAAGGTCTTGATCACGGCCGCGCTGTTGGCATTGGCGATCTCGGTCTGGAGCACGGCGCTCTGCAAGGCTTGTACACTGTTGATAAAGCCCAATTCTTCGGCAGCCGGGTCCCACACCGACGCCACCGATGACGTGGTGGCTCTAGAGTGACGGTAGCCAGCGAAGACGGAAAGCGACGACTGCCAATCGACGCCGAATTTGTTTTTACCAACAATCGGCACACTCACACTGACGCCTGTGCGCAGTTCGGCGCCACCGTAGATCTCATCGGTTTGCGATTCCACCACCGTTTCGGTCGTGCGAAAAGCGCTGATCACCCCTTTTTCGTACTCCAGGAGCGCCATCTGCTCGCCGTTGGCCAGGGTCAGTTCGATCACTTTGTTGTTACGCTCCTGCTCGATGCGCATCTGCTCACCGATATTGGCGATCCGCTTCTCGACCTGTTGAATACGCAGAAAGGCTGCGCTGATCGAGTGGAAATTCTGGCGCATCAAGCCGCCGTCTTCGTCACAGGTCTGGAAGTCATCCTTTGTTTTGCCACACAGTTCAAGCAACTGGGTATCGTAGGTCAGCGCCAGGTTTTGCAGCTCTCGGTTGAGCGCGGTTCGGTTTTGGTCAAACTCTCGTTGGGCGCTGGCGGCGCGGTCTTCATCTTCCGTGCTGTCGCGCAGAAATTCGTTGCGGGTCAGGCTGCGCAGCTCGGCATAGGTCTGCAACGGCACATACTCCTCGACAAAGCCAAAAGGATTGATGCCGTCGTGGATGGCCTGGGCGCGGGCGCGTAGTGTTTCGAGATTGGTCAAAATTTCCCAGCCGCCATTCTGAGCAAAGTTGGCGTTTTGTTGGGCGGCGCTGGTGGCCAGGGCCATCGCCTGCACATATTGATTGGCAAACGCGTTGCTATACAGCTCGAGCGCCTTCTCGTCTTGCCCAAGTTGACGGAAGCGGTCGGCCATCTCGCCCAGGGCCACCACCATCCGTTCACTGACCAGGCCAAACAGCCTGAACTCCTTTGGCCCAAAATAGTCGCCGATATGCACCCCGCTTGGCCCGCCAAAGTCGGCGTTGAAGGCAAAGGAGAGCACATCCACAGCCAGGTTGAACTGTTGCAGAGCTTGCTCCAACTGGCGCAATTCTTCAGCGATGATCTGGTCGGCGCGCGGGTCCCCGCTGCTGAAGCGATAGTCGAGCGCATCGACCATGAACTCGTTGCCAAAGATCATGTGGATGCTGGCGATCTCGCGTGTGGCGGTCAACACGCCGGCGCGGCCCAATTCGCGGATTGGCCGCGGTTCTCCGTCGACCATCACCGTGAGATCGAACGGCTCGGCCAGCGAGAGAAAGCCAAACATTTCGCGCGCCCGGATCAGCGTGTTGCGCACATCCTTGTCACCCACCAGTGGCAACTGTGGTGAGAGGTCGGGGATACGCGCCACTTGCTCCGCCGGCGAGAGGTCATCAAACCGGCGGCAGTAGCCGTTGAGATTGATGGCGTCGTATGCCACGCAATACCGATAGAAGATGCGACCACTGTTGAAATCAGCGTAACTCTTCTGGCAGTCACCGATCGCAGCACCGCTGCACGTGGGCGGCAGTTGCAGGTCGATCAGGCGAAAGTTCTGCCCGATAGTCAACATGGCGCGCGCCTGGTCAAAGACATTTTGGTAGTCCTGACGGGCGAGAATGGCCGGCGCCTGCATGCCCGGGGCCACACTTTGAGCAGACGTGGCTGTGCTAAGCTCGCCCACCGCATGCAAGCCGGCCAGGTCAAGGGTGTTGCCGGCAGTGTCAGCCACCCCACCGACCTGCTGAGCCAGTGCATCAGGCCGCCCCACCTGCAAGGTCATCGTCAGCGCCAGGAACAGCAAAAGCAGCAGGCGCTGGTGGATTCGAATACGCATCACACTATTCTCCATTGCCTTCGTTAGTTAAAGCCGCCGTCGGCGCGATTGCCGCTGTATTCGACGATGCCTTTCAAGAAGCAGAGCACGTCAACCTTTGAGCTTTCGGGCTTGTCCGTCCAGAAACGAGTGCGCACCATCCAATTCGAGCCTTGCACAAAGGTCCAGACGGTATAAGGCCCGGAATCATCTTCGTCCACGTCCATGCGCACCGACCAACTGGATGTGACACACTCGTAGTCATTCGGTGTGACGCCAGGGATGACCGTGGTGCTATCCTCTGGGAGCGGCCCCATACGGATGATTTTGACCGGCGGCTTGCGCTGGGCGCCCAGAAAAAGATGATTGCGCACCCAGACATCGCCATTTACATCCAGCGTTGTGACTGGATCCGGCGTATTGACACCGACTTTTTGGCCATCAAAGGTCATTGTGTTAGCTCCTTTGTTGATGACCGCCAGCTCGTCGGTCGATTTGGCGTACTCAATCCGAGACTTTGGCGCGCCATCTTCACTAAAACGAATCTCGATGTGTTCAGCCTGGCTGGCGGTGTTGATGTCAAGATTGATATCGGGGTCGTCGCCTTTCAGATGTAGCTGGGAGTCCGGCGTGGTTGTGCCGATACCGACGCGGCCGCCGCCAGCGGCCAGCGCAACATTGGTATTGGTCGTTGCATTGATGTGGAATGTCGTGCTCGAATCCAGCCCATCGGGGTTGAGCAGCAACTGTTGGCCGCCGGCGTCGATCTGCACGGTGCTGGTTGCGCCCGTGGTGTTCGTGATCTGCAACTGGGCGGACGGAGTGGTTGTGCCAATGCCCACCCGACCAGCCTCATCGACATAAACCGCCTGGTCGACGCTGCCATCGGGCCGGGTCAGCGAAGAAGCGTGGTCGGCGTAAATCGCGTAGGGCACGCTGGCCAGACGCTGGCGCGGCGACATTTCGTCAAACGGGTCCACCGTCACCCCGATAAAGGTGTCCGGGCCGAAGAAGAGCGTGGGAGGCAGCGGTATATTGTTGCCCAGCAGCACGCTGAAGTGTCCATTACGCACGGTTACATCGGTGTGTTCTTCGGTGAAGATCGCCTCGTTAAGCGGCGCGCTGACCCGATCGTAGATGCGGAAGGTCATCTTGTGCAGTCCACTCATGGGGTTGCCTTCTGGGTCACGCAAAATACCTTGATAGTTGAGATAGGGCGGCACCGTCTTGCTAGTGGCGCCGACTTGTTGCGCGGGCGCCTCTTGCGATGCGCCAAACGCAAGCCTGGCGTTGGTAAAGACGCCAAGCGCGCCGTGCAGTGCAAGGATGGCGATGGCGACAAAGCCAACGGTTTGTGCAAACAATCTGAGTCTGGTGAGTATCATCGTCTCATTCCTTTTTTCTTGTCTAACTTTCTTGTTTGACCTATCGATTGACACGCACATGACTTACGCAGCGCCTGATTGTTATCAGGAGAGACAACTTGGCCAACGAACAAGTCTTCAGTCAAGGCTTGCGTAAGTTCTGACACAATGTCTTTTTGCAAACGGTGCAGAGCCTAGCAAGCGGTGGCGACGAAACGGCCCCCACGGCGCGTCGAGATAGTGTCGAATGCGCGTCCAAGCACGGCGCGAACGCGCGCGCGCTTTGGCCAACATCGTTGGTTTTGGGCGTGAGTTCTATTCGATCTATCTCTTTGAATCGGCGTTTGGAAGTGACGTAGCGGCGGTATTGAAACCGCCGCTATGTTACGGGGGGATGGCGCGCCCGGTGGCTCCCTGGAAGCTGCCTCTGCGGCCATAACAATGAGGGAGACGCGCCAATCGCTGAATGTGAGGAGATGGGTGGGGGCTAGGCCTTTGCGCGCTAATAGAGGCCCGCAGCTTGGGGGTCAAGCTGCCGGGTTCAAGGTGAGGTTCTGTGAACCACAATCACACGCGAACCGAGCTTGTTCACGGCCCGCGCAATCCTACGGCGATTGATTGTCTGCCAGTTTGATCGCCACTTCAATCTCCCATTTTGTTTTGCGCGGCTCGATTTTGGGGTCGGTGAGGTAGGTCTCGCAGCGGCAACGAAAGGCATCGCCCTGTTCATCGTCCCAGCGATCCCAGGCAATGCCATTGACCCTGGCCCATTCGATCAGCGTCTTGTTGCCGGTCAAACCAGATCCACGGTAGACAAGGCTGGCATAGCGACCGGCAGGCAACACACCTGCGATAACGCGCCCGTCATCTGGCAGGGGGGTCGCAACGAGAATGCCAAACTCAATGTCCATCTCCCCTGCCATATCGATGACATGGTAACGCAGAAAGTACGGCCCGGCTGGCGGTGTCTCCTGCTGCTTCACCCAGCCAGTAAGCTCCTTGCGCAGCTGATCCACCCCTTTGAACATCCCCCTAAACGGGGTCTGTGTTCGTATCCCCATGTATCGTTTCTCTAGGCGCTCATCGATCCGGGGTTCACTGACGGTTGTCATGGACTCTGCTCCTTGTCAAGTTAGGCGGCATCCCTTTGCGCAAAGCGCTGTGCAGAGCGGATGCGCGCCTTGGCTGCCTCCTCGTCACGGTTCTTGCCCGGCGCGTTGGTCGCCAGCGAGTCGAGCAGTTTGTGCGTGACGGCGGCGATTTCATCGACCGCCGCCAAGAAAGCGGCTTCGTTGGCCTTTGAGGGCCGGTTGAAGCCACTCACCTTGCGCACAAATTGCAGCGCGGCGGCCTGAATCTCGGCATCGGTGGCCGGGGGGTCATAGTTGAAGAGTGTCTTGATGTTTCTACACATAAGTGTTCCATCCTAACGCTGCAACGAGATTCCGCGCTCGAGTCCAGAAATGCATCGCACCTCAAGAAAGTTTCGTTGAGGCGCTAGCTCCGAGAAGTGATCTGCTGCACCGCCCAGCCGTTGCCGTCTGGATCAGTAAAGAAGGCAAAACCGACGTTGTTGAGGTCGTCGCCCTCACGCGCCGGGCGCGAACCTTGTGGGCCAAGCACCTGCACCTCGCTGACATCCACGCCACGCTCGACAAGCTGGGCGCGCGCCGCATGGATGTCATTCACCACTAGCTGCAACCCCTTGAGCGAGCCCGGCGCCATCTCCACGATCCCTTTCCCGATCACAATCGAGCAGCCCGACCCGGGTGGGGTCAATTGGACGACGCGCAATTCATCGCTTATCTTGGTGTCATGGTCGACGTTGAAGCCAACCCGCTCGCCATAGAAAGCCTTGGCGCGCTCCACATCCGAAACAGGCACCACAACGACTTCTAGCGTCCAGTTCATGGTAATTTCTCCCTTTTTAACCACAATCGGCCACACTTGCCTAATCCACAATGGCGCCACAAGAGACGTTGACCTCAGTGGCGGTGATCGTGCGGGCTTGGTCCGATGCGACGAAGACCACCACGATGCGCACCTCGACCAGCGTCGCCGTGCGCTTTCGTAAGCAACATTTGCACCTCCTCGCTGTCACTCAATCCATTGCAAAGAACTCTGCCAACACAGGGGCCAGGACTTCCGGGGCCACCTCATGAGTCTGGCCTGCAAGCGTGCGGTGCTCTGCGTTAGGGATCGCACTGGCAAGCGTCTTTGCCGTCTCGTGCATGAATGGATAACTTTCCGCACCATTTAGGATCAGCGTTGGCATGGTGAGCCGGGCTGCTCGTTCGACCGGCACCCCAGCATCTTCGCCGAGCAGGGCGATGTGGTCGTAGGCAAGTGTAGGCGCGATCGCTTCAAAGAGCGGCCAGATGGGGTCCTGGCGGATTCCATCGATGCTGGCTGCGGGAACTCCCACCAACATCATAAAGAGCGCCACCGCGTCACCCCGGCGGTCTGCGGCGAGCAAGGCTGCCAGCTCTTTTGTGTACTGCTGCCACCTCTGTTTGGACATGCTGTCGTCGTTGTAGGGCGCTTCGTACATAGCCAGCCTCGTGACCCTACCATCGAGCGCGAGCGCGGCCTCAAAGGCCAGGCACGCGCCCGAAGAGATGCCATACAAACAGGCCGGACCGCCGACCTCGTCGATCAACGCTTCGATGTCTTCGATCTCACACTCGACCGCATAAGGCAACGTATCACTGCTATCGCCCCGCCCCCGGCGATCATGGTGGATCACGGTGTAGCGGTGCGCCAGCATACTTGCCAGTTGCGCCATTCCCTGGTCAAAGGCGCGAGATTGCAGCGCCCCATCCACAAGAATGATAACCGGCCCTGCGCCCCACTGGTCGTAGGCAATGGTCGTCCCATCCTTTGAAGTGACTGTTTTCATCGATCTGCTCCGATGATTTTGTCTTGCTCTTTGTTCTCTGTTGTATCGGCACGCACAAACTCAGCCCTGTTGGAGTCCTGCGGGAAACCGATCCAGCACCAGGTTGAGGCGGATGTTATGTTCGAGTAGCGCCTTGAGCCCGGCCAACACCAGGGCAAATCCTTCGGCGCCGCCGACCACCTGTTGAATGATCTCGTCTCCTGTACCGTGGAAGCCGCTGTTGGTGATGCTGACAAAGGTGGTGTTGTCGCCCAGCGGGGTAAAAATCCACTCCACCGTGGTCGTTGGTTCGTCAGCCGACCCCCATTCGATCACGAGCCGGCGATTGGGTTCGAACGCTTTGACATCGACCTGCGCCGATGCGCCATACATCTCCCACTCCCACTGGATCTGTTTGTCGGCTGCAAGCCTGCCGCTGCCTTTGGTAAACCAGAACTGGGTAGTGATGGCCGGGTCGACAAAAGCCGCAAAGACCTCGACGACCGGTCTGCGGATCAGCATCTCCGCTTTGGCGATGGGCGGTTGTGTCAGTTGAAGATCGTTCATTTCAGCCTCTATGCCTCCCCTGCTACAGTTGTTGCTCGCATCGTCTCCCCCTCGGGCTGGCGTCGCATGTAGTGCGCCGACAAGACGCGATAGGCGTTGGACTGCATGGCAAAGAGCGTGATGACCAGCCCGATGACGCCGGCCAGAATAAAGACCAGGGCGATCCCCCGATCCACGCCAGTCCCAAACCAGTCGCCGATCAGCGCCACGCCCGCACCGGTGGTCATAAAGGGGATGAAGACCAGTTGGGCGATGGGGCCGATCAAAAAGGCGGTGACGGGCGAGGCCGCCTGTTCGACGCTCTGGGCAAAGCCAAAGATGCGTCCCTGCCGTTCAGGCGGGATCACCCGTTGCAGGATCGTCTGTTCGGCCGCTTCGACCACGGGCACCAGGCAGATCCAGATAAAGACGCCCACGGTCAACAAGACAATCGACGCCTGGATCGTAAAGAAAATGCAGATCACCCACATGGCGAGGTTGGCAAGGAAGATCAAACGCAGCGGGTTCTCTCCCAGCCCGCGACGGGCGACGAATAGACCGCCCAAGATAAAGCCCAGGCTCAAAAAGCCCCACAACGCGCCCCACACCTGCACAGAAACAAGCTCCAGACCGTACGGGTCCATCAATGCCATAAAGACGCCACCCAAGAAGTTGTTGAAGGTTTTGAAGAAGATCAGCCCAAAGAGCCCGGGCACAGCCCGGATGGCGCGGATCGAGCCGCGGATATCGATGCTCTGCGTTTGCGCCTCTGCCTGAGCAACTGTCTGGTTGGGAATCGCGAGCGTCCACAGATGCAGGACCACCACGAGCGTGACCAGGATCGCGCCGGCAAACATCCAGTGGAGGCCAAAAAAGCCGATCACCAACCCGCTCAAGATCGAAGCGACCAGAAAGGCGAAGCCATTGGCGCTGCCTACCAACCCGTTGGCCCGGTCTCGCTGCCCTTCGGGGATCATCACGGTGATGAGCGTCAGGAGCGCAATGCCGCGCAGGTTCCCCGCAATGGCCCCTGCAAGGGCCAGAAAAATCAGGACCCACAACGCGGGGCTGGCCACATCACCAAAGGCAGCGGGGGGCGTCAAGACAAAAGCAAGCCAGGCCAGCGCAAACAAAACCAGCGAAGTAGAGCTGGACAGAATCATCGCCACCTTCTTTGGATAGCGATCCACCAGCGAGCCGAGCAGAAAGCCCGAAAAGGCGACCGTCACGGTATAGACACCGGCCATGACCGAAGTGGCGATCACCGAGCGGGTTTCCAGATAGACCCAAAAGGTGATGGCAAACCAGACAAAGGTATTGGTCACGGATGCCACCAGGGAATTGGCTAACGCGGCGTAAAAGAGTTTCGGCATGCGTTTGTCCTCTATACTTTACTTTCGCTTTTGCAAAGTTGGAAGCCCGCTTCTCACAGCGAAACGTCGCCACAGCGACTTGATGTTCAGCGCCGGCGTCCAAAGGCGCCCCGGCTACTCACGGTCACGAATTGTATTCCTATTCAGTCGAATGCCATGCCCGTTTTCGAAGCAACCGCAGTGTAGCAAGCGCCCTACCGTTGCTTCCGCGCGTCGCCTATGATTGGACTCACGCGGTTGCGGTTCTGGTGGCGTGCGGCGCAATTGGCTTCACCCGCCAGCGCATATAGGCGACAAAACCGCATACCACAAACAGAAGCGCCGTGATAACCGCAGAATCGGTTTCATTTCGGATGAAGTGCAACACCGTGGCGCTGCCAACCACCACCATCAAGCAGAGCGCAGTCAAAGAGATTACCCACGGCAAGATGCGCGTAAGGCCAGGAAGAATGAGGCCAACGGCAGCCATCAGTTCGGCCACGCCCAGAAATAGACGAAATCCCACGCCCAACTGTTCATTCATGATCTCCACCAGATCAGCCGGCGGGGAAACCAGCATCCACCCGTGGGCAGCAAAGGCCGCGGCGAGCAATACCTGCAAAACCCAGAGCACAATATTCATTGGTCGATTTCCTTTATTTACCTTCTGCGTTGTCGAACAGATGCGTTGTCGAACAGATGCGTTGTCGAACAGATGCGTTGTCGAACAGAGGGACGCCCAATCTCATATAGAACAAATGTTCTGATATAGTATAACCATTTTACTTCAAAAAGTCAAGTATGAAAATCAAAGAATGAATTGTATACTGTTAGACTTGAAGTGCGCCCGACATTGGGTATACTAATTGTTATGAACAATCGTAGTTACAATCAGTTGTGTGGATTGGCCTATGCCCTCGATATGGTCGGTGATCGATGGACGCTGCTTGTGCTCCGAGAGCTGATCGCCGGCCCGCGCCGCTTTACCGATCTGCTTGCAGGTTTGCCCGGGATCAGCACCAATCTGCTCACCGAACGGCTCAAACGTTTGGAGCAACGCGGCCTTCTGCGTCGCCGCGCCTTAGCGCCACCGGCTGGCGCAACTGTCTATGAGTTGACCCCGCGGGGTCTTGGGCTTGAACAAACACTCCTGGAACTCGGCAAATGGGGGAGCCAATTTGCGCCCTCCAATCCAGAAGGAGCCATCATTTTGCATTTGGGTTCCTATGCGTTGACGCCCAAGACCTTTTTCCGACCCGAATTGGCCGCCGGCATCAATGAGACCTATTCGCTACACGTGAGCGGCGAGACGCAACAGGTGCGCATTGCCAATGGCGCTATCACAGTGCAACAAGGCGAGTCGCCCCAGGCCGACATGACCCTCTATACAGAAACGCCGATCTATTTGGGCTTGCTCCAAGGCCAGCTCGATCTCGATGCCGCAATGGCCGCGGGCCAGGTTCGTGTGGAGGGAAATGTGGACGCGCTGCGTCGCTTTCTGACGATCTGCCGCATCCAGCCACTCTCCACGGCGCAGACCCGTAACGCAGCCTGCAGCGGAGCGGATTCGGTCGATGTAGATCAGCCGCGCCTGACCGTCCCTACCTCACCATGATCCCAAAAGGAGCCTGAAGATGCAGATGCCGACATCGTTGACCGCAGAGGGCGTCTCGGTTCGCGATTTGAACAAAAATGGGCGGCTCGATCCGTACGAAGACCCGCGCCGCCCGATCGAGGAGCGCGTTGAGGATTTGCTGGCGCAGATGACGCTGGCCGAGAAGGCGGGCCTCATGTTCCAAACCTTCGCCGCCTTTGTTTTTGACGATGGCGCCTCGCTGCTCGAAGGCGAGGTCGGCGAATCGCCCGCCGGGCAACTGGTCACTGGCAAGCTGATGAACCATTTCAACTTTCCAGGGATTCTGGAGCCGTCTAACGCTGCCGAATGGCAAAACCGCATGCAGGCGCTGGCGGAAGGTACGCGGCTTGGCATCCCCATCACCTTTGCGACGGACCCGCGTCACGCCTTCTCCAACAACCCGGCGACCAGCGTGCGCGTGGGCAAGTTCTCGCAATGGCCCGAGCCGATTGGTCTGGCCGCCATTGGCGACCCTGCTGTGACTGAAGAATTTGCCGACATTGCCCGACAAGAGTATCTCGCCATTGGTATCCGGGTGGCGATCCACCCCATGGCCGACCTGGCCACCGAGCCGCGCTGGGCGCGCATCAACGGCGCCTTTGGCGAAGACGCCGCGCTCGCCGCCCGCCTGACCGCCGCCTATATTCGGGGCTTTCAGGGCGAACGGCTCGGCCCGCAGAGCGTGGCTTGCATGACCAAACACTTCCCTGGCGGCGGCCCGCAAAAAGATGGCGAAGACCCGCACTTCCCCTATGGCAAAGAGCAAGTCTACCCGGGTGATAATTTCAGCTACCACCTGATCCCCTTTGAGGCCGCCTTTGCCGCGGGCACGGCGCAAATCATGCCCTATTATGGCATGCCGGTAGGTCTGGGGTACGAAGAGGTTGGCTTTGGTTTCAACAAGGCGATCATCACCGAGCTCTTGCGCGGCAAATATGGCTTTGATGGCGTCGTCTGCACCGACTATGGAATGGTGCACGACAAAGTGATCCGCGGCGAGAAGGTCGAGGCCACGGCCTGGGGCGTCGAACACCTGACCCCGAGCGAGCGAGTCCACAAGATTTTGGATGCCGGGTGCGACATTCTGGGCGGCGAAACCTGCCCCGAGCTGATTGTCGAATTGGTCGAGCGTGGCGTGGTCAGCGAGGCGCGGATCGATGAATCGGCGCGCCGCATTCTGCGAGAGAAGTTTCGGCTTGGCCTCTTCGACAACCCCTATGTCGACCCGGCGGCGGCGCAAACGCTCGTGGGCAATCAACAGTTTCGGGCTGCCGGCGCACTGGCCCAACGCAAAGCCATCGTGCTGCTCAAGAACGGGCGCGCCGACGATACGCCCGTTCTACCCTTGCGCGGGCGGCCCAAGCTCTATGTAGAGAAGCTGGCCGCTGAGGTTGCCGGGCGCTATGGTGAGGTTGTCGCTGATATCGAGGCCGCCGACTGGGTCATCCTCCGCCTGGAGACGCCCTACCAACCGCGCGATGGCAATTTCTTGGAGCGCATGTTTCACGCCGGCGACTTGGATTTCAAAGGCGAGGAGAAGGCGCGCATTCTAGGTTTGTTGCAACAAAAACCGACGATTGTCGTAATCCATTTGGACCGGCCGGCGGTGATCCCAGAGATTGCCGCCCAGTCCGTCGCCCTCTTGGGTGAATTTGGGGCCAGCGACGAGGCAGTGCTCGATGTGATCTTTGGCCATTTTGCGCCGGTGGGCAACTTGCCCTTTGAACTGCCCTCATCTATGGAGGCAGTACGCCAACAGCACCCCGATCTCCCCTATGACTCGGCGAACCCGCTCTTTTGCTTTGGCGCCGGTCTCCGCTATGGGGAAACGTAGGCGCGGGTTTCCGCGCCTACGTTTTCACAAAATCTACCTGTTCTCTCGGTAAGCCCAATTTTATCCATTTGATGGACAAAGTTGGGCTAGTGATGATGAGGATGTGCTGCGTTGATTTGACCGGATAGCGCTCCTTCCGCCCCTGGCGCAACTACGACAAACTGCCCCATCATGCCCTGATCTTCATGCCAGAGCAGATGACAGTGATACATGTACGGCATCGTCGCGTCGACGTAATCGCTAAAACGCATGATTGTGCGATATCGAGCGCGCGGGCGTAGATAAATGGTGTCTTTCCACCCGGCCAGTTCGGGCGGCGGCAGGCTGCCATCGATATCCAAAATTTGAAACTGCACATCGTGGATATGAAAGTTGTGAGGGTAAAGATTTTGGTTGAACAGCTCCCAGATTTCGGTTGTGTCCACCGTCACAATTTCATCAATGCGCCGCATGTCCATGCGCCGGTTGTTGATTTTGCGCCCATCTAGCCGAAATATACGGCTGCGAACGGCGTCCCGCTCGTGTAATCGTTCGCTGGGCGCCAACGTGGCGGGCAAGGCCGGGGATGGGCGTAGCTGCGCGGCGGCGCGCAACTGCAAAAGGTCAAACGAATCCTGACCGCCATACGCACCGGCAAGCGCCGCCACCGTGCCCAGTTCCGGCGGATAGGAGCGCAGGCTCACTGTTTCGTTGGGTTGGAGTTTGACGACAATCTCGGCGCGTTCGCCCGGCGAGAGTTGGATTCGGTTGGTCTCATAGGGCGCATCAAGCAGCCCACCATCGGTGGCGATCAGCGCAAAATCACGCTTCTCGTCAAAGCCAAAATTGTAGATGCGTGCGGTTGATCCATTGAGAATCCGTAATCGAACGCGCTCGGTGGTGGCCTCGAAATAGGGCGCATACACGCCGTTGATCAGGATCGTATCGCCGAGTAATCCGGTTTCGGCCCGCTCGCCCATGCGAAGCCGCCCGGCTCGATTGAGCCGTTTGTCTTGCACAATCACCGGGATGTCATCAACGCCGTAGGTTGCGGGCAAAGATAGCCCCTCGCTGATCTCGTCATCGACAATAAATAGGCCCGCCAGCCCCTGATACACATGCCGCTCTGTCTCGCCATGTGGGTGGGGGTGATACCAGAGGGTGGCCGCCGGCTGGTTGACCCGCCAGTGTGGCCGCCAACTTTCCCCCGCTCGCACTGGCTGATGCGGCCCGCCATCCATCATCGCGGGCAGGTGCATTCCATGCCAGTGAACGCTCGTTGTTTCGCGCAAGGCATTGCGAACGTGGATGAAGACCTCCTCGCCACGACGCGCCCGCAAGGTTGGCCCCAAGAAGGGGCCATTGAAACCCCACGTTTCGCTTATCTGGCCGGGCAAAAGGGTGCTTTCGCCTCGCTGCGCCACCAGCTCGAAGTGGCGTTGGTCACCCTGCACCGTGGCGGCGGCCAGCGGCGGGATCGCCAGCGGGTTGGCAAAGTCGAGCAGCCCACCACCTTGCCGATTTCCCGAACGCGCCCCGCCGCAACCAGCCCAGATCATGCTCATGCCAACGGCGCCCAACAGCACGCTGCGGCGAGTAAATCGCCTTTGCTCATTTGTCATCTGTTTTACTGTTCCTCTTGACTGCGCTTGCTTTGAACACACGCTTCAAGCTTGTCCGTCTTGTCAGCCGCCATCACTCAGATATGCTGGGGGTTGCGCCGAAACCCAGCAGCTTTTGCAGTAGCAGGGCCAGGCTCCCCGTCAGCGCGCCCCAGAACGCATTGGTGAGCAACACCGCAAGCGTGGCGAAGGGATTGGTCACCGGGCCTGCCCACGCGCCCATATGCACGGGCGCGAGGATGGCGCTGATCAAGATGGCGAAAAAGCCATAGGCTACGCCGGCGCCCATCAACGTCAACACGGGCTGGCGCACGCGTCCAAACACAGCAATCGCCAGCCAGGCGAGCGAGATCAGCCCGCTTACCAAAAGTGGGCCGGCCGGTCGCCCCAATCCATCCATCCACCCGACGATGCTCAAGAAAGGGCGCACCAGCGCCAGCGCGCCCATGCCCATGATGAGCGGCCACTGTAGCTGCTCGATCTTGTTCATCCGTTGCTCCTTCCGCATAGGCTTGCATCGAAGCCACCTTTTGCATGGCTTGATCCTACAGCCGGCGCACCATTTGCGCATCAGGCTCAGGGCGACTCTTCGGGTCGTCAATTGTTGATAGCCCGCTACCCCGCCAGGAGACAAAGCGCATCGCCCGCAATGGGTAGACAGTTCGAGCGATCCGCTGTACACTGTGGGCATGCAACGACCCACCGATTCAGCGATCCCCGCAACAGAGACAGAACATCCCCCAGCCTGGGTGCTGGATCTCCTGTTGGGCATCGCCGTTACCCTGGTCATCGCCCTCGTGATCAGCGCCGAGTATGGCGGGCAACAGGGGCCTGATCTGCTGGCCTATCTCTTTGCGTGTGGGTTTGGGGTGCTGATGTTGGCGCGGCGCCGCTACCCCGTACTCATCCTCGTGATCACTATGTTCTTGCTGTTTGCCTATTACACGCTGGGCTATCCCGCCATTGGGCTGGCTGTGCCGGTAGCCGCCGCGCTCTATTCGGCGGCTGAGCAGGGCCACATGACCGCCGCCGTGGTCGTCGGCCTCTTGCTGATCATTGTCTCGACCTATTTTCGGCTTGACGAAGTCGAATCACTGGCCTACCTTTTGGTCTACGAACTTGTCTCAACGGTGGCGTTGATGGCTGCCGCCGTGGCCCTGGGGGACGGCGCCCGCACCCGCCGCGCCCTACGCGCCGAACAAGTGCAGACAGCCCGGCTAATCGAGCAGGAACATGCCTTGCGCGCTGAGCAGCGCGTGCAGGCGGAACGGATGCGCGTGGCGCGCGACCTGCACGATACAATCGGCCACAGCATCTCAGTGATCTCACTACACGCAGACGTAGCCCGCGAGGCGATCTGCAGAGACGAGGACCAGGCCCGCCAGGCGTTGGCCCAGATCCGGGCGACCACTTCTGAAGCGATGCGCGAGCTGCGCGCCACCGTCAAAGTGCTGCGCAACCCGACCACAGAGGGGCCAGAAAACAGCATTGCCTCGCTCGCCAACCTCCATGGCCTGATCACGCATACAAGGGCGAGCGGGTTGCAAGTTGCTGTGCATGTAACGGGCGATCTGGCCTCGCTGCCTGCTACGGTGGACACTGCCACTTATCGCATTGTGCAGGAGGCATTGACCAACATCATGCGGCATGCCCAGGCCACCCAAGCGGAGTTGACCCTTGCGGTGGATGGCCAGACGCTGCGCCTACGGGTCAGCGACAATGGCCGCGCTACTCCCAACGCCATCACGCCGGGCAGCGGCATCACCGGGATGCGCGAGCGCGCCCGATTGTTGGGGGGCGCACTCATCGCGCAGCCGCAGCCCGATGGCGGTTTTGCCGTCACGGCGTCGATTCCGCTTGAGGAGGCTTAACCATGATCACGGTGGTGTTGGTGGATGATCAACCCTTGGTGCGCGCCGGGCTGCGCACCCTGTTGGAGCGCGATCCAGCGATCCAGGTGATCGGCGAAGCGGAGAATGGGGAGAGCGGGGTGCGCCTAGTTCAGCAGACCAGGCCCGCGGTGGTCCTCATGGATATTCGCATGCCGGGGCTTGATGGGTTGGCCGCCACCCGTCAGATCGTGGGCGACGTCAAACTCAATGGCGCTCGGGTCATCGTCTTGACCACGTTTGATGAGGATGAGCAAATCTACGAGGCAATCCGCTCTGGGGCGGCGGGGTATCTGCTCAAAGATAGCACACCCGACGAGCTGCGCCGGGCCGTGCATGTAGCCGCCGACGGCGAGGCGCTGCTGTCACCCTCGATCACAAAACGGGTGATGCAACAGTTGGCAACCGGCGCCGGCGCCACCAATCCGAGTCTGGTAGCCGGCCTCACTGAGCGCGAACAGGAGATCCTACGCCACATTGGCCTCGGCGAATCGAACGAAGAAATCGCCGCAAATTTGGTGATCAGCCCGGCCACCGCGCGCACCTATGTCAGCCGGCTGCTATCAAAGCTGGACGCCCGCGACCGTTCACAATTGGTCATCATTGCCTACGAAAGCGGCCTCGTCAAACCCGGCCAGGCATAAATAAAAGGAGCGGGTTGCAGTCAGACGCATTGCCACCCAGTTGCGCTGCCACAACCCGCCCCGCCCGGTGCTACCCCCGCGACCGAGCCGTGGGCGCTATCCCTGGTCAAACTCGATCCATACCTCACCCTGGCCATCGGGCACGGTGAGTTGCACGTCCTGGCTATCGCGCTCGCCATTGCCATCGAGCACGTAGAGCATATACGAACCGGCTACATTGTTGCCGGGCAGATCGCTCAAGCCAATCTTGTACTCGTAATTATATTCGCCCAGCACCCCAGATTGGCGCACGTCGACCAGGCTGCGTGTGCCGTCGCCGATTGGCAACTTCTGGCCGTCTTTGAACATGGCCACAAAGTAGCTGCCCTGCGGCCGCCCACCGTCGCCGCTGTGCATAAACATCAATTGCAGCTTCAACTCCGTCCCCCCATTGGGATGGAAGCGCGGGCCATTGCGGACCCGGAACTTACAGCCATCGCCGCCGATGTTGGCGCACGGGTCCGCCGCGGGTGGGGGGGCCTCGATCTGTGGTTCGGGTTCGGGCGTTGGCTCTGCCGGTGGGGGTGGCGCGGGTGTGGGCGCCTGGGCCACTGGCCGCGGCGGCAAGTCGGTCACCGCCGGCACATCTTCGGTATTCTCGGCGCGGGCCAGTTGGGCAAATACCCAAACTTGTTGGCCGTTAACACAACAGACCTGCCACCAGTCGCCAGCCTGTGTCTTGCCCGTGATCTCAAATTCCTGGCCGCGGGTGGCGTCGCCCGCCAGGCCGTAGTCGGTGCCCGGGCCAAGGCGAACGTTGATCTGCTCGGCGTCAATCGTCAAGCGGCCGCGTGGAGCGGGGGTTGCGGTCGGCTCCGGGGTCGGCGCCTCCACCACGTCAGGCGATGATTCTTCCGGCGGCGCCTCGGTGGGCGTCTCGGCCGGCGGCAACACGGCCACGGTTGGGGGCGCTTCGGTTGCCGTCGGCGGGGCTTGATCGACCGCGGTCGGCGTGAAAGTCGGAACCAACTGGCGCACTTCGGCGGGGGGCGACGGGGCCGGACCAGGGCTGGGGGCAAAAAGCCGGCTACACCCACTCACCACCAATGCAACCCCGATCACCGCCGTCAAGAAAACGCCATTTGTCACGCGTACATTCATTAGCAACTCCTTATCCCGTGTCCTTCTGGCTCCACCTCGTGTGTCGCCATCTCCTATTGCGTCTGATCATTGCCCCAAGATTCTATCCAAAAGGTCGGTGATCGCCATAATCCACAAACGCTATGATCCGCCATGAGTCTCCACAGGCCAACACCGAATCAATGAACAGATCGATGCAACGTTCCACTGGCAGGCAGGTCAGCGCTGGGTAACAGCTGCTGCGATGCGGATGACGTCATATTCACCGCCGGCGGCTCGAATGTGCAAGACTTGACCAGGCGTTGACATGGCGGGGCTCGTCACCACCTCGCCATCTTCGCGCTGAACGATGCTATACCCGCGTTGGAGCACGGCATGGGGGCTAAGCGCGGCAAGCAGTAGGCGCAGGGCAGCCGTGCGTTGCGCCAGCCGGTCCAACTGTCGTTGGACCCGAAAGTGCAGGCGGATGGTGCGCTCCTCCAGGCGTTGGCGGCGCAGATCGAGCTGCCGCTGGGGCGCCAATCGCTGCAGGCGGCGTTCAACCTGCTCCACCATCGACCGCTCATCGGCAAGATGGGCAACGAGACCTTGCGCCAGACGTTGTCGCAGCGTGCGGAATCGTTCGAGCATCTCGCTACGGTCCGGCGTGGCCGCGGCGGCCGCCGCCGATGGGGTCGGCGCCCGCAGATCGGCGACAAAATCCACCACCGTGGTATCTGTCTCATGGCCCACGCCGCTGATCACCGGGATGGGGCTGTCGGCCACGGCGCGCGCAACCGTCTCATCGTTGAAGGCCCAGAGGTCTTCAATCGCGCCGCCGCCACGAACGAGCAACAACGTGTCAATCGGCGCAACGGTTGCGCTATAGTGGGCGGCATTGGCCAACGCCGCCACAAGCTGTGCTGGCGCATCCGCCCCTTGCACCAATGAAGGGAAGAGAAGCACCTCGACCAGCGGCCAGCGCCCAGCCAGCACGCGCAAGACATCGCGCAGGGCCGCCGCATCGCGCGAGGTGATGATGCCGAGCCGTCTTGGCGTCATGACAATCGGCCGCTTGCGGGCTGGGTCAAAGAGGCCAGCCGCATTCAGGCGCGCCTTGATCTGCTCAACCTGGTCATACAACTGGCCGCGCCCGGCGGGCAGAATCTGATTCACATAGAGCTGATATTGGCCTCGTTCGGGGTAGACACCAACATAGCCATGTGCTACAATCTGGTCGCCCTCTTTGGGCAGCCAGGATTGGCTCAGCGCCAAATTTTTCCACATAACGGCGCCAATGGCGGCGCCATCGTCCTTCAAACTAAAATAGACGTGGCCACTTGCCGCGCGCTTCCAGTTGCTGACTTCACCCAGCACCCAGATATCGCGCAACAGTTCATCGCGTTCAAAAATCGCAACAATGTGGGTATTGAGCGCAGAGACGGGAATTGGTTTCATAGGACCTTGTTCCGGGTGAGGTCAGGTGGGCCTTGCCTGTGACAGAAGACTATACTATAGGACGGTTCCTCACGCAATTCCCACCCGAACATAGGTGCATCATAAACGAGGTTGTCGACGCGCAGAGCCAGCGCCTGTTGATACAGCGTAAGATTGAACCATGTTGAATCAAGGCCGAAACAACTTGTGCTAAACAGGCCCAACGCCAGCGATGTCTGGCCGCCCGGCGCAGGGTGGCGGGGCAAGGAGGAGACTATGATTCGCGCGTTTGTCGGCGCCACACGTCTGCTATTTACGGCAACAATTAGCGTGCTGTTGCTCTACGGCGCGCTCAGGATGACTGCACTGGGGGCAACCAGCGATGCCGCTGATCCATCGCCGTTACCGTTATCGGCGATTGCAAAGAGCGCAAACCGGGGGCCGGTTGCCAGCGCGCGGGTTGGCGAAATCCAAACCGTACACGCCCCGGCCATTGTTATCACGGCCAGCGTTGGTCTCAATCCACACCAGTGTGCAACGTCCACTGCGGTCACGGTCACTGCCGGCGTTGAAGTCACCTTCTGTTATCTTGTCGCCAATACAGGCGACGTGACCTTCACCGACCATCATATTGTGGACCCGGCATTGGGGCTGGATTTTCTGTTGCCTGATGAGTGGCTGACGCCGGTGGATGGGGTGCAGAGTGCGTTCTTTTTGACCGTTGCCAAGGAGCTGACGACTTCAGCGCTACACCACGTGACCTGGACCGCCACCAACGCGACGGGCGATGTCGCCGTTGCGGAGGATTCGACACGGGTCATCGTGCCCACTGTCCGGCTCACCCACACCGTGGGGCTTGACCCACACACTTGCGCCATCACAAATACGGTGACTGTCATGGCGAACACTATGGTCACGCACTGCTTTCAGGTTGAAAATACGAGCGACGTGACGTTCAGTTCCCATCGGGCTGCTAATTCGTCGGCGGAATCATCCCCCTTCGACTGGCTATCGACCCTTGAGCCGGGCGCCACGCTCTTCCTGACTGCGACAGAGCTTGTCACCACCACGACATCAAACATCTTCACGTGGACAGCCTTCGTCTCCGACCATCTCTATGCCGTCGCCACCGACCAGGCTACCCTCTTCGTCCCCGCCATCGATGTGCGCACCACCGTGGGTGACGACCCAGCGAACTGCGCCGACACCGATACGATTACCGCCACCGTCGGCGTCAATGTTACCTATTGTTACTACGTCTTCAATGTGGGCGGAACGCCGTTGACTCGCCTGTTGGTTGACGATCTGGTGTTGGATGCCGAAACAATCGTGGTGAGCCAGACGCTGGCCGAAAACAACTGGCTGTGGTTCCTCGTAACGGCGCCCATCACCCAGACCACCGTCAACACAGTCACATGGACCGCACTCACCGCCGAAGGGCTGGCAGCCCGCGCTGCCGACGCAGCTTATGTCCACGCGCTCTCTTGGCTCAGTGCAACCGCCTTCTATGATGTCGATCGCGACGGCATCCAGTCGCCCATGGAGTATGGCGTCGAGAGTATCACCGTTACCCTTGACACGCCAATGGGCGTTCCCCTCAAGGTCGCCACCGACGACGAAGGGGCGGCAACGTTCCACGACCTCGTCAGCGGCCAATACACCGTCACCATCACAACCCGCGACCTGGACCCCCACTATACCGTCGCCGCCGCGGATCGCACGCAGGTGATCACCGTAACCGAAGCGAGTGGCTACACGGCGACCATTGCACTCTGGAGGCCCGACGAAACCGACAGCGACGGCGATGGCATCCCCGACTATATCGAAGGGATTGGGGACATCGATGATGACGGTCACCCCGATTATTTGGACCCCGACCAGTATCTCTTCCTGCCGTTGGTGCGCAGATAGGGGCAGACGTGGTCGGTCTGTTTCGTGCTTAGAAACCGAAGTAGCGACTTCAGTCACTCAGGCGTGAGGGCGACTGAAGTCGCTACTTCGGTGAATCCCAAAATGTCAATGGTCGCACGACCAAACTGCGGTTATTTTGAAAACGCGTATTGGGACTCGGCCAAAGCTACACAGCTACTCTCGTTTTCAAACCCAGTTGATTATAGGAGGTCAATGGGGGACAGTTTTCCGGCGGGCGACTGTCCCCCGTTGCTTCTCTGGGCTTACCCCACAGAGACAATGTCCCTATTTGTCCTGGTCGATTTCATCGAATTGTCTATTGCAAGCCGGCAAGTTGGCCTTTATACTTGCCGACTATCGCGTTGATTGTCCTAATATGAACCAGAATCGATCCGACAGAGTGAATATCATGTCCGTTTCCCTTCGGCTTGAGCGCAACAGCCCGGCAGCGCTCTATCAACAGATTGCCGACCAATTCAAGGATCAGATCAGCAACAATCGCTTGCCCGCAGGCGCGCGCCTGCCCACCATCCGTCGATTGGCGAACGACTTGGGCGTCACCCGCGTGACGGTGCAGAACGCATACGATGAACTACGCGCCGACGGCTGGATCGAGGCGACAACCGGGCGCGGCACCTTCGTGAGCGAGCGCGTCAACTCGCGCGCAACGCTTCGCTCGGCCAGCCAGCCAGTGACGCCTGACGCCGTCATCAGCGACATGCTTCAGATTAACGAAATCGTGGGGTTGAGGTCGCTGGCGTCGGCGTCGCCCGACCCGCATCTCTTTCCCGCCGACGAGTTCTGGGGCGTCTTGGCCGAGTTGCGCGATGATGCGGCCACCATGGCCATGTATGGCGCTTCGCAGGGGGCGCCTGCGCTGCGGGTGGCGCTGGCCGATCTGCTGCGCGAGCGCGCCGTCGACGCCGCGCCCGACGAGATTCTCGTTACCGCTGGCGTGACGCAGGGGCTGGCGTTGGTGACGCAGGCGCTCTGCCGGCCAGGCGACGTGGTATTGGTGGAGCAGCCTACCTATGTCGGCTTTCTGCACACGCTCAAGGCGCAGGGCGTGCACGCCGTCGCCGTTCCCCTGGACGAAGAAGGACCGCAGGTGGATGCGCTCGAACGGCTGGCTGCTCAACATCGGCCCCGGTATTTTTACACCATTCCGACCTTCCAAAACCCGACGGGCGTTACCCAGTCGCCGGCGCGGCGCCGTGCGCTGTTGGCGGTGGCCCTGCGCTATGGCTTCCTTGTGGTGGAAGACGATCTCTACGCCTGCGTCGCCTATGATCAATCGCCCCCGCCGCCCCTGTTCGCCGAAGACAATTCGGCGTCGGTGGTCTATTTGAGCAGCTTCTCCAAAAGCCTGATGCCCGGGCTGCGCATTGGCTACATGGTGGCGCCGGCGCCACTGCATTCGAAATTGCTCTCCTTGCGCCGCGCCCATGATCTGTGCAGCCCTACGCTGCTCCAATATGCCCTGGCGCGTTTCCTGGCCGGGGGCGGGCTGAAGAAGCACTTGCGCCGCGTCCTGCCGCTCTATCGAGAGCGGCGCGACGCCTATCTGGCCGCGATGCAGCATCATATGCCCGCGGGCGTTGAGTGGACGCGCCCCAGCGGCGGCTATTGCTCGTGGATTACGCTGCCCCAGCGGCGCGCATTTAGCAGCCTCTACCAGATGGCCATCCAGCATGGCTGGGTCTTCACGCCCGGTGATGTGTTTCTGGCGGACCCCAGCGCCCATTACCACCTGCGTATCTGTTTTGGCAACCAATCCCCCACCGTAATCCGCAGCGGCGTGGAGGTGCTCAGCCGGCTGATCCGCACCGGCCTGAACGAGACCGACCGGACCCACAGCGAGACAGGTGACTGGGCGCCGCTCGTCTGATGACCCTTTCATTGTTTACGTTGCGGAGAACCACGCACACAAGCTACCCAGCAAAGCAGCGCATGACAAGGCTCATCAGCCAACAGGGTAGGTCGCCAGCCTGCAAGATGAGGCAAATCGGCGGCCACTCACACTTTGCAGCCATGAGCTATCGGAGGAATGCACGATGAATGGAGCGCCACAGGCGAACACGGCCCGCTATACGCCCGGCTATTCGGCTAATGCCGCCGCGTTTATGTCCAGTCGAACAGCCGAAAGCCATGCCGGTTTCTTCCTTCCCTATCTCCGGCCCGGCATGCGCGTATTGGATTGCGGCTGCGGGCCGGGGACGATCACGTTAGACCTGGCCCGGCGTGTCCACCCTGGGTTTGTGACTGGGGTCGACATCGCCGCCGGGCAGATCGCGCTGGCCGAAGCGGCGGCGATCTATCAGGGGGTGGCGAATGTGCTGTTCCGGTCATGCAGTATCGAGCAGATGACGCCTGAGGATGAGCCCTATGACGCTGCCTTCTCGCACGCCTTGCTGGAACACCTGGCCGACCCGGTGGCCTCGCTGCGGCGCGTACGCTCATTGCTCAAGCCCGGCGGTGTCATCGGCGTCTGTAGCCCCGACTGGCGCGGCTTCCTCGTCGCCCCCGCACCGCCAGTGCTGACCGAGGCGCTCGCCTTTTATCAGCGGTTGCAGCGCGAAAATGGCGGCTCGGTGGACGCCGGCGGTCGGTTGGGCGAATGGCTGGAGCAAGCCGGATTCAGCAACGTGCGCATGGCGGCCCGCTACGAATGCTACGCCGACCTGCGCCTCATCGGCGAATATCTGGCGCAGCGTATCGAGCAAGCCGAGGCCATTGATGGCGCTGTCACCAAAGGCTGGATCGACCCGGGCGACCCTCAGCGCTTGGCCCAGGCGCTGCGCATGTGGCAACGGCAGCCGTCGGGTCTTTTTGCTCAAGCCTGGGTCTCCGCTGTCGGTTGGGCCTGAACCGATGGCGGCTGATTCGGCCTGTCAAAGGTGCGACGCATCTGGCCCAACGCTGTGCTTTCGACCAATACTGAATGTCAGGAGAGGAATATGCCCGTCTATCCCTTTATGCAGGTGGACGCCTTTACCGACCGGCCATTGGGGGGCAACCCCTGCGCGATCGTCTTTGAGGCTGACGATCTGGACACAGCCACCATGCAGGCGATTGCCCAAGAAATGAACCTGTCGGAGACGGCCTTTGTGCTGCGTTCCGCGGTGGCGGACGTGCGCGCCCGCTACTTCACCATCGAAGAAGAAATTCCCTTGGCCGGACACCCGACCATCGCCACGGTCTTCGCCCTCTTCGAGAGTGGCCGGCTTGCGCCGCAAAGGGAGGGGGCCACCATCAGCCTGGAGCTGCGCGATGGCCCCATCCCGGTGGAGGTAATGGCGCGCGGCGGCGTGGTCGAGCGGGTGGTGATGACGCAGCGCAAGCCGCAATTCCTCGCCACCGTCGACGCCGAGCAGGCGCTGCCCATTTGGGGGCTGACCCAAGCCGATGCGCTGGCCGGCGCGCCTATCCAGGTCGTCAGCACGGGCACGCCACAACTGATGATCCCGGTGCGCAGCCTGGAGGCGCTGCGCCGGATCCAGTTCGACGAGCCTGCCTATCGCCGGCTGCGCGATGAGGTCGGGTTCTTCAGCGCGCACCTCTTCTGCCTACAGGGGGCGACCCCCGCGGGCCAGACCTTTGCTCGCCACCTGGCCCCCTTTGAAGACCCATTTACCGGCTCGGCCACGGGGGGCATGGGGGCCTATCTCTGGCACTATGGGCTGATCGACCGGCCCACCTTCGTGGCCGAGCAGGGCCACTGGATGAACCGCCCCGGCCAGGCCACCGTCGAAGTCATCGGCCCACGGGACGATATCGCCACCGTCAAGGTGGGCGGCGGCGCGGTCACCGTGGTACGCGGTGAACTGATCCTTTGAGCCAATTGCGCAGTGCGGCCCGTCATTTGTCATCCTATCGCCTTGTCCTTATACCGAATCCTTCTGTTCAGTAAAGGAATACACCGCCATTTCGCTCTGGCGCATACCTTCACCGAACAGCCGGATTTCGTATTACACCAATTGGAACCATCCCCATGAACTTTGCACACTTACTGGCCGCCCGCACCGACACGATGGGCGTCAATGCGATCCGCGAGATTCTCAAAGTTGTTTCGCAGCCGGGCATGGTCTCGCTGGCCGGCGGCATCCCCGCGCCCGAAAGCTTCCCCATGGCGATCCTGCGCGAGCTGAGCGCCGCCGTCGAACAGAAATATGGTTCGAGCGCGTTTCAATATGACGCCACCGAAGGGTTTGGCCCCCTGCGTGAGGCGCTGGTCGATCACCTGGCCGCCAAAGGCGTCGCCGCCACGGCGCATGGGGTGCTCATCTCCAGCGGCTCGCAGGGGGTGCTGGACGCCATGGGCAAGGTCTTTATCGACCGCGGCGACGTGGTGGCGGTCGAAGCGCCCACCTACCTGGGCGCGCTCCAGGCCTTCAACCCCTACGAGCCGCGCTATGTGCAGATGGCGACCGACGATGACGGCGTGATCCCCGAATCGATGGCCGAGGTGTTGCGCGCGCATGCCGTCAAATTTATCTACCTGACGCCCACGTTTCAAAACCCGACGGGGCGCACGCTGAGCCTGGCGCGGCGCAAGGCGGTCGCCCATATCATTCAGGAGCAAAACGCCCTGCTTGTCGAAGACGACCCCTATAGCGACCTCCGCTATCGAGGCGACGCGCTGCCGCCCATCAAGGCCTTTGCGCCCGACCATGTGGTCTATACGAGCACGCTTTCCAAAATCTTTGCGCCGGGTCTGCGTATTGGCTTTTGCGTTGCGCCGCCCCTTGTGCGCCAGTGGCTGATTGTGGTCAAACAGGGGGTGGATCTGCACACCAGCACCTACAACCAGGCGCTGGCCGCCGAATACCTGGCCGGCGGCTATCTGCGCCGCCATCTGCCCACCATCATCGACCTCTATCGTCCACGGCAGACGGCATTGCTCGGGGCGCTCGACCGCCACCTACCCGACGGCTTCACCTGGTCGCAGCCAGAAGGAGGGATGTTTATCTGGCTGGAAGGCCCCGCCGGCCTCGATGCAGAGACGGTCTATTGGCGAGCCGTTGAGCGGAAGACGGCCTTTGTGCCGGGTAAGTTCTTCTTTGCACAGCCAGGCGAGGGGCTGCCCACCATGCGGCTCAACTTCACCATGGCGGACCCAACCACCATCGACCGGGCCGTGCAGACCATCGCCGAAGTCATCAAGGGGTTGAACAGCTAGATCGGTAAACTTGTACGTTGGCGACTCTGTGCCAGGCACAACCGCCGCCAACCAAAAGCACGGTCTACCTGACTATTCGTACGTCAATTTCAGTGGATCACAGTCTGCGCCTGTAGCGGCGGTTTCCGGACGCCCGCTGGGCGCGCCGCACCGCCTGAGTGCACCGGCGGTATGGAAACCGCCGCTACAAATTCGTGATCTACTGAATTTCCCATCCTTCAACAACGAAAGGCAATTCATGCTGAACTGGTGGGCTGTGATTCTAGTGGCGGCGCTGGGTGGCGTCGCGGTGACGCTGCAGGGGCAATTTATGGGCATGCTGAGCCAACGTATGGGGACGCTCGAAGCGGTCTTTCTCACCTATGGCGGCGGCGGCGTCGCCATTGCCCTGGTGCTCTTTCTCATGCGGGGGACGCAGCTCTCCGCGTTGGCATCGGCGCCGTGGTACGCCTACACAACCGGGCTGCTGGGGCTGGTGATCGTAGGCGCGATTGGCTACACGGCGTCGCGATTGGGGCTGGTGGCCACCTTTACCGTGATGCTGGCGTCGCAATTTCTGTTGGCCGTGGCGCTTGACCACGTGGGTTGGTTGGGCGCCTTCCACCGCCCGCTGGATTGGAGCCGGGGGATCGGCATTTTGGTCATGCTGACCGGCGTCTGGCTCACGCTGCGTTGAGCGCGCACAGACCCAAAAAAGCAAATTTGAGCAACAAGCAAATACAATGAGCAGAGAGGTCAAAGATGCAGACGTTTGCGCTGTCGCAGTTGATCGCCCAACGGGAGCAGAGCGAAGGACCGTGGATGGAATTCTTGCGCGTCGAAAGCCTAAGCATGGGCCTCTATGAACTGGCGGCCGGCAGCGTCGACCCACAGCAGCCACACAGCGAGGACGAGGTCTATTTTGTCGTCGAGGGCGCAGCTACGCTCGAAGTGGATGGTGTGCAACATCCGGTGCAGCCCGGGTCGATTGTCTATGTCGCCGCCCGTGCGCCCCACCGCTTCCACACCATCACCAAAGACCTGCGCGTGCTCGTCTTCTTTGCCCCGGCGGAGGGCTCGCTGGCCGGATCATCATAGAGATGTTTTCAGTAACCCGTAGGTCATCGCCTCCGGCGTGACCCAGTCGCACAAGCCTAATATTACAACGAGACTTCGCGGTACGGGCCAGAGGTGCAACGCACTTTGCCAAGCGCATCGCACCTCAGGAAAGTCTCGTTGTAGTACTAAATAGTGACCGAAAAAGAGAGCCATCACGATGACACAAGATATCAAAGCCGCCGTCCAACAACAGTTCCACCAGGTGGCGGCCAACTATCGCACCAGCAGCGTTCACGCACGTGGGGTAGACCTGGCAGAGATGGTCGCCGCCGCCCAGCCCCGGGGCCACGAACGGGTGCTCGACGCCGGCTGCGGAACCGGCCACACGGCCCTCACCTTTGCGCCCCATGTGGCGAGCGTGATCGGGGTGGACTTCACGGGCGCCATGCTCGACCAAGCGCGCCGCCTGGCCGACGAACGGGGGCTGCATAACGTTGATTTTCGCCTGGGCGATGTGGAGCAGCTTCCCTTCGCCCGCAGCGAATTCGACCTGGTCGTCTCGCGCTACAGCGCTCACCACTGGCCCCACCCCCAACGGGCGCTGGCTGAGTTCCGGCGTGTGCTGAGGCCCGGTGGCCGGCTGATTTTGTCCGACATTGTCTCGTTTGACAGCTTTGTGATCGACACCTTTGTGCAGGCAATCGAACTGCTGCGCGACCCCTCCCACGTGCGCGATCACACAGCCGCCCAATGGCTGAGCATGTTCGCTGGCGCGGGCTTTGCGGCGGAGGTGGTCTTCACTTGGGGGCTGCGGCTCGACTTTGCCGACTGGGTAGCGCGTATGCGGACGTCCGATGTGAACGTTGCGGCCCTTCGCTCGCTCATGGCCACCGCGCCCACCGATGTGTGCACGGCGCTCCTGTTCGAGGACGATGGCTCGTTTACCTTTCAAGGGGCGCTCTTCCGTGCGCAAAGAGAGCAGTAGCACAGCATTCATGATGACCTGCGGACACCCCGAACGATGAAAATGATAGCGTACAGCAGGAACACAGAGAAAGCCGAGGGGCCCAGAGGGCGCCCCCAGAGCACACTGAGGTTTTTCTCCGTGTTCTGGTATGATGGATACACAGCGCCGAACTCTGTGTATCTCTGTGCAGTCTCTGTGCTCTCGGTGTTGCGCTGTTTTTCTATTTTCACAGCAGAACAGTCATGATGGGCAAAGCGGGTGACACGTGGCGCAGCGAAGTGTGGGCCGGCGCGCGGGCGACATTCCCGCTGGTCATTGGCGCAGCGCCCTTTGGCGTCCTTTTTGGCGCGCTGGCGGTGACCAATGGCTTGAGCCCGGCGGCCACTGCGGGGATGTCGGCGCTGGTCTATGCCGGCGCGGCGCAGTTCATTGCCGCGGGGCTAGCGCCGAACAGCAGCATTGGCGTCATCATCTTGACCACATGGGTGGTCAACCTGCGCCACATGCTCTACGCTGCATCCCTGGCCCCCCACATGCGCCACCTTCCTCAAAGTTGGTTGGCGGCGATTGCCTTTTGGCTGACCGATGAAACGTACGCGGTGGCGATCAACCGCTATCAACGGGCAGACGCCTCGCGCCTGAAACACTGGTTCTACATTGGCTCTGCGCTCTTCATGTATGGAAACTGGCAGCTCTGCACGTGGCTTGGCTTGCGGGCCGGGCGGGCGATTGCCGACCCGCAGGCGTGGGGGCTCGATTTCGCCTTTGTCGCCACCTTTATCGGGATCGTTGCGCCATCCATTCGAAACTGGCCGACGGTTGCCTGCGTGGTGGCCGCTGGCGTGAGCGCGCTGGCGTTGCGCGGGCTGCCGCACCAACTGGGGCTGGTGGGCGCCGCGCTCATCGGCGTGACCGTCGGTATGATCGTTGGTCGGTGGCGCCATGCGCCGGGGTCGAGGGAAGCATGAGCGAACCGGAACTGTGGATGGTTGGGGGCATGACCCTCGTGACCTATCTCTGTCGCTATCCGGTGCTGGCCGTGGTGAGCCGCGTCACGCTGCCGCCGGCGCTGTTGCGCGCCATGGGCTTCATCCCTGCCGCGGTGCTGACTGCCATCATCGCACCGGCGGTGGCGGCGCCACGCGGCGAGTTGGCGCTGCAACTGGGCAACCCCTATCTTGGCGCGTCGCTAGTCACCTGCCTGGTAGCCTGGCGTTGCCCTAATTTGCTGCTAACCATCGGTGCAGGTATGGGGACGTGGTGGGTATGGCGCTGGCTGTCGGGCTAGAGCAGCCAGCGCAAATCGGCCACATGGGTCACTCCTCATCATCCTCGCCGCTGGCGTGGCGATGGGAATGCGCGCCTTTGGCGCGCACCATCTGCACATCGTTGAGGGTGAGCATGCCTTTACGCAGCGCAAACAGTGCGGCCTGGGTGCGATTTTCCAATTGAAGCTTGTTGAGGATTTTACTTACATGGGTGCGTACTGTTGAAATGCTGACACCAAGCTCGGCGGCGATCTCTTGGTTGGAGCGACCGCGCGCCACACAGAGCAACACGCGTTCTTCTGGCTCTGTCAGCGGGGAATCGACGGGCGGTGGCTCGATCAGGGGGCGCTTGAGCTGGCGAACAAGTTTGGTCGCAATCGCAGGGTGCAAGGCGGACAGGCCGCGATAGGCCGTATGGATCGCCGAGACCAGATCATCGGTTGCTTGCGTCTTCAAAACATAGCCCAGCGCGCCAGCCTGAAATGCAGCCGTAACCGTGGTGTCGTCAGACGAAGCCGTCAACACCAAAATTCTCGTGTCGGGGGCCTCAGCAATCATCTCCTCGATGACCTGAATGCCGGGCTTATCAGGAAGATGTAAATCCACCAGCACCACATCCGGTTTGAGACGACGCGCTTTTTCGAGCGCTTCCTCGGCGTTGTTCGCCTCGTCCACCACCGCAATATCACGGGCTTCGCCCAGCAATGCGCGGATCGCCTCGCCGACAATTAGTTCATCTTCAACCACCAGCACACGTATCTGCTCGGCCATGAAATCACTATCCCACGTGGCATATGGAAGCGTCGCAGCTTACTCGGAATTGGCGGGTAAAGGTTGCATGCGTTCACATCTGTCAGCCCCCATACCCGCATAGACGCTCAAACGGTCTGATACGGTACATCCGACATGGTACATTGGGGTATGTACAGAAGTTGCCAGCTGAATTTTGGGGGCTCGTCATCCAGCATCACCCCGATCCCATACGGCTCGCGTTCGCCTACATTTCAAGACGAGAAATCAGCGATTTGGATACGGCGCCATGCGTAGCCAACTGTGGGAAGCGTTGGGCGCAGGCTGGGTCTTTGCGTCTCTCCAATAGCACTTACGCCAGCCTTGACTATACTGCGGTTGCTTTGAAAACCGGACTTTGCGAAGAGGGTTGCTCCTTTAAGTAATTCCGGTTTTCAAACAGAGCTCAGTATAAAGGCTTTTTGTTGACAAACCTGTCTCGGCTGAGGATCATCAGGCGCTGCGTAAGTCATGTTCAATTTGGGCCAAATTTCCTATCCATGGCTTACGCAATGCCTGACATTTGCCCTGAGAAATTCAGGCCCTGTTATCCTGCGCGGTCAAGGCTTGCGTGAGTCCAATTGGATTGAGGGTCATTCTAGCTGGAGGCATAGAATCCGCCAAATTGGTCCGAACTCTCTTCGGGACAGCGCAAACGACGCCCGACGCCTCGCTACGGCGCTTGGGGCATACGTGTATGGGGCGAGTATTGCGCTACCGCTTGACGCCAAGCGAGTCTAGCACCGGCGCTGCGCCTACATAATAGAGGACGGTAGACGCCGGGGGCAGCGTTACCTCAAAGTGGGTTGTGTCTTGCGCCAACACGCGCCCCTCAAAGAGGTCGCAAACAACGTCCACCCGATGCGGCAGCTGGAAGGTGCGCTCTCCCCCCGCTACCGTATGTACAGCCAGCAGATCGGGCGTGGCGTAGAGCACATCGCCCGCCTCGCTGTAGAGGTGGACGCCGGCATGGCGGGCAATGCCGCGCAACACCGGGGCCGGAACGTTGGGCGTCGCAATGTAGACCGAAGTCCACGACCGCTTGGGGTCGGTCGGGTTGAACGTCTTCACGCCAAAGCCGGCCCGGCAGCGACCGAGGCTGTAGACGACCTCGCCAAGGACGGTGGCGTCGGGGTCTTCCAGGTGGAAATTGGGCGCGATGGGCCGCGTCGAGCCCCAAAAGAGTTCCTGCGACAGCCCCTGCGTGATGGGATGCTCGAAATTGGTCAGGTGCATAAAGGGGCCGTAGTAGCTGCCCCCCTTGCCCAAGTGAAAGCCCGTCAGATCGGTCATGTGGCCCAGATCCAGCGCCGAATCCGCATCGGTGTTGATGTAGCCGGCGGCATAGAGCCAGAGCGCTGTCTTATTGTCGCGGCCGATGATCTCCTTGAGCGCCTTGCGCCGCCGGTCATCCAGGTGGAAGGGGTTGAGAAAGACATACAGCTTGTACTCAGGCAGCCTTCCCTCCAGCAGGTCGTTGAGCAGATAGAGGTCGTGGGGCGCGCCAAAGCGGTTGAGGCTGAGAACGCGCTGATGCCAGATCAGGGGGATGTCGATGTTGTTGCGGAACGATTCGTAGCGGAACGATTCATCGTCGAGGAAAACGGCGACCTCGGCGGCGGGCGTGCGGTCGAGGTGCAGCGCCCACTCGCCCAATTCCTGGAAGCGCCTGTGCCAGCGCCGCGATTCGTCCACGATCAGCGGGCTTTCGGCATAGATGTTGTTCTCGAGCCAGGTAATGCCCAGACCGTGCGTGGCGACCTGGGCAAAGTGACGCTGATAGATGGGGATCGACTTCTCCACCGGGTGCATGCGCCCGCCCGGGTCGAAATTGTTGTGCATCAGGGTATCCTCTTCAAAGAGGTAGAGCTTCCCGTGGACGCGCAATGATTCGGTCGGCTGCATGGGCAGCCCATCCCCACCGACGCCGCGGAAGGCATAGGTGTAGGGGCTGACGAAAAAGTCCACATGGGGTGACCGGAGCGCCTTCCACAATCCCAAATGGCCGCTGCGCTGGATGGCGGAGACCTCACTGCCGGCCAGGCCGCCGTGGTCGTCCACAAAGAAGCTATTGTTCCACGAAAGCTCCATCAGGTAGCCAAAGAAGGCGCCCGCCAGCTTCTCACCGGCGGTTTCCTCCTTCACGGTTTGGCAGAAGCCGATCATGGCGTCGGCCGCGACCTCGGCATAGCAGGCGTAAAAGTCGATCACCTTTTGCTCGCGCCGCGGGTCGCGGAAGAAATAGTGAGTGGTCTGGGATTGTTCGTCGGTGGCCGGGACTTCGGCGGTCTCAAAGGTCACATCTGGATCGCCCCAGGCCGCCCGCAGCGCAGCCACATCCCCCGCATAGCGGTCACGCAGCCACTGGCGGAAGGCGCGGCGCATGGGTGCGCTAAAGTCGCCGCAGGCCGGGTCCATGGAGGACCACGCCTTGATCCACTCGCCGCACGTGCCTGTCGCCACCTGGTAGGCAATCACCCGGTCGTAGAGACCCACCTCCCGCAGATGTTCGATGTAGGCGCGCAAGAATGCCTTGACCTGTGTCTGCCACACCTGCGACGCATACGAGGCCGAGGGATAGGGGCCATCAGTCAGCACCTCTACCTCGTCGGGATAGGCCTTGTTCCACCAATCATCGAGGAGATAGCGCGTCTCAAGCCCCATGCGCAGCAGGAAGAGGGCGTCGGGGTCGGCCTCGAGCACGGTGCTCAGCCGGGGCGCGGTCTCGGTGAAATCGAACGGGCTTTCCTGCCCTGGCCGCGGCCCGCGCCACTCGTGGCCGACCGCATCAACGGAATAGATGTGGACGCCATTTTTCGCAAAGGCGCGCACGCTCTCTTGGATTGCCTCGATCCCATTCGGGTCAATCCCGGCAACCCAGTGACAATTGGCGAACACGGGCTGGTCATTGAGAAAGAGGGTGGGTGTACCGTTGTGAGGTTTGACTTCTGCTTTCAATGGGGCTTCACCTTTCAGCAATCTATACCCGATGTCAATCAGCAGACGGTCTGTCGCGGGCTATGTTCAAAGTATAGGTCAAGGACGCCTTAGGGTCAATCACTGCTCTATTTCGTCGACTATAGATTGACCTGACAGAACGCGCCGCCTAACAGCAGCGCATAGGCGGTTGGGTCATCCGGGTAAGAGGGGGAGAGGTCCAGCGCAACGGCCCGTTCGTCGCCAAAATCATGAATCGCCGTCCACGAATCCGCCCCGCTGGTTTGGTAGAGGGTCTGGCCCGTGCAGGCGAAGAAGGCCATTCCGCTCTGGGTCTGGCTGCCGAGCAGCGCCACCACCTTGCCGCCGTCCGCCACCTCGAAGAGCGGCCTGGCCGCGCCGCCATGCCCGTCAGACGACGGTCGAACTTCCCATACCTGATGGTCAAGGCTGGCGTACCACGGCGCGCCCCAATCATCATGCGCGTGGCCCCAAAGTCGGACTACCGGCATCGGGCTGGCGGGCTGGCGCAGAAGCTGCTCCAGGCGCCCCGGTTCGCCCGCCCACAGGGTCACCCACTCGCCCGCCGGGTCGATTGTGGCTGCCCGCAGCCGCCCCTGGTCGTCAATCGCCAGCGCCAACACGTGCCCCAGCGCGCCATCGGCGATTGGCGCACGTCGCCACGGGCCCTCGACCCCGCTGGCCACCTGAATCTCCCCCGCCCGGGTGGCGAAGGCGACGAACGCGCCCCCCGGTGAGAAGGCGGCCAGCGCGGCCGGCGTCTCGACGGCCAGAGACCAATCGTCACCGCCATCCGCGCTGATCAACAAACCTTCGCCAGCGGCGGCAACCAGCACGCGGTCTTGGGCAAAGGCAGGCGACAGCGCCAGCGAATGGATGTCCAGGCTGGGCAGTTCCTCGTTGAGACAGCGCCAGGAATGCCCCCCGTCCACCGTCCGCCAGATCCCTTCATGTGGGCCGTAGAGAAAGGCAGTCGAGTCGCGGTCGAACTGGGGAGATAACGCCATACCGGTCAGTGAGCGGGCAGGTAGGGGGAAGGAGGGTTGCCAGATTGCCCGGTCGCGCGTCAGCCATGCGCCCTGCTCGACCAGCCCGGTGATGAGGAGATCATCGCTTGCAGCCAGGCAGAGGGCGTCGGCTTTGTCAAGCAGACAACGCCATTGCTCACCGCCATCGCCGGAACAAAAGAGGCCAGCATTCGTGGCGGCGTACAGCGCCCCATCCTCCGGCGCCACCGCCAGCGCATTGACACAGGCAGCGGGCAGCGCCGTCTTCCGCCAGCTTGCGCCCCGATCGGTCGAGCGGTAGAGGCCCTCTTGTTCCGTGCCGGCGTAGAGGGTTTGATCCCCAGCAAAATGGGGCGAGATAGCCAGGCTGAGGACCGGCGTGGCCTCCTCGGGGAAGTCAAGCGCCTTCCAGGCCCGCGCGCCGTTGTAGCTGTGATAAAGCGCGCTTTCGGCGCCGGCAAAGATCATTTCGTCGTGCGCAAAGTCGGGCGAGATGGCCAGCGAATAGATGGCGGCGTCCAGCAGGCCAAAGCCGCGGTATGACCAGCGCTCGCCCCGGCTGTCGCTGTAATAGACGCCATCCTCCAGCGCGCCCGCCAGGATGATCCCATCCGACCGGTAGTTGGGCGAGAAGCAGAAGCAGAGGATCGCGGGGTCTGGCATGGGCGTGGGCGCAGCCTGCCACTGTTCACCGCCGTCGCGCGAGACAAACAGCCCCTTGCCCGTCCCGACAAAAAGCGTGGCGTCTTCGGCATAGTTGGGGGATAGGCCCAACGTGATGATCTCCAGCGGGGCGGCAGGCAGCCTTTGCCAGCGCGTCTGCGCCCCTTTGTCCACCTCGGTTGTGCGATACAGCCCCGTCCGCGCGCCGGCAAAGAGGGTGCGCCCCCCGCGCGGGCCGACGGCCAGGGCGGATACGGTCCCTGGTGAGGGTGCGCCGATGATGTTGTAGGGAGTGGGAATCGATCCGATGATCAAGGCTCCACACACTCCTGCGGTTTTCGATGATGCACGATCACATCCATGGTCAGCGCCTGCGCCGCGCCGCCCACCGCAACCTCCAACGCCTGTTGCAAAACGACAACGGAATCCAGGATGCCGGCCTGCTGCATATCGACGATGCGCCCGCTGCGGGCGTCAAAGCCGTGGCCGTGGGGGGCAGCCTGCGCCTGGCCGAGCACCGCTGCGGGTGGGTACCCCGCGTTGGCGGCGATGGCGCGCAATGGAGCTTCCAGCGCCCGGCGCAGGATCTGGTAGGCGGCTGCCTCATTGGCGGTGGCCGCCGGCAACGCCGCCAGCGCTTGCTGGGCGCAGAGGAGCGCCGCGCCCCCACCCGAAACCACGCCCCCGGTCATGGCGTTGCGCAGCGTCGTCACCGCCCGGTTGGTCATGGTCTTGAGCGCCTCGGTGGCGGAATCGGCGGGCTCGCTCACGCGGATGATGGCGGTCCCGCCAGCCATGCGGCCCAGCCGCTCGCGCAGCATTCCCCGCTCGTGTTCACCCGCAGCCGCCTTTAGCCGGCCGCGCAAATGCTGCCGGTGTTGGCGGATGCGCCGCGGGTCGCCTTTGCCGCCAAAGAGGCCAAAGAGACTCTGGGTGGCCCAGGCGCGCCGGGCGCGCCCCAAGTCAGCTAGTTGGAAATCGTGAAAATCGGCGTAGGCAGCCGCATAAAAGACCCGCCCCCCGGCCAGAACGGCGATGTCCTCCAGGGCGGCGGCCTGGTCCATCTCCAGCACCTGGGGCGTGCGCACCGCCAGCGTCTGAACAGTCTTGGCCTGGTTGTTCTGCACCAGCAGTCCAATGACGCGGTCCGAAACTTCTTTGGCGAGGATCACCAGCTTGCGCACCCCGCCCGCGGCGCAGCGCTCCAGCACGGGGATGAGCTGGCTGGGTTCCTTGATGGCAAGGTCGCTGATCAGAAGGGCGGCGTCATCAAACGTTGTCTGTGGATTAGCGCCGGGCCGAGTGACAAAGTGATACGAGAGCCAGCCACTCAGACGCCAATAGGTCCCCTCGATGTACTCGCGCTCCACGCCTAGCCGGTTCCCCTTCTCCACCACCACCATGCCCTCCGACCCGACCATGTCGAAGACCTCGCCCAGGATGTCGGCAAGTTCGCCATGCTCGTGGAGCAGGCTACGGGCAAAACGGGCGATTTGTTCTTTGCCAGCCAACGGTTGAGCCGCCTGCTGCAACTGTTCCTGCACCGCCCACAGCCCTTTCTCCAGGCCGGCGCGCAACAACATGGCGTCGCAGCCGCCGTGGGTGATGACGTGAATCCCCTCTTCCAGGATCGCCTGGTAGATCACGGCCATGGTCGTCGAACCGTCGCCAACCTCCTGGTGCATGCGCCAGAGGGCGTGACGGATGAGCATGGCGCCCACGTCGGGGCCGCGCGGCGCGATCTGGATGATGCGGCGGGCGATGGTTGCGCCGTC
>JAHDWG010000554.1 GCA_023384495.1 Caldilineaceae bacterium
GGCCAGCGCCACGCAATCGGCAAAGCGCTCGCCATGACAGACAGGCGCCTCATCGCAGCAGCTAAAGCTGAGCCACGCCGGCATGTGGGAGACGTCCGCCAGCAACCGCACCAACGCCTCACCCTCGGCCAGGCAGGGGATCGTCTCGCACGCCAGCAGATCGGCGCCGCTCTCGGCCAGCACGGCCATACGCGGGCGGTGAAAATCCATCAGCGCCTCGACCGACAGCCCATAGTCGCCCCGGTACTCAGAGCCATCGGCCAGGTATGCGCCATAGGGACCGATGGATGCGGCAACCAATAGCGACTGACGATGGACGATGAACGATGGACGATGGCCTGGCGCCGTCACACCACGCTCCGAGCACCGCTCTTCAAGCACCTGGGCGCGCGCCTCACGGGCCAGTTGCACACTGAGACGCATGAGATCAGCAGCCTGGCTGTGGCTGAGGCCGCGGCGGGCAAAGCCGGCAAAGGTGGCCTGGTAGCTGGCTGTGGTGGCCACATCGGCGCCCGCCCGGTAGTAATCCTTATGCACCTGGCGGATCAGCGCCGGCTGTTCGAGCAGCACCTTCGCCGACCAGAGCGGGTCGCGCAGGTCGGCCCCGCGGCGCTCCAACTCGGTGGCCAGCGCGCCGTCGAGCACGATGACGCCGTGCGCATCGAGCAGGGGTTGCAACGGATTGAACATGGCTCTTCTCCTTAGTGCTTTTCTAACAATCTAATTGTGTAACGATTGGTGCTTCTACCACCTGGTTCGTTGGCAAAATGACTTCGTTAAAGATGCATTAACGGCTGAGAATCACTCGAAAACGCCGCCACATGGCCCACAGATAGAGCAGATGCACCGCCAGGCCGCCCACCACATACGGGATCCACGCTTCACCGGCCAGGGCGGCCCAAAAGGCGCGCACGGGCCAATAGGTGGGGGAAATGGCCCAGAACCACTGCCAGGGCATGGGCGTGAAATAGGCGGCAATCGCGGCCAGCCCAAAAAAGCCCAACCCCTTCATCACAGCCAACCCCTGCACTTTGTTGCCCGCCAGGCTCGCCAGCATCAGCGCAAAGAGCGGCGCTTCGAGCGCGGCGAGCAGCGCGATGGGGAGCAGCGGCCCATAGGGCGGGTCGATCAACCCCACCACCGCGACAAAGACATAGGCCGCGCCAATCGAGACGACAAAGGGCAGCGACAGCTTGTAGAGCAGATAGCGCTCCAGCGAAAGCGGCGTCACCTGCAACACGGTCAACGTGCCGTCATCGCGCTCGTCGAGCAGCATGAATCCGATCACGTACCCCAAGAGTTGCGGCATCAGCAGCAGGCTGAAAAAGCTGGTCAACATGCCATAATAGGGTCGCAGGTCGATGCGGTCGGCCAGCGCATGGGCGAAGAGCGGGATCACCCACGCCATGAGCGGCGCCAACAGCCACGGCAAGAGCACCATGGTGCGCAGCAGCGCATCCCGGTTGAGATTGCGCAACTCGGTCAACGTCAGTGAATGGAGCATCCCCATGTCATCATCCTCGTTGGATACAATTATACAAGCTACGCTGCGCCTTCGCTGCGCACAACAAAGCGCTCGAAGGTGCGGCCAGCCCACCAAAAGGCCACGCCGATCCCGCCCAGCACATAGGTCAGGGCATAGAGCCATTGCCAAAGCGCCAGCGGCTCGAATGCGCCCCGCACCAGCAGCATGGCCGCCTGGAAGGGCGCCAGATAGAGCGGCCACCCCTGCCAAACGCTATAAAAATCCAAAAATGGCAACTGGGCAAGCGCAAGAAACCACATCGACGGCACAAAGAACTCGCTGATGGCGTCGTAGCGCACAGCCAGGACAAAGCCCATGAGAATAAAGAAGAGCGAGTTGATGGCCACCGCCGCGGCCAGCCAGAGCCAGTTCACCGTTGGCGCACGCACCAGCGCCGTCACACAAAGGCTGACGAGCACCCCCAGTGTGGTCAGGCTTGTTAACTTGGCGGCCAGGTATTCGCGGCCGCGCAGCGGTGTGACGACGAGGGCCTGCAACACGCCCTCCCCTTTCTCCAGATAGAGCAACCCCGCCATGAAATAAAAGCCAAAGATCGACAAGTCGATATAGAGCACGGGCGCCAGCACATAGCCAACCAGATCCGCCGGCAGTTGGCGCAAAACGATGCCCCATACCAACACGACAAAGGCCGCGGCGTAAAAGAGGCCATGCCGCCATTGCAGACGCCATTCCCACACAAGGGCCGACAGAAAGCGGCTCATACCAGGCTCCTTCCCGTCACCTGAACGAAGATATCCTCCAGCGTCGCCTCCTGCGTGTGGAGCGTCTCCACCGGGTGATTGCGGAGCATGGTGAGAAACGCCTCATTTTGCCCCAGCCCCGCCAACGGGAAGCGATACCGTTCCAGCGCGCCGTTGCAGCGCGCCTCCACCTGTACCTGCTGCTCGCCGTGCCGCAGCTTGAGCGCGCGCGGGGCATCGCTGTGAATGATACGCCCATCCACCATAAAGGCGACTCGGTCACAGAGGTCGTCGGCCACCTGCATGTCGTGCGTCGTCAGGAAGATAGTGACGCCGCGGCGCTTGAGGTCGAGCGCCAGCGCCTTGACCTTGCGTGCGTTGACTGGGTCCAACCCAGAGGTCGGCTCGTCGAGAAAGAGCAGGGCCGGGCGGTGGAGCAGGGCGCGCGCCAGGTTGAGGCGCATTTGCATCCCCTTCGAGAACTGCGACACGCGCGTGTGGGCGTCTCCCTCCAGCCCGACCCGCGCCAAGAGCGCCATTGGCTCCTCCGTCTTGCCCCGATAGAGCGAAGCGAAGAGACGCAAGTTCTCCAGCGCGGTCAGCTTCTGATAGTGGCGGGGCAATTCGAACGAGACACCGACCCGCTCGAAGTAGTCGTCGCCCCAGGTGCGCAGGTCGCGGCCAAAGATGCGCACCTCGCCGGCATACGTTTTGAGCAGGCGGATGAGGACTTTCTGGGTTGTGCTCTTGCCCGCGCCGCTGGGGCCGAGAAAGCCAAAGATCTCGCCGTCGGCCACATCAAAACTGACGCCGCGCACCGCGGGTTGCGCCGCGCCATGATAGGTAAAGACGAGGTCACGCACCTCGATCATTGCCTGCCTCCTCTGCCTCAATACCCTCCAGGATGAGCGTTGTCATCACATCGGCCAATCGATGGTCATCCCCACCGCTCACATCAATCGTATCATCGCCCAGCAGCCGTAACATCATCAACCCAAAGGTCATCGCCGCAAGCATGCGCACCGTTGCCTTCACATCTAGCGGACGCATCTCACCGGCGGCGATACAGTCGGCAAAGTAGCGCTCGGCCACGGGCATCGTGGCTGCAATTGTCTCATCGTAGTAGCGCCGGCGCAGCTCGGTATTGGTGATCAACTCTGGCAGCAGGGCCTGAAATAAGGGAAGATTGGCAAACAGAAGCGCCAGCCGCCGGCTCGTGTAGGCGGTGACAAACGCACGCAGGTCGACCGTGGCGCCTTGGGCAAAGTGATCGGCGCGCGCCGGCGTCTCGTTGAGCCGGTCTAGAATGCCCAGCAGCAGCGCATCCTTGTTGGCAAAGTAGGTATAGATGGTGCCGTCGGCCACGCCGGCCTGTTGGGCGATGGCGCGGATGGTGGCGCGATGAAAGCCGCTGGCGGCAAAAACCGTGGTGGCGGCGTCCAAAATTTGGTTGCGCCGCGCCTCGACCAATTGCTGCTGAATCGGATCGACAGCGGCTGCCGGCGTGGATTGTATCTGGCTGGTTGCCATGTCATACCTCGTCAAAGTCTTCAGACATCGATGAACATTCATTCAATTGAATGAATGTTCATTCAATAATAGTCGCATTGGCCGTCGATGTCAAATCCACCGTGGGTTGATTCTGGTCACGGGGGGCCTTTGGGCGCGGAGGTCGGGTTGCGCTCACCGAGCGAACTCTCATTGTAGCACTAAGCCGGCGCCCGATTGGCGCAACAGCGTTGACAGCCAGACCGTTTGTGGTCACTTCCCGGCGG
>JAHDWG010000011.1:0-27475 GCA_023384495.1 Caldilineaceae bacterium
CCCCGGCCCGCTGACCCGCGACGCGGTCACCGGTGTGGTGCTCTATTCCGACATGTTGCAGACGGGCGACTTCACCTGTTCAGAGCCGCTAGTCAACCAGCTACAGCACAACATCCTCTGGGGGCAAAAGGGCAACTTTGTCGACGCGCCCACCGATTGCCCCCAGCGCGACGAACGGCTGGGCTGGACCGGCGACATCCAGGTCTTTGCCCGCACCGCCGCGTTTAACATGGATGTGGCCGGCTTTCTGACCAAGTGGGCGCAGGATGTGGCCGATGCGCAGAACGAGGCGGGGATGGTCCCCGCGGTCGTGCCCAAGGCCAGCATCCCGCTGCCCGACGGTGGCCCGGCCTGGGCCGACGCCGTCATCATCTGCCCGTGGACTGTCTATCTCTGTTATGGCGACACGCGCATTCTTGAAGACAATTACGAGGTGATGCGCAAGTTCATGGATTGGGTGGTCAGCGTCAGCCCCGGCTATATCCGCTGTGCGCCCGATTACGAGGGGTGGCCCGGCTTTGGCGACTGGCTCTCCATCAACGCCAGTACCCCGCGCGATCTCATCGGCACGGCCTTTCTGGCCTACGACGCCCACCTCATGGCGCAGATCGCGGCGGCCCTGGGCAAGCAGCGCGATGCCGCCCGCTATCGCAAACTCTTCGCTGAGGTCAAAAAGGCCTTTGGCAACCGTTATCTCAAGGGGAGCAGACTGCCGGCCAACGCCGCGCCCGCCTCGCGAATGCGACAAATGATGGACGGCGCCGACGCCATCTCGCGCGGCAACCTCAAGGCGGTGGAGTACGGCCCCATCACGTCGGAGGTTTTCAACACCGACCTCTTCACGCCGACGCAGACAGCCTATGTGCTGGCGCTGCACTTCGACCTGCTACCCGAAAAGCTGCGCACGCTCGCCACCGCCGAACTGGTAGCCGACATCGAGCGCCGCGGGATGCACCTCTCCACCGGCTTTGTGGGCGCGCCCTATCTGCCCCATGTGCTCAGCAACAACGGCCGGCTGGACGTCGCCTATGCGCTGCTGCACCAGAAGACGTGGCCTTCGTGGCTCTATTCGGTGACACAAGGCGCCACCACCATCTGGGAGCGGTGGGACGGCTGGACCGAGGAAAACGGCTTCCAAGACCCGGGCATGAACTCGTTCAACCACTATGCCTACGGGTCGATTGGGGCGTGGCTCTACAGCACGGTAGCCGGCATCGAGATTGACCCGGCGCAACCAGGCTACAAACACGCCATCCTGCGCCCGCAGCCCGGCGGCGGGTTGACCAAGGCCAGCGGTCGACTCCAGACGCTCTACGGCGAATTGAGCTCCGCATGGCGGGTCGAGCAGGGCGTGTTCGAGTGGACGATCCACATCCCGCCCAACACAAGGGCGACGGCCTATCTGCCTGGTGGCGGCGTCCACGAGCTCGACGCGGGGCAATGGCGGTTTTCTGAGCCGGCGCCCGGGGTCTAGCGAGGTGACAGCCCCTTCTGAAAGTGACTGTCACCTTCGAACCGCTTGGCCAACTCCTTGCGCAAGACCTTGCCGATGAAGTTGCGCGGGAATTGGTCGACAAAGATGATCCGCCGCGGGGCCAGGGCGGGCGGCAAGCGCCGTTTGCAGTACGCAATCAGCGCATCGGCGGTGGGCGGTGGCGAGCTGACGGCGACAAACGCCACTGGGTGGTTGGCAATCGCCACCACGGCTGCTTCTTGAACCTGGGGCACCTCATAGAGCACTTCTTCGATGTCACGCGGAAAGGCCGGTTCGCCGGACTGTTCGGGGTACCACATGTCGGCTTTGCGCGCGATGATGCGAAAGAAGCCATCATGGTCCATCTGGGCCACATCGCCGGTGCGCAGCCAGCCATCGGGCGAAAGCGCTTCAGCGGTGGCTTCGGGCTGGCGCCAATAGCCCATCATCACCTGAGGGCCGCGCACAACCAACTCGCCGATCTGGCCGGGGGGCGCTTCGATCTGCCCATCGGCCAAGTCGACGATCTTTGCCTCGGTTGAAGGCAGGGGGATGCCGATGCTGCCCACCACGCGCCGCTCTGTGAGCGGGTTGGCGTGCGTGACAGGCCCCGCTTCGGTCAGCCCGTAGCCCTCGACGAGGCGCCCCTTGGTCAGCTTCTCGAACTCCTCTTGCACCTCCACCGGGAGTGGGGCTGACCCGCTGAGGCAGTATTTGATCGAGTCGATGCCAAAGCTGCGTACATTGGGGAAGCGGTTGATGGCCATATACATGCCCGGCGCGCCGGGGAAGATGGTGGGCCGGTGGCGCTTGACGGCATTCAGGACGCGCGCCACATCAAACCCAGGGACGAGGATCATGGCTGCGCCGACGGCAACCGGCAGACACAGCGTGGTGGTGAGCCCATAGATGTGCGAGAACGAGAGCACGCAGAGAAACCGTTCGCCCCCCTCGGCTGCATCGGGCATCCAATGGCGTGTTTGCAGTGTGTTGGCCACCAAGTTGCGATGAGCCAGCATGACCCCTTTGGCTGCCCCGGTGGAGCCGCTGGTGTATTGGATGAGCGCCAGATCATGGGCTGCAACCTCGGTCTCCGGCGCCAGCGTAGATTGGGCGTTCAGCAAGGGGCCGAAGCGGTGGACGCCGACCGGCTGCGGGTCGCGCCCGACGTTTTTCCCGCCCCGACTGGTCAGTTCTTCGGTGTGGGTAAAAACGATGTGCTGCAACATTGTGTGGGTGCGAATCTGGTTGACCGTAGCGCTTTGTTCGTAAGTAGTCACCAAGACTCTGGCGGAGGTTTCGTGTAGCTTGGCGATCAGCTCCTCGCGGTCGGCCAGCGGTGGGGTCAACACAACCACCGCGCCGGCCTTCAACACGCCCCAAAACGCCACCACAAACTGGGGCATGTCGGGCAAGAGGAGCATGACCCGTTCGCCTTGGGCAACGCCCAGCGAGCGCAAGGCATTGGCAAACTGATTGCTTTTCTCCTCTAGTTGTTGATAGGTTATGCGCAATTCGTCCTGCAGGATTGCAACCCGGCGCGGAAACCGTCGCGCCGCAGACCGGAGCAACGCATGGAGCGGCGCATCGGGTACGGCGATCGCGGGGGGCGTGGCTGGCGCATAGTGAGCCAGCCAGGGCCGGGTATTGGGCAAGACAGGGCTAGAGGCCCTATTGGCCCCCGCGTCATGGTTGCGCCAGGAGCGGGTCTGCGCCCCTTCTACAATGCGCGTCAATGCGCGGTTAACGGCGTCGCGGCGCTCCAGCATCACGAGGTGGCCCGATGCGCCCACATCCACATCTTCGGCGCCGGGGATGACTTTGGGCGCGTCGGCAAACTGGGGCCGCTCGAAGAGGAAATCGAGATGGCCGCGAATGACCAGGGTGGGGACGGCGAGACGGGGGAAGCGCTCCCAGCCGTTCCAGCGCATCAGCGTGTTTTGATGCCACGGCTTGAGGACATGAAATGGCGCATGAAGCCAGCCGCGCGTAAAGCGTTGCAACATGCGCAACGAGGTCAACGGCAAGCGAAAGACCCACTGGCTGAGCCGGTTAAGCCTAAACTGGCCCGCTGTGGCAATGAGCACCAGATGCGCGACCTGTTGTGGGTGCGCCAGGGCATATTCGGTAGCGATCGCCCCGCCAAAAGAGTGCCCGACCAGGATGATCGGCTGCTGGAGGCGCACGGTGGTAAGCGCTGCCTCCAGATCATGGACAAGCTCGTCCATCGTATAGGCGCCCACCGGTTTGTCCGAGCGGCCATGCCCGCGCAGGTCGATGGCGATCACGCGGTGCGCCAGCCCAAAATGTTGGATCTGGTAACGCCATTGTGTCGCCTGCCCGCCAAAGCCGTGCACGAGCACCAGCGTCTTTTGCGCGGCCTCGGCGTCGTCGTTGGGGGCGGCGTCGGGGGCCACATCAATCATGGAAAGGTGTAAACGCGGGCGCTGGGCAACCATTACCTCACGGCGGTACAGTTCCAGGTCAATGGCCACGGCCTACCTCCTTGATCGGACAAAGCTAGGAGTAATCGGAGTAGAGCAAATAGATGATGGGGTGAACGTCTGGCTGAAAATTATATCACAGCGCGCAAGCAATCGTGTGAGGTGTCAGTCACATAAAAAGTGACTGTCACCTCACACGATTGCCCAAAATTTGGACACACCCATTTGCCTCTGATTGACATTCTCATCGCAGCAGGCTACAATTTCTTGTATGACCACCGTTTCGCAGCCCACACCGTACTCCACGCTGCGCGCACAAGTCGCCTACCTGGCCGACGACCAGGTAACGCAACCTCTAGGCGTGCGCGTCGTTGAACCACCGCCGGACACCCGTCAGGCTTTACGGGGCAATCTCTATGCGGTGGTTGAACTGGCCGACGAAGGGCACGAACAAGAAGCCTTCGCCGAGCGGCTGCTCAGCACCATCCAGCGCACCTATTATACGGTGAAGGGCACCCAGTCACATGTGTTGCGCGAGGCGCTGCGCGAGGCCAAGCGCACGCTGGACCATTACAATCAAGAGAGTGGGGTCGCCCCAGTGAAGGTGGCCATCGTGGTCGCCGCGGTGCTGGGTAAACGGCTCTTGATCGTGAGCAATGGTCTGGGCCTGGCGTTGGTGACGGCCAATCGGAGCATCGATGTCTACCCGCCGTACACCCCGACAGCCCCAGCCGAAGAAGCAACCGAACCGGCAGGGGGATGGGAAATCTACCGCCAGGAATTGGAAGAGGGTGGCGCCTTCTTGATCAGCGGGCGCCGGTGGCTCAATTACGTTTCGTTGCGCGACCTGGCCGGCACTGTTGCCTATGTGACGCCAGAAAACTGCGCCGATGCCGCCTTGGGCCTGCTCGAGCAGGCCGAACAACCGGCCGTGCCGGGCGCCTTGATTGTGCTGACCCCGGCGGAGGGCCGACCGGTTCCGCCGCCCTCGGGCGCAGGCTTGCCGCAGGCGTTGCGCCGCCCCCGTCTGAGCGGTCTGCCCACGTCGTTGAATGCAACGCCGCCGGTCAATTACCCGCTCGAGGCTGAAGAGGAGCGCGGGACCGTTGCCACACGCGCGTCCGTTGCAGAAGCCACCTATGCGTATCGAGGCGCGCCGTCCTCCCCGCCCTCCGACCCGACGCCGGACTCCATCCCGGCGCGCTTGCAGCTTCAAGCCAAAGAGACGCTCGCCAGCGTACGGCATGTCTTCGCTGGTCTCTTCCCCGATCCGGCGTCGACGCACAGCGCGACTGGCAACCCGCTACACAGGCCGCCTACCCAGCCCCCCCACCCGCCCGCTGGAGAGGCGGAACCAGCCGCTGCGCCCTATACGCCACCGCCCTTGCGCACGCCGGCGCGTACTTACGGGCAACGAGCGCGGCTGATCCTCTTGGCGGCTGTGTTGATCGTCGTGTTGGTGCCGGTTGCAGTGGTGGTGCGAGGATGGCAAGAGGGCGCCAATACCCGAGCCGATGCGGAGGCGTTGCTCGATCTGGCCACCGCGCGCCTGGCCAGCGGCCAGGAGGCCTTTGACGCAGGGGACAAAGTGGGCGCGCGCGCGCTGCTGGCGGAAGCACAGGGGCATGTGGATCGTGCGCGCACGATCCTGGTGGCTCGCTCCCCACGCGCCGATCAACTGGCTGTGGAGATCCAGCGTGAGTTGAACGAAGTGTTGCAAATTCAGCCGCTCTATGGGCTAGTCCAGCCACTGGTTCGGTTTCCGCCGGATGCAGAGCCGCACCGCGTTTTGGTGGTGGACCAAGACATCTATGTGCTTGACATGGGCCGGCAAATGGTGCAACACTTCCGGCTGGACCTGAGCAGCAATACGGTGGCAGACCAGGCTGGCGACGTGGTCTTGCGCCAGGGGGAGCGGATTGGCGATGCGGAAGTGGGTCGTCTGGTGGCCATGACGTGGCAACTGGCGATCCCCGGCATCGAAGACCGCCCCAGCCTGCTTGTGTTGGATCGAAACAATAATCTCTTCAAATTTGACCCTCGCGTAGATGGCGTTACCCGTGTGGCTACCTTTGCATCGAGCTATCTGTCCTCGCCGAGCCAGATCGTCTCGTATGGCAACCGCCTCTATGTCGTCGACCAGGGGGCGAACCGCCTCTTCCGCTACAACCCGGCGGATTTCAGCGCCCAGCCGGATTCCTGGTTCGCAGAGCAGACGCCCATTAGCCTGGGCGGCGTCCAGACGATGAGCATCGATGGGGATATCTGGCTGCTCTTTGGCAATGGCCAACTGGTGCGCTATCGGCAGGGCGTACAGGTCTCGTTTGCGCTCGAAAGTAGCATCCCACTGCCCGGTGAGCCTGTCGACCTGGCGGTTGGCCCCCAGGCCAACTCGTTTGTCTACCTAGCTGACCGCACCGACCAGCGCATCCTCGTCTTTGACAAGACGGGGGCGTTTCAGCGCCAACTCCAGGCAGCGGAAGGGGAGCCGCTGCGCGGTTTGAGCGGTCTGATGGTGGACGAGAGCACCGGTGTGATGTATATCCTCACCCACTCTGCGCTGTATCAACATGCGCTGCCAAACTAATTGTGGGCGCCCCCGCTTCTGTTTATGGGAACCATCGAACACATTTTCCCGTTCTCTATGACACCGATCGGCTGTTGGGCCTGCGCCCTTGGCCGAGTCCAACTTGGGGCCAAACCTATATCGGCGGTGGCAGCATGCGGCCCGGCGCCTGCCCAACTATGTACGGCAGCATGGGGTATTCAACGTCTGCGGGTAGCGAACTTGCCACCGTTTATGAACAATATGCTATAATTTTTGCGTTATGACGCGTGATTCTCAATCTTGGCCACCACGTTCACCGAAAGAGAGCCGCGACGGCGCATGGTCGCGCTGGTTGATTGGGCTTGTCGGCCTCTATGCGATATTGATCCTTGGTCTATCAACGGTGACGGGGCTTTGGCTCTACCACTGGGCGCGCTCACAGATCGTGCAGTCGTCGCCGCTGGCGCTGGGCGACTGGACGGCGCGCGCCACACAGAGTGCGCTCCCCACTGTTGGTGGCGGAGATGCGGCGGGCGAGCCTGCCGCATCGAACGACGCGCCCACGGTGACCCAGCCCGATACGCCCCCCGCGTTGCAGCCAATCAACATCTTGCTAATGGGCACCGATGCCCGGCCCGATGAAATCGGCCCACCGCGCACCGATACCTTGATCCTGCTCACGCTCGAACCCACATCGCAGACCGCCGGCATGTTGTCGCTGCCTCGCGACCTTTGGGTGCCCATTCCCAGCTACAATATGACGTACAAGATCAACACAGTGTACGCTATCGGCGAAGATCGTCGCTATTTAGGCGGGGGCGCTCAGTTGGTCAAGGACACGGTGAGCAGCTTCATCGGCCAACCAGTGCACTACTTTGTCCTCGTCAATTTTCGCGGTTTTATCGAGGTTATCGACCTGATCGGCGGCGTCGACATCAACGTTCCCAAGACTATCCTCGATGAGGAATACCCCACCGCCGACTATGGTGTGGAAACCTTTTATCTGGAAGCAGGTTGGCGTCACCTGGACGGCGCGACCGCGCTCAAGTATGCGCGCACGCGCAATGTTGACGATGACTATGGCCGCGCCCGTCGCCAACAGGACTTGATCAGGGCAGTCTTTGAACAGGTCACCAGCGCCGACATGATCCCTGCGCTGCTCACCAAGTTGCCGACGCTCATCTACACCATGCGCAGCAGCATCGACACCGATATTCCCATGGCGGTGCAGTTGGAGTTGGCCAACTATATGCGGCAGGCATCGGTAAAAGAGGTGCGCCAACTTGTGCTCGACAGCCGCTATGGCGAAGAGACTTACAGCGACGATGGCGCGTGGATTCTGTTGCCCGACCGCGAAAAGGTGCGCATGGCGGTGGATGAATTCTTCCGCCCGACCAGCATTGCCGCACAGAGCGGAATTTCTTTGGCAGCGCTGGCCGGCAACCAGGGTGTGCGGATCGAGGTGCTCAACGGCACGACACAGCCCGGCGTGGCCGCCCGCACCCGCGACCTGCTGGAGGCAAGCGGCTGGCGTGTGGTGGCAATCGGCGACGCCGACCGCAAAGACTATGGCCACACGTTGGTTATTAACTACGGCGCGCCATCGCAGGTGGTGGATGAAGTCACCGCTGCGCTCAATCTACAGCCGGGAATCGCAACACTGGCCGGTATGAACCAGTCGCGGCCCATCGATGTGCGGATCGTGGTGGGCACCGACATGCTGCCAACCATCGGTCCATAGCCGCAAAGTTTTACCCAGGCGATGAGCCACCGCTGTGATGGAACCAAACCCGCCCCTTGACCCTTTTGCGAGATGCCCATGGCGAGATCAATGATTCTGTTAGGAGCGACCGCCGCATTGGTGGGCGCGGGCCTGCATAAGCTGTTGCGCATTCGCCCGCTGGCCGCCTGTACGCCGCCACGCCCTGCCCATGACTATACCGAGGCCGTTCGCCGGCTGGATCTTCTACAGGAGCAAGAGCGCAGGCGCGTAAGTCCTATCTGCACCACACAGTTGCTGACCCACGGCCACCGCATGGCAAACGTCATTGTCTTTCTCCATGGCTTTACCAACTGCCCCCATCAGTTCCATCAACTGGCGACGCTCTTTTTTGAGCGCGGCTACAACGTGCTCAACGCACGCATCCCCCGCCACGGCATGGCCGATCTGATGACGACGGAACTGGCCTACCTGCGCGCCGATGAAATGGCGACGCTGACCAATGAGGTGGTCGACCTTGCCCAGGGGCTGGGTGACGAGGTGACGTTGTTTGGTTTTTCGCTGGGGGGAACGTTGGTGGCCTGGGCTGCCCAACAGCGGGCTGATCTGCAACGGGTGGTTGTGGTCTCGCCTTCGCTTGGGATTCGCGCCCTGAAGCCGTGGCAAGGGCGCATCTACGCCAATCTCCTGGTGGGGCTGCCCAACCAGTTCCGCTGGTGGGACCCGATCTTGCAACACACGCGCCAGGCGCCGGCCCATGTCTACCCGCGCTTTGCCACGCGCGGCCTGGCCGAACTCTTGCGCATGGGTTGCATCGTGCAACACGATGCGCGCCGTAGGGCGCCCGCTGCGCGCGCCATCACTGTCATCACCAACCCGTGCGATGAAGTGGTGGACAACGCCGCCACCGCCGCCACCGTGGCCCACTGGCGCCGTCACGGCGCCGCGGTCACCACCTACGAGTTCCCCGCCGAGTGGCAACTGATCCACGACTTGATGGACCCCGGCCAGCCCAAGGCACAGGTTGCGCGCGTCTACCCCCAACTCCTCACATGGGTGTTGAACGAAGCGCAGCGCGGATAGAACGAAAAGCGCGCCCCTCCGCGCTGTGCTCATCTTCTCTACCAGCTCATGTGGCGAACCGCCTCTCGCTCCCCGGCGGGTGCATAGACGATGCCACCCTGGAAGCCCTGCGCCAGCAGGGCGCCGCTGACAAACTCCTGGGTGACAGGCATGCCCAATGCGTTGCGCCGGGCATATTCGGCCAGCGGCGAATCGGGGCGGAACTCGATGCCAAGCCGGTTCCACGCCGCGGCGCGCACCAAGGCCAGGCTCGTCAACGCCAACGGGTCGAAAGGAGTGACCGTGGCGGCCGGCGCAGGCGCGGCCTCAACACCCCGCGCCTGCCCGCCCCCCACCACCGGCAGCCAGATGTTGTAATCTCCGGGCGACGGTTGGGGTGGGCGCGTCGGCTGGAGGTCCTCGCGGCGCACGGCCTGCCAGACGGCAAAGAAAGAGATATGCTGCTTAGCCGGCATGCCGCCGCCACAGACCACCTCTGCCGCGCCAACAGGCGCCCAGCACCACGGCCCCGACTCGCCCCGCTCGGGCACATAGTTGGCCCCCGGCCCGGTGATGATATTCGCCCAGCCCGAATGGCTCTTGGTCTGTCGATAGACATATTCCTGATAACTGGCGTCACCCAGCTTGTCAAAGCCATCTGACCAGAACATAACCTCCTGCTCGCGCAGAAGCTGGCCGTCCAGCCCAATCACGGCGGCGAAGAGATGGTGATCGGCGCCGGCGTCGTCGAAATAGTCCGGCGCGCCCCAGGGTCGTAAATAGGCGTCGCGCGCCCATTGATTGACCGAGCCGACAATGTTGGTGGGCTCCCACGAGCCGTCGCGCGTCGTGAAGAGGTCTTTGAGTATATAGACTATCTCGGCGCTGCTTTGTTGGGCGGCGTCGGGTCGTTCATCGAGCGTGCGGATGCGCACGTTGAGCGGCGCCACCCAATCGCCGAGCCGGCGTGTGATCACAGGTGGTGGGGGCGGCGGCTCGACCGGCCGGTCGGGTTCGGCTGGCTCTTCCGGCTCAACGGGTTTGCCCGGCTCCACCGGGGGCTGCTCCAGATCCTCGCGGCGTACGGCCTGCCAGACCACAAAGGTGGAGACATGGTGGCGAGCGGGCAGCCCACCGCCACAGACCACATCAGCGCCGCCAGCGGGGGCCCAACACCACGGCCCCGATTCGCCCCGCTCGGGCACAAAGGAACTGCTTGGCCCCATAAAGAGATTGGCCCAGCCGCTGCTCTCTTTGGTGCGCTCGCGCACGTAGCCGTCATAGCTGCTGTCGCCCAGGCGGTCAAAGCCGTCAGACCAGAAGATGACCTCGTGGTTGCGGATGGGGTTGCCATCCAAATCGAGGACGCGGGCAAAGAGATGGTGATCGGCGCCGGCTTCGAGAAACTCAGCCGCCAGATAGGCGTCACGCGCCCATTGGGGGATGGCGGCGGGTTCGGGTGACGGTTCCCATGATCCGTTTCGTGTAGTAAAAATGTCTTTGACCACATAGACGAGCTCCCCAGTAGGGCGGTCGGGGCGATCTGCCGAGGCGCGGATGCGCATGTTGGCCTGCTCGAACCACAGCGTGATCCGCTGCTCTACCACCGGGCGAGTGGGCGCTGGCTCTTCGGGCTCGGTGGGTTCGGGTTCCGGCTCTGTCGGTTCAGTCGGTTCCGGTTCAGGGGGGGGCTGGCCGCCGCCACCAGCTGTGCCGCCGGGGTCGATGGTCTGGTCGCTCTCGCCCGGCGCAATGCCGCCCGGCGCCGTGTTGACCTGCCCCCAGGTTCCCCGGTCTGAGCGCTCGGCCAGCAGGTCGGCCGCGGGGCCGGCGATGTCGTAGGTGCCCCACGGCATGTTGTGGCCCAGGGTAAAGATGTTGTAGCCTGCAATGCGCCCCGAAAAGCGCTCCAGATAGGCGCCGGCGCGCAACAACTGCTCGACATAGTTCTCGGCGCTGGTAAAGCCCTGCCAGCCGGTGGGCTGGGGCCGCCCGTCGATGAGGCCGTCGACGCCATACTCGGTAATAATAAATTGCACCTTCTTGTAGGGCAACCGGCGCAATACCTGGTGCTCCAGGCGGAAGGCGTACCAATCCTGCGCCGGGCTAAAGAGGTCGGGCGCGCCATATTGGTGAATGGCGACCACATGGCCGTTGCGCTCGGCGCGCTCGATGGCCGGGTAGACCAGCCGCCACATGGCCATGCGGTCGTTTTCGGGCAGGTCGGGATTGCCGACGCTAAAGGCGAGGATGGCGCACTTGTAGCCGCTGGCTTCGGCCAGCTCCATGCGCGCCAGCTCGAAGGCGTTGAGCAGCGGCAGCCCATCCCCCGCCTGGAGCACCTCGTTGGCGAACTGCCAATAATCCACATGGGGCGACATGCGGCTCATCACCTTGTCGTCCGCCCAGCGGGCCGCCTCTTGCGGGTTGGCGCGGATGCGGTGTTCGATGTCGTGGTCGGGCTCAAAGACGCGGCCCACGATGACGGCATTGGGGCACGCCTCGCGCAGCAGCGCCATCTCGGTAGGGTTGGGGTCGAGCACGAGGATGGCGCGCGGTTGCCAGCGGTTGAGCAGGTCCAGATGGCGATGGACGCCGCCGATAATGTGCGGCCCCATGACCGCCCCGCGCGGCTGGGTCAGCCGGTCTAGATAGGGCTTGGGGTCGACATAGCCACACCAACCGTCGGCCACGCTGAACGGGGTGATGCGCATGCCAAAGTGGAGATGGGGGCCGCTGCTGCGCCCACTATTGCCGCTGCGGCCTACTTCCTGCCCGGCGGTGACCTGCTGGCCGCGGGTGACGCGCGCTTCGGCCAGGTGGGCGTAGAGCGTCTGCCCCCATTCATGGCCCAGCAGCACAAAGTGGCCAAAGCGGTCTGGGTCTTCGCGGGCGTCGAGCACCACGCCTGCCTGCACGGCGGTCACCGGCGTGCCCAGGGGGGTGGCAAAGTCGACGCCATTGTGGCCGCGCAGGAGCGCGCCGCCACAGGCCACAAACGCATATTGGGCGGGGTTGTCGCCAAACGACTGAGAGATGGGGAAATTGCCGATAAAGGGCGGATTGCGCAGCATCGTCATTGGCTCCTTGGTTGCGCGCCGTTTGGGCGCGGCTGGCATGGATGCGGTTGATCGGGTGTGAGGCGCTTGCTATTATAGTACGAGATGGGTCTGTGTGCGAATTGCACGGCGCAACACAGGTTGGGCCCCACCTACGTCATGCTCACCCCCAGATAGACGAGCAGCCCCAGCGTCGAGTTGTAGACGGCGTGGGCGATCATGGCGGTGGTGGTGTTGGTGCGCATGCGCAGGATCCCCAACGCCAGCCCGGCCACAAAGACAATCACGGTGGAGATGCTGACGCCATAGTTGCTGTGGAGCAGCGCAAAGAGGATGGTGGTGAGCAACAGGCCAAAGCGGGGCTGGACGGCGCCGCGCAACAGCGTTTCTTCACCCAGGGCGGCGGCCACGCCTATCGAGATGATGCCCAGTGGCGAACGAAAAAGCGGCCCCATCAGTTGCTCGGCCAGCCGCTCGACATCGGCATCGGCGCCCACGCCGGCAAACTCGCCCAGGGCGGCCACCAGCAGCGCGGTGGGGATCAGCAGCAGCGCCACCCCAACGCCGAGCAAAACCTGGCGCAACGAGGGGATAACCAGCGCCAGCCGCGCCATGGTTTCGGGCAAGGTGCGCCGCGAGAGCCAGCCCACGCCCACCATGGCGAAGATGGCCGTAAAGACCTGTTGGCCCCAGAGGGTCGCCAGCGAGACGCCGCTGTCTTCGCCCAGCCCCTGCTGCTCCATGGATTCGGCCAGGTTGCCCAGCCCCATGCCCAGCGTGGTGAGTAGGTTGACCCCCACCAACGCCATCAACGCCAGCGCTGCCGCATGAACCGGGCTTTGCGGGTCAATCGGGATCAATCGGGCGGCCAGACGGCGCACAGGGGGCAACAACAGAATAACCCCAATCAACGAGGGCAACCAGAGGCCCAAGCCCAATACGGCGAGGGATTCGATGGGCGCGTCACTCAGGTTGACGCCGGCATTGTCCAACAGTTGGGGCTGGGTACGGAGAAGGACATCCATGCCTTGAAGCGCCAGCCCAATGATCACGGCAAAGCCAAAAAAGACGATGAGCGTCAGATAGCTCACCAGCGCCAGACCCTGGTAGGGTTGGCCCTGTTGCCTACGTTGCTCGGCCACATTGGCAACCCACATGATCAAGCCGAGCAGAAAAAAACTGGTGGCGAGAAAACCGACTTGTCCCCACATAGATGCTTCTCCACAGATGCGCCGGGCGACCGCTGGTTTGAATGGCCTCTAAGTCTACTGCTGATCACGGTTGGCGGCAAGTAAGCGTGATCGACATCCACACTTTTCATCTGTGCTTGCGGCGGATGGCGACAGTTGACGTAGCGGCGCGCCCAAGTGTATCCCAGAAAGCGGCGCTGCGACCATGAAAGTCGAGAGGCGCGCTGTTCTCGGATCAAGTGGGCTGCAACGCGGCTCTATGATATACTGGAGCCATGATCGTTCTCCCACCGCGCCGGCGCAGGCCGCAGCGTGAAGAATCCACAGCAAGCATGGATCGCTATGCGCTGGGCTTTGCCATCTTTGGCGCGCTGACCTTTGCCGGCGCGTTGCTCACCCTGTGCGCGGTGGTGACGCTGGCCGCGCTCATGGTGCGTTCGGAAATGCGTTGGGGGCAGATGTTGGGTGCGCTGACCGCCGTGCCGGCTGCGCTGCCCGCTTCGCCGCTGCCGCTGCCGGTGGTTGAATCACCCCTGCCGCCACCGGTTGAGGCGGAAGAGCCGTCTGTGACCCCAACGGAGACGCCCCCGCCGATTGTTGCTCCCTCAGAGCTTCCCACCGAGACGCCCCCGCCGCCCGAAGAGCCGCCGTTTGCCGATTCGGTGGAGGATGCGCCATCAGCGATGAGCGACGGCGGTGTATACCAGGCCGCGTATGGCCCACGCATTGACGATATGCTACGGACCGTGAACGTACTCAATGAGCTTTTGGCCAATCTGCAACTGGGTGACGGCGTCTGGCGCGAGCAGATCAACGCGAGGACGGACGAGCTGCGCCAGATCAACAATGATCTGGCGGCTGCGACGCCACCATTTGAGATCAGCGCACAACACTATGACCTGGTCAACACCGTCACTCAGTGTCTTGGCGCGCTCTTTACCGTCGAGGAATCGATCAACTTTGAGGACTGGGAAAGTCTCCAGCGGGGCGCGGCGGACTTTGGCGCGTGTTCGCCCAATATCCTCAATCTGGGCGGCCAGATTCTTAACTGGCCCTAGCGCAGTTTTCACGCTAGGTGGTGACAGCCACTTTCAAAAGTGACTGTCACCTTACTCACCGAGATCCAAATCCGGCGTTGGATGACCCGGTGTGATAGAATAGGCTCCATTGGGGATGTGGTTGTTTTCCTTGTGCATGGCAGTCCCCGTTTCTTCAAACGACACTTTACATTTAAGACATTCTGACAAGACATTCTAAGGAGAAACCATCATGGCCGTTCGCAGTGCAGAAGCAGTCTGGAAAGGGACGTTGAAGGAAGGTAGCGGCAATCTGAAGCTTGGCAGTGGCGTCTATGAGGGGCCATACACCTTTGCGTCGCGCTTTGAGGATGCGCCGGGCACAAACCCCGAAGAGCTGATCGGCGCGGCGCATGCCGGTTGCTTTTCCATGTTCCTTTCGGCGCTGCTCACCAATGCAGGGTTTACCCCGACGCGCATTGAAACGGTGGCCAAGGTGCACCTGGAGGCCGGCCCTACGATCACAAAAATTGAGCTGACGTGCAAGGCAGAGGTGCCCAATCTCAGCGCAGCCGCGCTACAGGAGCACGCCGACGCCGCCAAGGCCAATTGCCCCGTCTCCAAGGCGCTGAACAGTGTGAATATCCAGTTGACCGCCTCGCTGGTCTGACATCGCACGAGCGACGGTTGATTGCCGCGATCGCGGCCTGCCTGGGGTCTTGGCCCCAGGCGCTCGACCGGCACTGATTTGACTGCCGGTGATTCATCCGGTGATTCATCCAGTGATTCATGAGGAGAGCGATGCCTGGGGAACTCTTCTTTCGCGCTGCGCAACCTCGAGATTGGGACAGCGTGGCCATGTTGCTCGCTGACGCACAACTCCCGCTGGATGGCGCAGAGGCGCACCTGGCTGACTTCATCCTGGCGGTGGAGGGTGATCGCCTGGTGGGCGCGGTGGGGTGGGAACGCTACGGCAATCACGCGCTCTTGCGGTCGTTGGTAGTTTCGCCCGAGCTGCGTGGGCAGCGGGTTGGGATTGCGCTCGTCAATGCGCTGCTCGCCCGCGCCCGCGCCGAACAACTCGCTACGCTGGTGCTGCTGACTGAGACGGCGGCCGACTTTTTTCGCCGCTTTGGTTTTCGGCCCATCGAACGGGGGGCCGCGCCAGCCGCGGTCACCGCATCGGCTGAGTTTCAGGGCGCCTGTCCGCTCTCGGCCATTGTGATGCAACTGGACTTCACCTGATGCGCATCCTTGGCCTGATGAGCGGCACCTCGGTGGATGGCATCGACGTTGCGATTGCCGATGTGACTGGTCACCCGGCCGGCGCAACCCATCCGGTTGGCGCGCTCCGGTTGGCGTTGGTCCACGCTCATACGGCGCCCTGGCCTGCGTACGAGCGAGCGGCGATCTTCGCTGCATTCACCGAGCCTTCGCCCGCAGCAACCTGGTGTCGCCTCAATGTGGCCGTGGCCGAAACGATGGCCAGGGCCACGCTCGATGGACTGGCGCAAGCCGGCATGTCGCCAGGCGAGATCGATCTCATCGCCAGCCATGGGCAGACGCTCTGGCACGACGTAGCGCCCGACGGCAAGGTGGCCGGCACGTGGCAGACGGGCGATCCGGCCATCATTGCCGCGCGGACAGGCATTACCACGGTGGGGAATTTTCGTGTAGCCGACGTGGCCGCCGGAGGGCAGGGCGCGCCGCTGACCTCCACGTTTGACTGGCATCTGCTGCGCCCACCGGTCAATCTCAATGGCGTCGACGGCGGTTGGCGCGCAGTGCAGAACATCGGCGGCATGGCCAATGTAACGCTCTTGCCCCCGTGGGGCATGGAGCAGCCGCCGCTGGCCTTTGACACCGGCCCGGGCAATGCGCTGATCGACTGGGCGGCGGGCCAGGCCACATCGGGGCGGCTCTCTTATGACGAAGAGGGCCAACTGGCGGCGGCGGGGCAGGTTGATGAGGCCTTGCTGCGCGACTGGCTGGGTCATCCCTATTTTGACCAATCCCCCCCCAAGACAACAGGGCGTGAGCTCTTCAGCCGTATGTTGGGCGAACAATGGTGGCAACAGGCGACGCAGCGCGGGGCACACCCCGTGGACCTTGTGGCGACCTTCACTGAATTGACCGCCGCCTCGATTGCCGCCGCCTACGCTCGCTTTGCCCCTGGCCCCATTGCACAGGTAGTGGTGGGGGGCGGCGGCGCCCGCAACCCACACCTCGTGGCGCGGCTAACGCACCGTCTAGCACAGGCGCTCGGGCGGCCCGTAGAAGTGTGTACGCACGATGCGTTGGGGATCGACGCGGACGCCAAAGAGGCGCTGGCCTTTGCGCTGCTGGGCTACCTGGCGATTCACGGCTGGCCGGGGAATGTGCCGGCCTGCACCGGCGCCGCGCAGCCCGTGGTGCTGGGCGAGATCGCGCCAGGGCGCAATTATGCGCAACTGCTGCGCATGATGGCGACCAATCTTCCGGCATGACATGGCGCGCCGGGCGTCGGCCCGATCCGCTGTCACTACCACCTACTGCGTAAGGTGAGTCATACAATGAGATGGAGCGCGCTGCTGTCGTCGGGCTTGGCGTGGACATACATGCTGGTGACGGCGAGGCTGCTGTGGCCGAGTGTATCGCGCACGAGGGCGACGCTGGCGCCGCGATCTAGCGCATGGGAGGCGTGGCTGTGGCGGAACCAGTGGGGTGACACGTCACCCTCAATGCCAGCGCGCTTGGCGGCGGCGCGTACAATGCGCCAGGCCTGGCTGGGGTCGAGATGGCCGCCTTTCTGGCTGCGGAAGATTGGGTCGTCAGCTCCGGCGTCCCTTCGCATAGTCGTTAATGCTTTCCACGTCTCCACCGAGAGTTTCACTGCCCGCGTCTTGCCTCCCTTACCAAAGAGCGTCACCTGCCCCGAATTGCCGTTGGGCTGCGCATCGCGCCACTTGAGCGCGCACACCTCGCTGACCCGCCCGCCGCTGGCATAGAGTAGGCGTAGCAGTAGCTTGTCGCGTTCCTTTTGCGTGAGCGCAATCATAGTCAGCACCTCAGACTCGCTCAGCATCCGTTCGGCCAGCGTATTCTTCACTTTGGGCGCTTTGAACGCCGCCGCCACGTTGAAGGGCAGGTAGCCAAGCTTGTGGCCAAAGGTAAAGAGACTTTTGACGCTGTTGATGGCGCGTTTGCGCGTGTTGTCGCTCAGGCCGGTCAGTGAGTCGGCATAGTCTTGTAGGTCTTGCAGGTTCACCTGCTGCAACGGCTTGCCGACGCAATCCAAGAAGCGGCGGATATCGGCCTGGTACGCCAGTTGCGTGTGCTCGCTCTTGCCGTGCAGCCAGAGGGCGATCAGGTGCTCGTCGCTATTTGCTTGGCGCAAAAGCTGCTGCGAATCAGGCACTCTCATTAAGTTCGTCATTTTTCAGAAGTCCTCAACCACACCCTACTGATGTCACCGCCGCGCCTGCTTCGTATGCGATTGCGCGATTTCTTCCGCGTTCCATTCACCGGCGTGAAGCGCGCCATGACAGTTCCGACATAACAAGATGCATTTCTTGGCTTCTCTAAATGCCATTTCCAAATAATCGTCTCGTTTACCAGCGGCCCGCATAAGAAGGTTCGCCATAGTGGCTTCCTTCTCACCATGTACATGATGGAAGTCCAGGCCTGAAATGAACTCATTGTAGCCACACCGCGTGCACTTACCACCTGCCGCTGCAACTAGCCGCCGCTTAAGTTCGGTTCTAGCAGCTAGCCGAGCTTTGTTGTTCTGTTTCCCCGTGCTTCCTTCCTGCTCGTATCGAGCCTTGCTGCCAAGCTTGATACACGCTTTGCATGGAGAGCGAACGCCATACTGATTATTGGGGTCTTTATAGTATTCATCAACTGGCTTATTTTCTCCACACTTTGGGCATTGTTTCAGCCCATTGATGATCGGTACTCTTGCGCCCTTAGTCATAATATAGCACAGTCCTCTCTAAAAATAGTGCAAGAAAGAATGCATAAGACATAACTCTTCTTATCTTGTATTATTGTAGCAGGCGATAGACCCGGTGTCAAACCCCGGATCGCGCAAATATGGATCGCGCAAATATTCACACGAGCGATCTCGAATCAGTGTGCGGGCAAAAGACGCGGTTGCGGTTTTGTCGCTAGAATAGGTGACTTGCCGGCAAAGCGCCCGAAAAAACCCTTGACAACCGCCGGCAAAAGTTGTACGATATATTTGGTAGTTTTCCTTCATGTAATTTACCGCCTCTGGTTGTACCGAAATCGAAACCGGCATTCAAGCGCCCAGTGGCGGTGTGTACCTGGCTCCGTTTGTCTGTGTATTGCTCCCGAATGTTTGTCTGGCTGTTGCAGTTGCATCACCCGCATTACGCACTTCCCGTCACCTGATTATACTGAGTTCAGAATGAAAACCAGACTTTTGTGCTCCAGGCGGTTCCGTGAACCGCCGAGTCACGGACTCGGTGTGAGCACTTCAGACTCCGGTTTTCATTCTGATTTGAGTATAGCCATACAGAGCCCTCTGTTCCCCGACAGTTTTGACCCCTGCCGACACAAGACTCTGTCGATATTTTGATGTTGCAGTGCTGTTTGCAGCGATTTGCAGTCGTCGTACTCTTGGGAACGAAGCTGCCTATTTGCGCATGAGCGCGCGATCTGCGTGCGCCTGGGGCGCGAGATATTGCACTCATTCATGGAACCTTTCATTGATAATTTGCAGCACATTTTGGCAGAGTTAGAACGTCTCGACGTGTTGATCCGGACCCAGGTTCTGCGCGCCCGCCAGCTTCATACGGCGGATGAGCACTTCCAGGGCCTGTATGTGTCAGAGCAAGAGATAGACACGCTGCTCTCCGAACCGGCCGGCTTGCCCCGTTGGGCGATTGCCCCGGCTGACCCCAGCCTGGACTATCTTGCATCGGTGCTGGAGGAAATGGCGTCGATCAACCGGCGGCGCTGCGCCGCAAGCCAGCAGCATGGCGTTACGCTGCGCCTCGACGAGCTGGCCCGCCGTTTCCAGCTTTCGCCCTTTGCCGTCGATGTGCTGCTCGTCTGCCTGGCGCCGGAGATCGATCTGCGCTACGAGCGCCTCTTTGGCTACCTGCAAGATGATATTACCAAGCGACGCCCCAGCGTGGACCTGACGCTCAATTTACTGGCCCCTTCACTGGAGCGCAAGCTGGCCGAGCGGCGCCATTTTTTGCCCGACTCGCCACTCTGTCAATATCATTTGGTGACCCTCTTTGATGACCCCTCCTATCCACAGCCCCCCTTATTGGGGCGCTTTCTCCGCGCCGACCGGCGAATCGTTGACTTTCTATTGGGGGCCGACGATGTGGATGAGCGCTTGCGGCCATTTGTCCAGGTTGAGCGGGTGGCGGTCGGGCTCGCCTCTGATCCGCTGCTGGCGGGCGTAATCGAGCGTCTTTTGGCCGTGGGGCGACAGCGACAGGCCGCGGAGGCGCCCCTTATCTTTTATTTTCACGGCCCCAATGGTGTGGGCAAAAGACACACAGCCCGCGCCCTGTGTGGTGAACTGGCGCGTCCGCTGCTTGTGGTGGACGGGCCATCGCTGCTCAACGCCGGGGAGCCAACCTTTGCCGTGGCCGCCCGTCTGATCCTGCGCGAGGCGCTGCTGCACGATGCGGTGCTCTATTGGCGGGGTTTTGAGACATTGTTGGCGGATGAGCAGCGGGCAGCGTGTGAACAGTTGCTCGGATTGCTCGCCGAACATCCCGGCCTGTCGATTCTGGCCGGCGACACCGCCTGGGAACCCACGCACGAGGATGGCGAATTGCCCTTCATCCAGGTTGAATTCCGGCGCCCCACCTATCGCCAGCGCCGCGAGTTGTGGCCACAGCTGCTGGAGGGCAAGCTGCCCCTTGAGGATGGGATCGAACTGGATTCGTTGGCGAGCCAGTTCCGCTTTACGGCCGGGCAGATCCGGGCGGCGGCGGCCACGGCGCGCAACCTGGCCCGCAGCCGCAACCCTCAGCAACCCCACGTGACCGAAGACGACTTGCACACCGCCTGCCGGTTACAGTCCAACCGCAAGCTTGCCGAGCTGGCGCGTAAGATCACGCCCCACTATGGGTGGGATGAGATCGTGCTGCCTGCCGACCGCATCCAACAGCTGCGCGAGATTGTCAACCAGGTCAAACACCGAGGCCGCGTCTACGAAGAATGGGGATTCGACCGCAAGCTGGCCATGGGCAAGGGATTGAACGTGCTCTTTGCCGGGCCGTCTGGCACAGGCAAGACCATGGCCGCCGACATCATGGCCGGCGAGCTGCGGCTCGACCTCTACAAGATCGACCTGTCGTCGGTGGTCTCGAAATACATTGGCGAAACCGAGAAGAATCTGGCGCGCATCTTTCAAGAAGCAGAGACGAGCAACGCCATCCTCTTTTTCGACGAGGCCGACGCGCTCTTTGGCAAGCGCAGCGAAGTGCGTGACTCCCATGATCGCTATGCGAATATCGAGATTAGCTACTTATTGCAGCGCATGGAGGAATACGACGGCATGGTCATTCTCGCCTCCAACCTGCACAAGAATATGGACGACGCCTTTGTACGCCGCATGCACTTTACGGTTGAGTTCCCCTTCCCCAACGAGAAGCAGCGCCGCCGCATTTGGGAAAAAATCTGGCCGGCGCAGACACCCCTCAGCCCGTCGCTGGATCTCGGCTACATGGCTCGCCGCTTCGAGATGGCCGGCGGCAACATCCGTAACATTGCGCTCGCCGCGGCCTTTTTTGCGGCGGATGATGGTGAGATCGTCAACATGCCTCACCTGATTCGCGCCGTCCAACGCGAATACCAGAAGATGGGCAAGGTAGTTGTCAACGGCGAGTTCGACGACTATGCGAATTATATCCGTTAGGAGCGATCGAATGCGAAACCAGACACTCCCCGCCCCCTCTGTCTCGTTGCATCTTCAGCAACGGTCAAACGAGCAGATCGCAAAGGAAACGTCCGGCGCGCACGCTGCTATCCAGCGTGACCCAACGGCGCAACTCGCCTGCCGGTTGGGCGACGCCTCCTGCACCGGCGCCCATGCAGAGCGGGTCAGCCCGGCGCCGGTGCAGCGAGCGCCCGCGCCCGGCGCGGTGCTGCGCCTACAGCGCCACTATGGCAACCGTTTTGTCCAGCGCGTGGTTCATCTGGCGCGCCAGGGCGACGGCGAGGCCGATGTCGCGCCCGAGATCGAGCGGAGCATCCAGGCCGCGCGCGGTGGGGGCCAGTCGCTCGACCGCGGTGTGCGCGCCCAGATGGAGCCGGCCCTCGGCGCCAACTTTGGCGGTGTGCGCGTCCATCACAATGCCCAGGCCGACCGCCTCAACCAGTCGTTGAGCGCCCGCGCCTTCACCACCGGCCAGGACATCTTCTTCAAACAAGGGGAATACAACCCCGGCAGCTCGGGTGGGCGCGAGCTGTTGGCGCACGAGCTGACCCACGTGGTGCAACAGAACGGCGACCAGGTGCAGACCAAGCTCACCGTCGGCGCGCCGGGCGACCGCTTCGAGCAGGAGGCGGACAGCACCGCCCGCGCCGTCATGGAGCAGGAGACACAGGCGCAAAGGCAGACGCCATCGGCGGGCAGTAGCAGTAGTTCGATGGGTTCGATGCCGCCCAAAGAAGAAGAAGAGGAGCAACAACAGCAGCAGGGGCTGCCGCTGCGCGCAAAGAGCGACTCGCTGATGCGCATCCCACCCAGTTCCTCTTCCTCATCATCGGCGTCCTCCGGCGCACCCCCGCCGGCAACCGAGCTCGAAGATGAGGAAGATGAGCCACTTGCCATGAAACGGGAAAAGGCCGGTCATGATCCGAAGAGTACGCATGGCTAAGCTTCCGGCCAGGAACATAAAGCGGGATAGCGTCCGGCCTGGCGCGACGCCGGCGCCGATGGGCCGGCAACGTTCGCAGCCCGGTGGGTTGGGGCCGGCCCGCATCTTGCAGATGCAGCGCAGCCTGGGCAACCGGGCGAGCGGCCAGATGATCGCCACAATCAGCCCGCGCCCCAGCGCGCTTGCTCTGTCGATCCAACGGGCATTGACGGATCATACAGACTATGCCGCGGGCCATGTGGCTGCCCTGCCCACAATCGAGGCCCAACGCGCCTACATCCGCAGCAAATTGGGACCGGGCACCGAGGTCGAGAAGGCGATCGATGATCTCTACTTCGAGGCGTACTGGGAGCGCATGGGGGACAAGACGAGCGAGCACGTGGGCCGGTGGTGGAACCGATTCAAGGTCTTTGAGCAACTGCGGAGTGAGTGGCATACGTTTCTGGCCACTGATTTCACCCTGGAAGCCTTTCAGACGCAGTGGGACAAACTCCAGACGGCCTATGACCGGTTGGAGGATCGCGCGGCGTTGTTGGTGGGGAACGCCGCCGGCCCCAGCCCGTTGGCCCGCCAGGTGTACAACGACATGAAGTCGCAGTTCCGGCGTTGGGATGGCGCGCGCACCAATCGCGGCGCCTGGTGGGGCTCGCCGCGGCCGGGCGACCCTAGCGGCGCCACGCGTGTCCCCGATGGCGTGATTCAGGAGCTGCGACAGATGATCCGCGCTTCGGCCTGGCGCTTTGAAGGCAGCCTGAGCGGCGAGCTCTCGTTTCATCGCACATCGGGCGGGATCGACTTTATCTATCATATGTTTCCGCCGGCTTAATCCTGTTGGTGACGCGTTGCCATGTCGAATCAACTTCGAGCATCCGTGAGCGAATCACAACCACAGCCTGGGGCGCGGGCGCGAGGCCAGCTTGAGCCTGCCGCTGGGCCAGCGCCTATTCGCATGGCGGCTGGGGGCCCCGTTACGGCGCCCGCGATGCTCCATCTTCAGCGCGTATATGGCAATCGCTATGTTCAGCGGGTGATCAGTGGCTCACACACTGGGGTTTCAGCCCGCGCCAGCCACGAGCCACACCACGGGCCGGCGCACCATCGGGTTCGTAAGGGCTTTCAGCGTGCCCCCCTTGCCGTGAAGCAGCGCCCTGTGCGGCTATCCCCCTCTCGCGTTCGGGTTGCGCTGGATGGAGAATCCAGCCAACGCACCCAGTCTCCGATGGTGAGCTATGTAACGCTCTATTTGAACCCGTCGGGCACACAATACATCGATTTCCACACAGGCCAGGGTCTCTTTCGGTATCGGCTTAATCAGGAAGGCCTGCAGACGGGCGAATACCAAGCCACCGTGGTCACCAGAGGAAACGACGTAAACTTTACACTCGACGCCAGAGCGGGGGGCGGCCGATTCAGCTACAATATCGGATCCGATCAGCCAAACCCATCGACTTTTTTTGCCCGTCAGTCTTCTGTCTTGTTTGTCATCACCGACCAAGAAGCGCCACCGCTCACACAGCGCGGGCAGGTGACGACCTCGGAGGGAGAGGATGCGGGCGCGCAATATTTGTCGATTGAGGAGGCAATGCGGCGGTGTGAGTCAGGGGATCTACGGGGCGTGAAGATATTCCCATATCGTGGGACCCGTTTTGGTGGCGCGCCCATCATGGCGCACCGGGATGGTGATTTCATTATCGTACGTCAGCCCTTAAATTCAGTGCTGGGAAATAGCGATTTCCGCGCCCAAACTCGCACATTGCCGCTTGAGACGTTTATTGGCGGCGTTCGTCTCCGGCCCAATGAGATTGTACGGGTTCATACATACGAGCCGCGCTGGTATCACCTCAACATCACTGGTTCGACGTCAGGCGATCTTGAGAATGAGTTTTGTGTAACGGGTGAACAGATGTTGCAGATTGCCGCCCAATCAACCCGTGCAACGCTATTGAACATCGGCTTGACCGGAATCGATGCAGCAACGCTCTTCGTCCCGGTCGGGCGCCTTGCCTCGATGATTGGCAGGCCGGTTATCCGGGCAACTCAGCGGGCAGGCCGCAATCTGGCGGCGGCCATCATGTTAGGGCTGCGCGATGCCAGCCCAACGGCCTTTGCAGGGATCGCCAGCCGAACCAGCACCGTGCTTGTAGAACAGCAAGCCGTCAATCAAGTGGCGGGTCGTGCAGTCTCACAGAGTATCGGCCATGCAACTGTCCAGTTTGGAGAGCGAGCGGTCGCACAGGCTGCACCGCGTGCGGTGGGCACGGCCGGGGTCGGAGCCGGCGCCCAAGCCGCCACACAGACAGTCGCCAGAACCGTCACCGTGACCGCGGTAGACGTGGCTGGAGGTCAAGCAGTTTCGACACTGACGACCCCCACCGGCGATAGGGCACTCGATGCGGAGATCAACCGGGCATTTGGTGAAACGTTTGATTTGAGCACGCCATCGGCCTCCAGCCGTGCCCCGCAACAGGGCGCGGTTCCGGTTGCCCCCGAGATTGCGGCTGGCTTTACGCAAGCCGAGGTTCAGGCGTTCAACCGCTTCCTGGCCAAGCCTATGTCACATCCAGACATTCGCATCCTGCAACAACTGTGGGACGACGCGGCTCGCGCGGGCGACAATGCGTTGCTCACTGCCGCCAATAGCCGGAACCTATTCAACCTTCATCGTAATCGGTTCTGGGCTCGGGTGCGGGGAGACCCAGTTGCGCGGGCCATCTTTACGGATGCAGGGTGCCGATTCTCCGGCGGGGCCCCCTACTATGTGTTGAATGGGCGCCGCATTACGATGACGATCGACCACATAATCGAACGCCAAAGCGCGCCCAATCTGGCCTTGACTGCATCCAATTTGCGCATCACGTTTGGCAGGGAGAACAGCGTCGTGCTGCGGCTCTTGCATCAGCTTGATCCATTTCAGAGATAGGGTCGAAGTCTATCCACCGTCCTGTTTATCGAGTCTACTATCACGCTGGCTGCGACTATGGCTACCAACAAATATGCAAATGATCCGAAAGCTTCACCCAACCTCCGCCGCCGGCTGGCCGATGGCCTGCTCTACACCCACAGCCGGCTCAACGCCAACACGCGGCGGACGCGTGAGGCGGCGGCGTACATCTATGCCCTGGTCGAGCTGCTCCACGACAAGGGCATCATCGGCGTCGAGGAGCTGGAGAGCCGCCGCGAGGCCCTGGAGCGCCAGTTGCTGGAGCAGTACAAGGCCGACGGTCAGGGGGTGGCTTTGCAGGAGGATACGCCGGACAAATACACCTTTACCAATGGGGTCGCCATCGACTGCGAGAACCGCGTCCATCTCTGCAAAGCCTCTTGCTGCCGGCTGCCCTTCGCGCTCTCGCGGCAAGACATCCGCGAGGGCATCGTCCACTGGGATCTGGGGCAGCCCTATCTCATCGAGCAGGGCGCCGACGGCTACTGCACACACATGGAGCGTCACACCTGCCACTGCGCCATCTATGCCCATCGTCCGACGCCCTGCCGCGGCTATGACTGCCGCAACGACCAGCGCATCTGGCTCGACTTCGAGCAGCGCATCCCCAACCCGGCCATCGACGAGCCGGACTGGCCCTATTGCCTGGTGCAAGAGGCAGAAAGTGCGGAGGCCGCGCCATGATCCAGGATTTGGACAGCACGCTGCGCGCCCTGTTGGAGCAAGAGTTGCCCAATCTCTTTGGCGAGAGCGCATCGACACGGGTCACGGTCAGCTTTGAGACGCCGGATGACCAGTTTCCGCCCAACAACGTCTCGTTGCCCGCGGTCGATCTCTTTCTCTACGACGTGCGCGAGAATCTGGAACTGCGCAGCAACGATTGGACGCTGCAGCGTAACAGCAACGGCGCGGCCCGGCGCCAGCCGCCGCCTGTGCGGGTCGATTGCAGCTATCTGGTCACGGCCTGGGCCGGCGGCGGCGCGCCCAGCCCCGCATTTGACGAGCACGCGCTGTTGAGCGCCGTGATGGTTGTGCTGCTTCGCCACCGCACGCTGCCCGAGGAGGTGTTACAGGGCCAACTGCGCAGCCAGCGCCTGCCGCCCCCCACCACCGCATTGCAGGCGGGGCAGTTGCAGAGCGTGGGTGAGTTTTGGCAGGCGCTGGGCGGCAAACCCAAGGCCGCGCTCAACTATACAGTTACGATTGCCGTCCAGCCGTTTGCGCCTATCGAGGCGCCGCTGGTGATCGAATCCAACGCCAATATCCGGCCCAGCACAGTGGAAGAGAGAGCGCCATGAACGGTGCGATCACCATCCGCCATGCCGCCTCCATCGTGGGCGTTGTCCGCACGGCGCCGACGGACGAAGCGCGGCCCGATGAGACCGAAGAGGAGCGCGTCAACCGAGACCTGCGTCGCCGGGTGGCCGGCGCGTTGGTGGAGATCATGGTCGAAGAGGCGCCGCAGGCGTTTCAGCGCATGGTGTTGACCATGTTGGGCGCCTACTACGCAGGTTCGTTTCGTATCGAGGCCAATGGCCTGATCGCCGATCTCGATGCAGGTCAGCTACCCGATGGCCTGTTGGCTGGGTTTCGGGCCCGCGGCCATACGCTATCGACCGAGGCGCGGGTCATGGTGAAACGCCCGCGCGGTCGCTGGCTGATCGTGGACACCGGCAGGCAGTATGTTGTCTGGCATGTAGCAGGAGGGTTGCACGTCGTTTTTCACCCGCGCGCCGTAAGCCCGGCCTGGCAACGACGCCACCCGCGCGTCGACCACACATTGAGCCAGGGGGATGGCGTCTTCTTTTTCACCGATTTACCGCCGGGCGAAGCGGGCGAACAATACCGGCTGCGTGTCAGCGTCCCCGACACGGGCACGCGCTATGGCGTGGTCGAAACCGATGCTGTCACCGCGCCCACACGACCCGACGATAGACCTGCCACACCAGCGCGGGTGGATGTCGAGTTGCCCGTCACGCGTATCCACGGGCAGGTGGTGGATGACGGGGGTGAGCCGGTGACGGGGGCGCGGGTGAGGCTTGGCGCTGATACGACCGCGGTGCGCACGTGGGCCAATGGCCGTTATCAACTCAGCCGGCTGCTGGCGGGTAACCCCACGCTGGTGGTTTCGGCGCCCGGCTTTGTGACCTTCAGCCAGCCGGTCGAGG
>JAHDWG010000011.1:27485-31936 GCA_023384495.1 Caldilineaceae bacterium
CGTCAAGTCGCCGTGACACTGCAACCGGCCTCGCCCTAGGTTCTGTTGACATTTGCTCTGAGGGTCAAAAAACTCCCGAAGAAAGAAAGGTGAGCGGCGCCTATGCCAGAACAACTCAAATGGACAATGCAGGTTGCGATCGGAAGCTCTATACTCGTAACGATCACGGAGGCGATTGCAGTCCATGCGTACTGCAAACTTTCTACGATCATCCCAGCTGGTAGCGAGGATAAGGCCATCGATATTTTACCTGACGATGATGGAATATTTTCTTTGGTGGCGGTCAAAGCCAGCAAATATGTGAATCCAGAGGATGGCCATGGGGGATTGCGCATGAAGCTGGCTGCGAATGGTGTGCCGATTGCACTGGCTGGCCCACTGATATTGACACATGGCGGGATGCTAGATTCGCTGACAAGTGGTCTCACCCGTTTGTATTTTGCCAATGATACGCAATCGGATGTCGAGATTGAGGTGCTCGCCTGCTCACATGCCATATTCATCCCCGAACCTACGATGGACACGCTTCCGGTTACCCCCCATGCCGTGATGGCGCCCATGCAGCCAGAGGCGCGCACCCGCGATGACCTGACCAACATTAGTGGTATCGGCCCTGTCTATCAGCAACGTCTATATGAGGCAGGGATTGAGACGTACGCCGCCCTGGCCGCTGCGTCGGTTGAACAGATTAGGGAGGTTTTCAGTTTACAGCCGTGGCAAGCCGCCGGAGCCACGTCCTGGATCGAACAGGCGCAAGTGCTCGCTAGTCAGCGTAGAACTTTGGAGACAGACAACGTCGAACAGTAATGGCTTCATTTTGTGACTATAATTGCACACGAGGAGAGCACATCATGCCAGAAAGAGTCAGATGGTCGACAAGCGTCGAAGTTCAGAACGGCCCAACATTCAACCTTGGTGGCGTTATGCAGTCTGAAGCATATGCAAAGATCCGGGTGGATGTGCAACCAGGCGAAGATGAGGTAGTCAATATCTTACCATCCGGAGTCGCTGCGAAATTTCTGTTGGTCAAAGCCAGCAAATATGTGGACGCCGCAGACGCCGGGAAGAAGCTCACTTATGCCGTGGGCAGCGCAAGCGATACGGATCTGAGTGGCCCCATCGTGCTGACCGACGCTGCCGTGATCAGCCTGCTTGGCAGCGATTTGACTGAGGTCACATTCAAGAATGGCCTAACCGAGTTGGTGACTGTCGAAATATTGGTCTGTCGCGATGCCGGCCCGGCCACATAGTGGGCGAACGACCAGGATGTAACGTTGATTGCAACTTGACAAATAGTGGAGGGCAAAAACATGCCAAGCTATCTTTCCCCAGGTGTCTATGTTGAAGAAGTGCCATCTGCCGTCCAAGCGATTGCGGGCGTGGGCACTAGTACGGCTGGCTTCATTGGCATCGTAGATGCGGCGGAATATGTCGTGCCGCGACCGAACCCGCATCGCAACGCAACGCCTGTAGATCCACCCGATACGGTGGATGTGAGGCTGCCTCGCGTTCGTTCAGCGGTTGCCGATGCAGCGGTGGCCGCATCGCTGGTCGGCGCCACACTGAGTGATGGAACAAAGTTGTCTGACTCAGCAGCAGCCGAAAGTGCGGTTGCCGATGCCCGGGCCGCCGACCAGGAAACCATCACAATCAAGAATACTGAGTTTCTAAGCCCTATCCACAAGATTGAGGGAGGGAACCTCGCCCAGCCCAAGCTCTGCACCAATTTCGGCGAGTTTCGCAAGTATTTTGGCGATTTCTCGGTCGATGCGGGGCAGAATCGGCTGGCGCACGCCGTCTTTGGTTTCTTCCACAATGGTGGTACACGCTGCTTTGTCGGTGTCGTCACCGAAGACACCGAAGTCGATGCCCTCCTGGAGAAATTTGGCGCGGTGGACGAGATTGCGATTGTGGCGGCGCCGGGGATCAACGATGCCACGACCCGCGACCGAATCGTGGCGCACTGCAAGGTAGCGACGCAAGACCGGATGGCGATCTTCGACAGCAACGAAGCGATCAACGGAAGTCTCACGTTGGCCAACATCGATCCGCCGCCCAACTCCGACTATGCGGCGTTCTACTTTCCGTGGATTCAGGTCTTCGACCCGGCGACCAAGCTCCAGAACCCGGACGGGGACGGACTGATCTACGTACCGCCGAGCGGGCACATGGCGGGCATCTATGCGCGGGTGGACACGAACCGGGGGGTGCACAAGGCGCCGGCCAACGAGGTGGTGTTGGGTGCGGTGGGGCTGAAATACCAGATCAGCAAGGCGCAGCAGGATGGGCTGAACCCGCTGGGGGTGAACTGCATCCGCGAGCTGAACGGCAACATCCGGGTGTGGGGGGCGAGGACGGTGGGGGGGGACGCCAACGGCGAGTGGCGCTATGTGAATGTGCGGCGCACCTTCCTTTTCCTGCGCGAGTCGATCGACGAGGGGACGCAGTGGGCGGTCTTCGAACCCAACGACGAGAAGCTGTGGGCCAAGATCACGCGCAATGTGAGCGCGTTTCTGACCACGGTGTGGCGGTCGGGGGCGCTCTTTGGCAGCACACCGGACCAGGCCTTCTATGTCAAGTGTGACGCCGAGACCAACCCGCCCGAGTTGCGCGAGGTGGGCCAGGTGGTGACCGAGATCGGCGTCGCCGTCGTCCGCCCCGCCGAGTTCGTCATCTTCCGTATCAGCCAGTGGCAGCCGCAGACCTAAACGGCGCTCGGTGGGCCTGTCTAAGATAGGCCTATTCTGATAATGGTGGCGAGCCGAAACGCTCCATCTGCCAAGATGGGGAGTGACAGGTGGTTCGGGTAGGCTCAATGCCAGAGGAGATCGTGATGTCCGCTCAGATGACGCCCGGCGTCCACATCAAGCATGTGGTCATCCAACCCAAGCATGTATTGCAGACAGGCGTGCCTGTCTTTTTGGGGTTGGTGCGTCGGCAGTTGTTGGAAGAGCTCAACCAGGGGCAAGCCGACCCGAATGAAACGTTCATCACGCAGCCGATTGCCCGTGCGCCTGCAGCCCATCTTGTCAGAAAACGGGGATACCTGCGCTTACCCAGGCGCCCACCACCGTCCGCTGAGACGCAGTTGGGGGATCCTGGTTCGGGTGACACCACGTCCTATATGCAGAGTGTGGATACCATGCGCGCCGACGAGCGCGTGAGAGAGCAAGTTCTCGCATCGGGCGGGGCTGCTGGGCAGCTCAACAGCGCACAAGCCGCGCCAACGGATGAGACGGCGCCGCTCAATCGGACGCCACAGCGTTTCACCCTCTGGCCGCAGTTCGAAGCGACCTATGGTAACTTGAGTAGCCTTGGGTTTCTGACCTGGGCCGTGCAGGGCTTTTTCGCCAACGGCGGCTCGCTCTGCTATGTCCAGGTGGTTGCCTATGAGGAGGGCGCAATGGTCGACGCCGTCGATGCTGCCTTGGAGACATTGGCGGACTATGATGACTACGACCTCATCTGCGCGCCGGACCTCATGTGGCCCATCCCATCTGGAGAGGCGCATGAAAGCCGCACCGGCAGCGACGAGATCGTTGACGAGATCGTTGCGATGCAGCGCGCCATCATTCGCCACTGCGAGTTGTTGGGCAACCGTTTCGCCATTCTCGATTCGCTGCCGCAAGCAGACGCGACAGACGTGAAAGCCCAACGTCACCAGTTGAACGGCGCCAGCGCAGCGCTCTACTACCCGTGGGTGCGGGTTGCCAACGGGCCTGTAGCGACCGGCGGCCTGGTTCCTCCTTGCGGTCATGTGGCCGGCGTCATCGCCCGTACTGATCAGCGCGTGGGTGTCCACAAGGCGCCGGCCAACGAAGAGATGGATGGCGTGCTCGACCTGGCAGTGCGGCTCACCGATGAGCAGCAGGGGCCGCTGAACAACATACACGTCAACTGTCTGCGCGTCTTTCCCCGCCGGGGCATCCGCGTCTGGGGCGCGCGCACGCTGAGCCCCCAGCAAGCGTGGATGTATGTCAACGAGCGACGCATCTTTACCACCGCGGCCCGTTGGCTCGAACGCAACATGATCGATGTCGTCTTTGAGCCACACACACCGGCGCTGTGGGCGAGGATCGTGCGCAATCTGACCGACTATTTTACCAGCCTGCTGGAACAAGGCGCATTGGCCGGCGGTGGACCACAGCCTTTCTATGTCAAGTGTGACGCTGAGACCAACCCACCGGATCAACGGGAGACTGGGCGTATCGTCACTGAGATTGGCCTGGCGACTACGGCGCCTGCTGAGTTTATCATTGTCCAGCTGATCCACGGCCCCACCGGTGTACGAATCGTTGGGCCACTCTAAGCTGAGCGCTGGTTGAAAATAACAGTTTTGCCGCCGCAGAAACTGTCATTTTCAAACAGCCACGAGTATAGATTGATATCCATATTGATGTCCATTTGGAAACAGACGAAGAAGGAGCGCGAACATGGCAGACAGAGATGGC
>JAHDWG010000011.1:31946-37403 GCA_023384495.1 Caldilineaceae bacterium
TGGCAATCCCGATCCCTACCGAGGCTATCGTTTTCGGGTTGAGCTAGATGGGGTGGAGCGAGCGGGCTTCCAGGAGTGTTCCGGGTTGGATTTTTCGCAAGACCCGATTGAATATCGCGAAGGGCCAGACCCGCTCTACCCACGGAAGTTACCGGGCTTGACCAAGTACTCCAACATCACCCTCAAGTGGGGCATCACCAAAGATGAAGAGCTGTGGGACTGGCGCGAGCAGGCCCTCAAGGGCACGATCCAACGCAAGAACGGCTCGATCATCCTCGTGGACGATGAGGGCAATGATAAGACGCGCTGGAACTTCGAGGCGGCGTGGCCGGCAAAGTGGACTGGACCGACATTCAATGCAACGGCCAACGAAGTTGCCGTTGAGACCCTGGAAATCGCTCACGAAGTGCTAAAGAAGGCGTAGCATGTTGCAGACAGAGTTTTCCTTCACCCTCCCCCATGGCTATGTGGACGAAGAGGGCAATCTCCACCGTGAGGGCATCATGCGCATGGCGACCGCGATGGACGAGATCACACCCCTCAAAGACCGTCGCGTGCTCAACAACAGCGGCTATCTGGTGGTGATCCTGTTGTCGCGGGTCGTCACCAAGCTCGGTGAGGTGGAACATATCAACCCTAAAGTCATCGAGGGGCTTTTCGCCGGGGATCTGGCCTATTTGCAAGAGATGTATCAACGCATCAATCACAATGGCCACAACCGGCTGGCGGTGACTTGCCCTCACTGCGAAGAATCGTTCGAGGTGGAACTGGAGATGGCGGGGGAATAACTGGCTACCCCTCGGACAGGCTGTTCGAGGAGGTAGCCTACATCGCCTATCATTTCCATTGGCCCTATAGCCAGATCATGGCGCTAGAGCATCGAGAGCGCCATCAGTGGGTCGCCGAGATCGCCCGCATCAACCGGCGGCTCAACGAGGATGGAGCGCCGTAGCAGAAGCGACGCCAATCAGAGGATAGTTATCATGCCGGAGAGTAACCGCAAGGGGGACCCCTACCTCTCATTCAAGTTTCGCGTCGAGCTCGACGGCATTTGGTCGGGCGGCTTTTCAGAGGTTTCCGGCCTCCAGGTCGAGATCGAGACCGAGGATTACCGCGAGGGCGGGGTGAACGAATACATCCACAAGCTGGCCGGCCCGGCGCGCTATCCATCCAATATCATTTTGAAACATGGTCTGCTCGATGCCGTTCAGCTCTGGGAGTGGCAACAGGCAATTGTCAAGGGCGCGATTCGCCGGCAGAGCGCCTCGATCATCCTGATGAACAGCGCCGGCAAGGATCAGTGGCGCTGGAACTGCCGCGACGCCTACCCTGTGCGCTGGAGCGGCCCCGATCTGCGAGCCGGTTCAGCCGAGGTGGCCATCGAAACGCTCGAACTGGCCCATCGCGGCATCACCACGCAATCGGCTTAGAACCTATGCGCATAAAGGTTGTGGGATTGGCGAGTGTGCGCGCCCCACGGGCGCCCAAAAGAGGAATCGTAGACATGGCGGAGGTTGTCGGTCGTGATGGCCTGCCCCGCACCGGCGAGCGAATCGCCGCCGGGACGGCTCAACAGAATCAGGCGGTGAGCCCGGCGCTTGTGCAGCGCGTTCGGGCGCGCGCCGGCGGCGCGCCCGGCGTGATCGGCGCGTGGCTGGTGAACCGGGCCGCCCACCGCATTCGGTTGGCGCGTGCGCGCCATCCACTCGCGGCAACCATCCAGCGCCGTTGGCTATCCAGCGCCGAAGGCGGCGGGCGGTTCCGGCCCGATATGCCCTATGTTCAGCGCTACCGTTTGGGCATCAGCCGCCCATCGGCGAACAATGACCCTTTGCAGCGGCAGCCGGCCCTACCCTTGGGGCCCCATTCCAGCGCCCCACGCCGGGGCTGGGCGGCAGCCAGCCGCCCAGTCGCCCCGTCCGCCGCCTTGCCCATAGGGCAGCCAGGGCCTGAAATGCCGGCGCGCCACAGTGCTCAACCGGCTGTTCTGCCTGTTGCCCCGCACAGGGCGGCATCGCGCCAAGGGCCGCCAACACCGGCAGGTCACGCCCCCGCCGATCTTCAGGCGCAATCGGAGGCTGGCGCCGCGAGCCAGCCGCACGCCACATCCCCCATAGCCGCGAGTGGAAACCAAGCGACCGACCGTCGTGCGGCCTTGCAGCTGTCGCGAGCGCACAGTGTAACGCCGCTTCAACCTGCTCGCCCACAGCCTGGGCCGCACCCGTTGGCCCCTCAGAACGGTCCAGAATTCGCCACCCGCGCCCCGGATCCGAGCGTGCGGTCCCTGCATCTGCAACCCGCGCTTCGCAGCGTGATGACGCGCCCGTTTCGCGTCGCTGGGCGTTTGGAGCAGGCTATTGCCCGCCACTATCAGCGACCCGCCATCCAGTTACTGCGCGGCGTCGGGGCCGTGACCGCGCCGGTGGCGACCCCCGCTCTGGCCTTCTTGAACCGTACGGAGGCTCGGTCGGCTAGCGGACCGGTGGGGCGCGCACCCCAGGCCGCAGGTGATGCGTCATCGCCCATCGCCGCCAGGAGGGCGCTGGGCCACAGCGGGCCGGTCGCGCCGGCGGCCGGAACCGCTCCGCTTACCGTGGCAAATCGCTTGCCCATTGCCTCTGCCGGGCAATCGCCCACGGCGGTCACCCGGCGACAAGGGGGCCGGCTTACGCAACTTGCGCGCGAGGTCAGCGCCGGGGCAGGCGATTTTGCCGAGGCGCGGCGGCAACCGCTGGCCCAAATCGGCGCTCGAACCGCCCTTGCATTGCGAGTGGACAACCAATCGCCGGCCAGGGTTTATGCAAAACCGGCGAGCGCAGGGCCAACGCTGCCGATGGCGACCGACCCCGCGCCGCAGGCAAAACCGGCCCAACCGGCTGTGGAACGCACAGGCCGCCCACCCAAAGCGCTTAGCAAGACGCCGGTCGTACCGGGTCTATCCATGGCCTCCGCACGCTCGCTGCCGGTGGAGGGCGAGCCAACCGTTGGCCGCCCGATCAGTCTCCATTCGACAATGGTCGAGCGTCAGAGCGGCAGACCGGTGGCGAGTGTATCGCTTGGAATGATGCCTAAGAGAGCCGGTGCGGATCGTATTGGCTCCTTTGTGCGTCAACCGGCCTTGCGCCGTTTGTCTCGGCGCGGCGACACCCTATTTAGGCCGATGCCCGCCGCCCGTGATGAGGCGTCCGTAATGCGCCAACTGAGCGGAACGGGCAGCGCGCCCGGGTTGCAGACGGTGTTGGCATTGGCGACCACGCGGCCCGTATATTCAGGCGCCGCGCCTGTTGTCCATGCCACGGCGACCCGCGCCGGCGCTGCACAGGCGCAAAGCGTGCAGGGTTCCGCAGGCGCGAGTGCCATGCAGCCAGCCATCGGCCTGCCCCATGCGCCATCCATCTCGGCAGCGATGGAAAGCCACCCAAGGCCGACCCAGCGTGGCGCCGGTTCGTTTACAAGCGAGCGGCTTTCCACTCAGTCTGCGGCTGACGAGAGATCGGTACACCCGCGTGCGGTTCTGACCCAACCGATGCGCCATGCTCATAGCGGCGTACGGCCTGACTCGCCCACGCAACGCCTATCTGTTGTTGCGTCGGGCAAGGGAGCGGCGCTCCTCTCACGGGCGTTGCCCGGTAGAGCGGCGCGCGATCATGCTGCAGCCATGTTACGTCGCGGCGCCGCCAGGGATGACCATGTTGGCGCTGACAACCTGGGTTTGTGGACTGTGCAGCGTTTGCAGCCTGGCTCGCGCGCCGGCATCGGCCCGTTGGGCGGGGCGTTGCCGGGCGCCCAGTTCCACGGGCAGCGACCGGAGATTGGGTCACCAGAGGTGGCCAGGACGCAAGCTGCTGCTGGCGCGGTGGGAGCGTTGGCCGCGCAACCGTTGCTGATGATGCGCCACGCGACAAACGCGCGCGGCGCGCAACTGGCGGCTATGCCTGGTTCGGAGCCAAACGCAGACATCGAGCGCCGCCGAGCCAATGATTTGCCAACACCGGGTGTGATGACGGGTGGCGCACAGGATCGACTCGTATGGCCATCTATAGGTGGAGCGGGCGCGCGTTTGCAGATGCAAGCGACGCCCCTCTTCCCAGCGCCGGACATGCCGCTGGCACAGTTGGCGCGGCCCGCCGCCGGGCCAGTCCATGACAGCGATTCACCGCGGCAACCCCAAGAGGCTGCATTCGACTGGCCGATTGGCGGCGCCATCCAGCGGGCAGCCACGAACGGCGCCGCTGGGCCGGTGGCGAACCATGAGCCGGTCGCTGGCCCAGCAGCGCCGCCGCAACCCAATTTCGGCAGCGCGGGGGCGGCCCTCAACCAGCTTGACCTGGAACGGGTTGCCCGTGAGGTCTACACCCTGATCGAGCGACGGTTGGTTTTCGAGCGTGAAGTGATGGGACTGTAGCCCATAGTTACGCTACCAGCGTGACGGTCGTCCGGATGCGTAGCGGCGTCGCCCTGGTAGGGTAACCTACGTTGCGAGGTGTGGTATGGCCCAAAAACTCGAGAAGGCCAAGATTCAGCAGATCGTTCCCAAAGGTGAAACCTTTGATGTGCTCTTCAACCCCAAAGAGTACCGGTTGAACAAGTCGAATCAGTTTGCAGAGGTCGCCATCCCCGGTTTATCGGCGCCCATCTTGCAATTTACGCGCGGGGATGCGCAAACGCTTACCATGCAACTATTTTTCGACACCTATGACCCTGTGGACAGCAAGGTCGGCAAGGATCAAGATGTTCGGGTCCATACGGCGAAGGTGACGGATTTGCTAAAGATCAATGCAGAGCTCCATGCGCCACCCGTCTGCCAGTTTAGTTGGGGGAACCTGATCTTTATCGGGGTGTTACAACAGGCTGATGTGCGCTGCACGCTCTTTTTGCCCAGCGGCATCCCCGTACGGGCAACCGTCGATGTCACATTCAAGCAGTTTTTTGATGGCAAAACGGAAACGGGCCTGCTTCAATCGGCCAACTTTGCCAAACAGTATATTGTAAGGCCGGGCGACACGCTCGCTGGCATTGCTGCCGAGAAATATGACGATCCGGCTAAGTGGCGGCCAATCGCCGAAGCCAACGATCTGGACGACCCGCTCTCAATCCAGCCCGGCCAGGTGCTGACCATCCCTGCCATTGTGTGAGGCCGCACCCATGACTGTTGACACCCGAACCTATGCGCCTGATTTTGTGTTGAAGATCAACGGCGTTGACTTTCGTCACGGTGCGAATATCGATATTCTGTCGATTTCGATTACTGAGTCCGCCACCGGCTCTGACAGCTTCCAGATCAGCGTACGCGACCGCCACCCAGTCTTGGAGCGTTTTCCCAATGGCGAGGAGCTGAAATGGATGGACAGCGATCAGTTCGAAGATCGGAACGAAGTCGAGATCGAGCTGGGGTATGTGCAGAATCGAACGCTCAGGTTTGTCGGGCTGATTACGGCGGTCGCGATCAGCTTTCCC
>JAHDWG010000555.1 GCA_023384495.1 Caldilineaceae bacterium
GGTGCTGGTCAGTGTGGTCAAACAGATGATCGCCGACCGCGGCGCAACCGGGCAGGCGCCGCGCGCCGTCGCCTGCGCCAGTACGGGCGACACCAGCGCCGCACTGGCCGCCTATGCCGCCTGCGCCGGTATCCCCGCCATCATCTTTCTGCCGGCGGGCAAGGTGAGCACCGCCCAGCTGATCCAGCCGGTGGCCAACGGCGCGCATGTGCTGGCGCTCGAGACCGACTTCGACGGCTGTATGCGTATCGTCCAAGAGGTGACGCGCGACAACAGCATCTACCTGGCGAACTCGATGAACAGCATCCGCGTCGAAGGCCAAAAGACCGTCGCCATCGAGATCGTGCGCCAGTTTGACTGGGAAGCGCCCGACTGGATCGTGATCCCCGTGGGCAACCTGGGCAACATCAGCGCGCTCTACAAGGGGCTCAAGCTGCTCATGGACCTGGGCGTCACCCACAAGATGCCGCGCCTGGTGGCGGCGCAGGCCGAACATGCCAACCCCTTCTATCAGAGCTTTCGCAATGGCTTCATGCACAAGGCCACGTTGCAGGCCCAGACCACGCTCGCTTCGGCAATCCAAATCGGCGACCCCGTGAGCTACGAGAAGGCCGTGCAGGCTGTACAGATGACCGACGGCCTGGTGGAGCAGGCAAGCGAACACGAACTGGCCCATGCCGCCGCCCTGGCCGACCGCACCGGGATGTACACCTGCCCGCATACGGGCGTGGCGCTGGCGGTGCTCTTCAAGTTGATCAGCCGCGGGCTGATCCATAGCCAAGATCGGGTGGTCGTCATCAGCACGGCGCATGGGCTCAAGTTTACCGGCTTCAAGGTCGGCTATCACGATGGGACGCTCGCCGAGGTGGAGAGCCAACTTGCCAACCCACCCGTCTATCTGCCCGCCGACGCCGGTGCGGTCAAAGAGACCATCGCGCACCGGCTGGCATTGTAGTGAACAGAAGTGTCAATGAACAAATTTTCCGATGCCGGGCTGCGCGACCGACTGGCGCAGCGAATACGAGAACGAGATCACCTGCTCGCCCGCGCAACGGAGATGGTTGCGGACGATGCGCGCGTGGTTGCCGCGTGGCTCTTTGGCTCGTTGGGGCGGGGCGACGCCGATGCGCTCAGCGATATCGACCTCTTTGTGGTGGTCGACGACGCCCACTTTGACGCCATCCGTGCGCATCGCTATGCGAATATGGCGCAACTCGACGACCCCCTCCTGATCCTGGAGGCGCCGCAAAACTGGCCGCCGGGTGGTGTCTACAATATGGCGATCTATGCCGGCAGCCAAGGCCCACACCAGGTCGATTGGTACTGGGTGCGAAAGTCCGCCGCGGCCGTCCCCACTGAGACGAAGGTGCTCTTCGACCGGGCGCGGTTGCCCAGGCTGGACACGCCCCCCCATTTTGACTATCAGCCCGTGCCGCCGCGCCCACCCATCGAGGTAGCGACCCAGCAGTTGAACATGTTTTGGGCCATGTTGCTCATTACGGCCAAGTATGTGGCCCGGTCACCCTACGACGAGGTGCTCAAGCCGCCGGTGGATTCGCTACGCGCCGTCTGCGAATTTGCGGGCATCGCGCCACCGGCCCTGCTCGACGCCCAGCCCAACCCGGCCAACCCGCTCGCGCGCTTGGCCCACCTGCGCGGGCTGGCCGCCGCGGCGGACACCCTCACGCCCGCGATGCAGGCCCGCGCCGTCCGCACGCCCCGGGCAATGGCCGCTGCCGCCGAAGCCTATCTGCGCCTGATCGATGCGATTGTACGCGCCACACCGCCGAATTTGCCCGCCGATGAAGCCGCAACCCGCTAACCCACCGCACCCGTTACTCGACTACCACGCCACCAGCTTCACTCAGGGGCGGATGGACTTTGCCTGGGAGGCGTTGACCGACGCCGAGCGCGCCCAGGCCTATGCCGATTGGGCGGCGGGCAAGGGGCTGATCGGTGGCGACCCACGCTATCGCCCCGGCGCCGAGCGCCTGCCGCCGTGGGGGGTGAACCGCCCCTTCTTCCGGGCGCTGGCCCTGGACGATCCCCAGGGCGACAACGGCGCGCGGTTGCGCGCGGCGCTGGCCACACCCGCGCCCCTGGAGATCGAGATCGGGTTTGGGCGAGGCGACTTTCTCCTCGACCGGGCGCGGCGCCACCCCGACCGGATCTTTGTCGGCTACGAGACCAAGACCAAGGCGACGCGGCTCTGTCTCGACCGCATCGAGCGCTTTGACATCTCCAACCTCTGGCTCAGCGACGACGACTGCCGTTTCAACATGCCGCGCGTCATCCCCGACGGGCGGGTCGAGATGGCGCACATCCTCTTCCCCGACCCGTGGTGGAAGGAGCAGCATCGGGTCAAGCGGCTCTTTTCGCCCCCGTTTGTCGACCTGCTCGCCGCCAAAATCCGCGCCGGCGGTCTGCTGGCGTTCAAGAGCGATGTGGCCGAATACGGCGAACTGGTGCGCTATCTCGTCGAGCAACATGGCGCCTTTGGGCTGCATGACCCCAACCTGGCCCAGCGCCTCGGCGAGCACCTGCCCACCCACCGCGAATACTGGTGCCGACAGCACGGTCGCCCTGTCAGCGCTTACTATTTTGCCCGCAGCGCGTGATATACTATTGTTCTGTCTATCGTAGCGGCCCTTCATCTTGGGGCTTGAACCTGGCGTTGAAAAGGTAAGACCAATGAACCCGCTTTTACAGCGCATCTCAATTGATCCGCGGATCTGTTTCGGTAAGCCATGCATCCGGGGCACACGCATATGGGTCTCACTGATTTTGGACTTATTGGCCGACGGTCTGACTATTGAAGAAGTGCTGTCCGAGTATCCACAACTCAGTGTACCTGATATCTATGCAGCCATCGCGTATGGGGCAGAAATGTCCCGTTCACGTTACGTCGAAATCGCGCTCGAGACCGCAAAATGAAATTCAAGCTCGATGAAAACTTCGGAACACGAACACAGCGATTGTTCCAAGAAGCCGGTTTCGACGTGCATACAGTCGTGCAGGAATCACTCCAGGGCGCGAGTGATCAGGTGGTGTATGAAACTTGTTGCAACGAAGACCGCTGCCTGGTGACACTTGACCTGGATTTCAGCGACATAGTTCGTTTCCCACCCGATCAGCTGGCTGGAATCATCGTGATCCGCGCGCCCCACAATCCCAGTTTGCCCTTGCTCGAACAGATGGTCGCTACCGTAATCCGTTATTGCCAGGACTCACCGATTGCTGGCCAACTGTTGATTGTTGAGGTTGGACGCATCCGCATTCACCAGCCCGAAAGCGGGTCTACATAGGCGGCAGATCAACGATAGAAGGAATTGCCGATTGACTGGAGTCGCCACAACGCCTGTGCTCCACTGGCCGGGGAAACGCCCGCCGGCGCCGGGCCGGTTACAGCATGCCCACCTGGTGGAGTGGTTCCACCCCACACAGCGCAACCCGGCGGACGCCAGCGCCAATGCCAATGCGCTCTTCTGGGGTGACAATCTGGATGTGCTCACCCACCTGCTTGCCCACGGCGCGCGCGGCAAGGTCAAACTGATCTACATCGACCCTCCCTTCGACACCGGGATGGAGCATCGACGCAAGGTGCGGCTGCGCATGCCCAAGGCGCGCACCATGCAGACCAGCGCCGACGCCATCATTGGCGCCCAGACACAATACGATGACCGCTGGCCCGACGGCGGCTATCTCCAGTTCATCTATGACCGGCTGCCCCTGCTGCGCGAGCTTTTGGCCGAGGATGGCAGCCTGTGGCTGCACTGTGACCATCGCCAGGCCCACCATCTGCGCGTGCTGCTTCAAGAGGTCTTTGGCGCCGGCAACTACCTGAACACCGTGGTCTGGCGCAGCCAGGTTCCGCGCGGGGCCAAGGTCAACGCCTTCTATTTTCCCTTTAGCGCCAACTATTTGGAGATCTTCGCCCGGGATCGCCGCGCGCCCACAACCTGGAACGCCCCGCG
>JAHDWG010000556.1 GCA_023384495.1 Caldilineaceae bacterium
CCCCCAGAGCTTGGCGTCGATGAGGCCGGTGGCGGTCACCACCTCTTTGATGCCCAGCGTGCGAGTGTAGATGAATTGGGCCGGGTCAAACTCGAGCCCCATGCCGATCTCATAACCGGCCAGGTCCAGCTCCTGGTTGGGCAGCCAGCCCAGCAGTTGGCCGGCGGGCAGCGGGGTGTTCTCCCCGTCGAAGAGATCGGGTGTCAGCGGCGGGCGCTGGTCGAGCACGTCGATCACCAGATCGGCAGCCACCTCGACGGGAGGGTTCTCTTCGTCTTCCACCGTGACCACCAGCTTGTAACGACCGGTGGGCGCCTCGCTCAGGTCCCAGCCATAGCTGCCCGCACCCAGCGGCAGTTCGTCAGCAAGCGTCCGCAGCCCGGTCAAGTCGAGCGTGACGCCATCCTCGGCCAGGGGCGCGTAGCCCACGCTGACCGTGGCCTCGGGGTTGTCGCTGTCGGCGGCGCGCCAGGCCAGGGTGACGGCATTGCCGGCGCGGGCGCCATCACAGGTGACGATGATGTCATCAGTCATGTCAATATCGCTGCACTGGGCGGTGACATCCGTCACCACCGGTTCATTGTTCAAGGTGTACGACACTTTGGCGTACTCGGCGGGGGCATTGTCGATGATGAGCGTGTAGAGACCTGGCAGAGCATCCTGCAGGATAAAGGCCAGTTGGTGCGTCTCAGTGAGGGTGCCGGTCTCGCGCAGGAAGGTGCTCGTTACATTGTCCACCATCTGTTCGGTCAGCATTTCGCCGGTGGGCAGTTGCAGCCGCAGGCTGGGTTCGCCTGCCGGGTAGTCGATGCCAAAGAGCGTCGTACCCATCTGCTTGACCTCGACCGGGATCGTCTCCTGGATGATGTGGGCGAGGTCGGCATCGGCGGCCAGCACCAGCCCGGCGGCGGCGATCTCGTCGGCGCTCATGGCCGCGCTGCGGAAGCCGGCCATCTGTTGCGCAGCCAGCGCCCGCACCTGGGCCGATTCGATGAGCTTGTAGTCACCCGCCCCGCGCAGGATCACGCTCTTCTTGCCAAAGTCGTAGAAAAGGCTAACCTTGACGAAGAGGCAGCATTTGGCTTGCCCCTGCAACCCGGCGACTTCACGACCATCGGGCGCCCGAAAGCTGCCCCCTCTGAAGGCGACCGAGCCAACGTTGATGCTCTTCGGCGGCAGCAAGGGGCCAAACTGTCCCTTGCGCAACCCCACGTCGAGAAAGGCTTCCGCCGTCCAACGGAACTTCTTGGTTCCATTGGTCAAAGTCACGTCACCCATGCGCAGCTTGACACCGCCGTGGATGACGACAGCATCGACGGTAAAGCTGACGTTAAAGCCTGAGCCGCCATTAAAACCCTGACCGTCGCCCAGCCCGATGCTGGCGTTGGCGACGTTGAAGACCAAGACCGAAAGCTGGGCGTTGGCCGTCATGGCAAAGGGGCGCACCTGGAGCGCCGCGTTGCCGCGCGCCGTCACCAGCGGAATATTGGCGATGCGATATTTCGAGCTGGCCACCAGGCTCACCGTCACTTTGGCCGTGCCGCTGTTGAGGTCGAACTTGCCGCCCATCTCCAACAGTTCCATGCCCGTGGCGCCGATGGGGATGCCGGGGCTGGTAGTCCTGAAGGCGACGCCTACGCCCAGCCCCTGAAAGCTACCGGCGGCGTTGGTGCGGAATTGCAGTTCCACGTTGATGCGTTTGTTGCCGCTGGGGTCCATGCCCGGCAGCGGCATGATGCCCGCCGCCTTGAACTCATAGCCCCCGGTCGTCGTCTTGGCAAAGAAACCCTTGAGACCAACAAACTGGTAACCGGCCATGGAGATGGGCGGCAGTTCGATGCCACCACCAGCGATATTGACATCACCGTTGCCGCTGACGCTAAAACCGCTGACCTCAGCGCCCACGGCCTTGACCCCGACCGGCACGCTCATCTTGGCCTTGTCCACGGCAAACCCGCCGTTCTGGCCGCGCGGGTTGTCCATTTGAAAGGTGAAGCCGGCGATCTTGACGCCAAAGCTCTTCAGTTTGAACTCTTCGTTGTCCAGGCAGCCCGTCTCCCCGGCGGGACAGGTGATGCGCACGTTGCGCCCGCCCCGCATGATAAAGGTAGCGTCGGTGGTGACGCCGGCGTTGCCCGGCACATTCAGCGCCAGCTTGCCGTTCATGGTCAGGGTCACCACGCCGTTCTGCACGCCGATTCCGCCTTGCAATTTGCCGGTAAAGGCTTTGTTTTTGATCTCGGGCAGGTCGATGGCGCCCCCTTGCAGCCCAAAGACAAGGTCGCGATTGTTGTCGATGCCCAACTTGAAGCCGCTGATGGCGCCGCTCTGTTGGCCGCCGTAGATGTTGATCCATTGCAGCCGCACACGCTCGGCGGTCAGACCAAAGAAGTTGCCCGCCGGGTCCATGACCATGGTCAACTCCTCGGGTTGCAGCAACATGCTGCTCATAGCAAGCGGGATGCTCAACGACGCCAGCCTGGTGCTCATAAACGGTTGGAACTGCCCGTTGACCTGGCGCGCCCCCAGACGGAGCGTCACCGGGAAGCGTTGGCCAATGCCGAGCGGCGCATCCTGCCCGCCCGACATGATGGTCGTGCTGATGTTGATCGTGTAGGTTTTCGACTGGTTGTCAAAGGTCAGCCCGGCGGATTGTTGGCGCAGCGAAAAGGCGTCGCCGATGGTCCAGTCTGGCAACGGAACCGAACCGCCCCCCAGGTCCCACGAGCCGTCCTTGTAGCGCAGCTTTTCCAGGCGGAAGACCAGGTCAGACTGGGCCGGATCCAAGTTGGGCAGGCCGGGGTTGTCGCTCTTGCGCACGTCGATGATGCCGGCTTCAAAGCTGGCGTTCTTCTCTTCAGTACCCGGTTGGATAGTCACCTTCTGCGCATCGAAGAGCAACCCGGCCAGCCGCACCTTGAAGCCGTCGACCGCGCCGCTAAACTTGCCCTGCTCGTCGATGGTGACGCGCGTGATCAAGTTGAGATTGGGCGTCTCGGCATGGTCGTTGAGCCGCAGATTCATGGGGATGGTGGCGCTGAATTTTTTGGTTTTGAGGTCGATTTCGATATCGATATCCTTCAACTCCTCTACCGTGCCGCCGTTTTTGAACAATTTCTTCATGCCGGTACGCTCTAGAAAAGCGAAGTCGAGGTTGCCATTGTGCGGAATCCCTTTCTCTTTGAAAAGAGGAACCGCACCCGGGGCTGGACTAAAGATTCGTTGTTGAATCGTATCGACAAAAAAGATTCCCTGCTCAACACGCTGATCATCAATCAATCTGGCACTGCTCGCCAAGGTTGTGACGGTTAGGTCATTGAAGAAGTGAAGCTGTCCTTCGATAAAGTCAGTTGTGCCAAACCGGGGATGAGGTTCGTTAAAATGGAAAAATGCGGCAGCGACATAATCCCTATTGTCCCCATCCTGAACGCCCCGGTCGGTCACCAACACGACCGGATCGCCATTTTTAGGGGCGATGGTGACATTAAATTCTGCCACGAACCCGTCCGAACTCTCGTTCATGAGATCGGCGCAAACGGTGAGATTGCCTGCGTCACGGCAGGTACGCCCCTGGGCGTGCGCCGTCGTCATCGACAACCCGGCGGCGACAACCGCCAGCAGCGCGGCCAGCACGCCGTAGCGGAGATGGTAAAACCATGGTTTTTTGTGCATCATGTTTGAATTCCTCTTTACTGTTGCTCCGGTGCATCCTGCTGCACCCATCTATGAATCGATAGCGGTGTCTGCACTGCGCTGCCCCAATAGAGACGCAGCCGGTCTTGCACAAGCCGCCATTGTCTGCTCAGCCCGCTCTGTCGCCGCTGGGGTTGGCCCGGCATAGCGGCGGACGCCTCAAGTAGCGCCATCCGCTTGCGCAGGCGGCGCTCCCGTTGCTCCTTCTCGTGTTGCATCGGTAGTGCGGTGAGATTATCACCGACCGAAAAAGGGAGGGAGATGCGTGTGAA
>JAHDWG010000012.1:0-2913 GCA_023384495.1 Caldilineaceae bacterium
CTCTGTGCCCTGGTATGATGGATGCACAGCGCCGAACTCTGTGCATCTCTGTGTTACGCTGTTTTGCGCTGTTTTCATACCAGCGGACTTTGTGAATCGGGTTGGTCGTTCAGGGCATCGATCCCGGCTATCGTCGGTTGCGTCGTTTGGCGGCGCGGCGTGGCGCTGCAGGCGCGGGGGCTGGCGTCGTGGCGACGACCTGGTCGAGCGATGGGCGGTTGTGCAGGTGGACAGGCTCAGCCGCTCGGGGCCGCAACCGCATGTTGATCAATTCGATTACAAACGAGAAGGCCATACCAAAATAGATATAGTTCCGCAGGTGCAGACCATGGGCGACGTCGGGGTTCCACCCCTCAAATACCAAGAGCACGCCGATGGCAATCAAAAAGGCCAGGGCCAGAATCTTCATCGTGGGGTGGCGTTCGACAAAGCGGCTGATCGGCCCGGCGGCGAAGAGCATGATCGCCGCCGCGATGACAATCGCCGGCACCATCACCATAAGGACGCCGGAGATGCCCACGGCGGTAATCACCGAATCGAGCGAAAAGACAATATCGATGAGGATGATCTGCGCCACTACACCGGCAAATGTGGCGGCAGCCCGCTCTGCTGTGCGGTGCTCAGCAGCCTCCAGTTTTTCGTGAATCTCAAAGGTGCTCTTGCCAATCAAAAAGAGGCCGCCGGCCAGCAGGATCAGGTCACGCCCGTTCAACTCGGCGCCGAAGATGGTGAAGAGCGTTGTGTTGAGCCGCATGATCCAGGCAATGCTGAGCAGTAGCAAGATACGGGTGATCACGGCCAGCCCAATGCCGATGGTGCGGGCGCGCGCCTGCTGCTCCACGGGCAGTTTCGCCGCCAGGATGGCAATAAAGATCACGTTGTCGATGCCCAGCACAATTTCCAACGCAGTCAATGTGAGTAAGGCAACCAGGTCTTGCGCAGTCAAGTCAAACATGGCGTCAATTCCCCTTGTTTTGCATCCTCATCATGCGCTCGTTTGCTGCTTGCAAGGTTGCCAATTTTTTGGGGAAGGCAAAGCGGATGCTCTGCTCCCCATAGCCGGGCAACGAATAAAAGCTGGTTCCTGGCACCACGGCCACGCCGACCTCGGTAGTCATCCACTGGGCAAAGCGAGTCGAATCCCACTGCGCCTGGGGGATGTCCATCTGGGTATAATCGGCCATGGTGTAGTATGCGCCTTGCGGCAGGGTTGCAACAAAGCCTAGCTCTTCGAGGGCGCCCATCATCAGGTCGCGGCGTTGATGATAGGCTGCGGTCATCTCGGCATAGTAGCTGTCGGGCAGCGCCAAAGCCGCCGCCGCCGCAATTTGCAGGGGCGTCGGCGCGCAGATGGTCATGTAGTCGTGAATTTTGCGGATGGCCACCGCCACCGACGCCGGCGAAATAATGTACCCCAGCCGCCAGCCTGTAACAGCAAATGACTTGCCCAGCCCACCCACCGTGATGGTGCGGTCGCGCAGCGCTTCCAGGCCACCAGGCGACTGATGGGTGCGCCCGTCATAGAGGATGCGATCGTAGATTTCGTCGGTAAAGAGGATCAGGTTGTGTCTGAGCACCAACTCCACCACGCCCGCAATTTCGTCGTCGTCAAAGACGCGGCCGGTGGGGTTGTGGGGCGTGTTGAGCAACAGCGCGCGGGTGCGTGGGGTGATCGCCGCCTCGATGCGCGCTGGGTCCAGCCGGTAGCCGGGCGCCTCCAGCGGCACCGCCACCGGCGCGGCCCCCACCATGATCGAGGCGGGACGAAAGTTCTCATGCGCCGGTTCGAGGATGATGATTTCGTCGCCAGGGTCGAGCAGGGCCATTTGGGCGGCGGCGATGCCCTCGGTGACCCCACAGGTCACGGTGATGTGCTGATCCGGGTCGACCGCCCAGCCAAGCTGGCGGGTATAGATCTCGGCCAGCTTCTGGCGCAGCGCCGGGTGCCCCCAAGTGATGGTGTATTGGTTGGCGCCCCCCAGGATCGCTCCCGTCGCGGCGTGGAGCACCGCTTCCGGCGGGTCAAAATCGGGAAAGCCCTGGCTTAGGTTGATGGCGTTGTGCTGAATTGCAAGCCGCGTCATCTCGCGGATGGTGGATTCACCAAAATTGCGTGTACGGTTCGCCGGTCGCATGGGGCGCTCGCTCTTTGTTGACGGTTTGATACCAAATCGGATTGTTCACTGGTTGGATGTTGCGCCGTTGCTGCCATGAAGCTGCTGCACCTGGCGCTTCATGTAGGCCAACAGCGCGTGCAACCCGCGCACCCGTTGCGGGGTGATCACCTCTTGCAGCCCGAGCAACAAGTAAATATCGTCGGGTGTCGCCAGCACCTGCGCTGGGGTGGCGTCGGCAAACCCCGCGGTAAGGATGCCCGCATAGCCGCGCACAGTGGGCGACTCTTTGGGGATGTCGAGGAAGAATTCAACCTGGTCGTCGTTGATCTCAGTATGAAGAAATACAGGCGTCTGGCATTCGTGCACCTGCTCCATCTGGTCGCGTTGCCCTTGAAGCCTCAACGGCAGATCCGGCAGATCCAGGGCAAAGTCCAACAGGTACTCGAGCCGCTCGCGGGGTTCCGCATCGCGAAAATCAAGAATGATCCTCCGCAGCGCCGGCGGGCACTGCCTTAGTTGCTCCTCAATCGATTCCGACATAGACATAATGGTTCCTTTAGGCTGTGCGCTGTCTGCGCCGGCAAGTTGAGCCAATGCATCTTTAACAAAGTGACGTTGCAATTCGACAGGTGGTATAAGCGCCAATCGTCAAACAACTGAGCTGTTAAAAAAGTACTGGTCTGAACGCCCCTCCACGTCAAACCAACGCTCACCGGCAGCAACGGCCCAACGCAGCTGCAATTCATTGATCCCAAGCCTAAACCAGAGGATCTACATCGACAAAACGCCACTGGGC
>JAHDWG010000012.1:2923-36914 GCA_023384495.1 Caldilineaceae bacterium
GTCAGGGGCGACGCACTTTCAGATGCCCTCGCACCGGAGACGCTCTGGAGATCACTTTACGAAAAGTTGACAGAAAGATAGATTCTCCTTACACTATGCAGGCACGCGCATAACTCGGCATACCTTATCGGCAACACATGCGCGCGCTCGTGGCGGCGATTGTTTACGCTTCGCGGCCGCGCCAGAGGGTTCGGCGCTCGTAGGCCAAGCGCACTTTTGTGGCGAATCTATGCATCCACTTGCCCCATTTCTTGCAGTCCCTCTCCTCATCGGCGCCACCATCACCTTTTCGCTGGCTATCTACGCCTGGCGGCGCCGCGATGAGCCAGGTGTTTGGGCCTTTCTCCTCACGGCGATTGGTTTGGGCGCGTGGTCGCTCTTTTATGCCCTGGAGATTATGTCGAACGAGTTTGAGACCAAGTTGCTTTGGCACAAACTCATTTACACCATGTTGGTCTTTGTGCCTGGGCCGTGGGCGCTCTTTCTATACCAATACGAGACGCGCATCAAGCGTGTATCCCCCTGGCTGCTCTGGGCGCTTGCAGTGGAGCCGGTTGCCTTTATTGGGCTGACGTGGACCAATGACCGGCTTCATCAGCTCATCTGGCGCGACGTGCGCATGGACACCGGCGCACCCGATCTGCTCTTTGAACGCGGCCCCTTCTTTTGGTTCCACACCGGCTATTCGTATCTGCTCATCCTCATTGCCACCTTCTTCTTTGTCCGTATGCTTTGGCGCGAGCCGACGTTGCCGCAATGGCAACGGTGGCTGCTGGGGCTGGCCGCTATCTTCCCTCTGTTGGTGAATCTCGTCCACGTTGTCGAGTTGAACCCATTTCACCCGTTGGACATTACCCCCTTTGCATTGGCCACCACCGGCGCGGCGTCGGCCTGGTATGCCTTTCGTTTTGAAATTTGGGACTTTCTGCCCGCCGCGCGCAACGCCATCATCGAGAGTATGAGCGATGGCGTGATCGTCCTCGACGTGGATTATCGCATCGTCGATGTCAACCCGGCGGCTGCCGAGATGTTGGGGGTTTCGTTTAGCGCAGTGCAAGGCCGCCCGGTGACGGAGCTGCTCCCGACGTGGGAAGCCCCAGCTCGCCTCCACCAGGCTGTGACGACATCCGAGCTTGTCCTGCCCGGCGCCGAAGAAGAACGCTATATCGATTTGGTCTTCTCGCCGCTCTATGACCGCGGGGAACGCAGCACGGGCGCCTTGCTCACTTTGCGCAATGTGACCCGCCGCCGGCAAGCAGAACGCGCGCTGGAACACGAGCGTACGATGCTCGAACAACGGGTCAACGAACAGACGGCGGACTTGCGCAAAGCCAACATGGAATTGGCGCGTGTGGCCAAAATGAAAGATGAATTCCTGGCCAACATGAGCCATGAACTGCGTACACCCCTGAACACGGTCCTCGGCCTCTCGGAGGCGCTCCAGGAACAGGTCTATGGCCCCCTAGCCGAGCGCCAGGTGCGCGCCCTACGCTATATCGAGGAGAGTGGCCGGCACCTGTTAGCACTGATCAACGATATCCTGGACGTCTCGAAGATCGAGGCTGGCAAACTGGTGTTGGAGCTCCAGCCCGTCCACATCGATGCCGTCTGCCAGGCAAGTGTAGGGCTTGTTCGCCAGATGGCGCACAAAAAACAGATCGTCGTAACCTATACGCCTGACCCGGCAGTGACCATCATGCAGGCCGATGAACGCCGGCTGAAACAGATTCTCGTCAATTTGTTGGGAAATGCCGTCAAGTTTACCCTGGAGGGGGGCAAGATCGGCCTCGAAGTCCAGGGCGACACCGAGCGCGAGACCGTCTGCTTCACCGTTTGGGACACCGGCATTGGCATCCCCGACGAGGATTTGCGCCGGCTCTTCCAGCCGTTCGTTCAGTTGGATAGCCGGCTTGCGCGCTATCATGAAGGCAGTGGATTGGGGCTGGCGCTGGTCTATCGCATGACCAAGTTGCACGGGGGCAGCGTCACGGCGACCAGCGAAGTCGGCGTCGGCAGCCGTTTTTGCGTTTGTCTTCCCTGGCGCGAGCCAAATATGTCGGTCTTTATCCACCGGATGGATGATACGGAAACGCTCACAACCATGCTGCGCCGCGTGTTGCTCATCGACAATTCACCCGCCAGCATCGACCACATTCGCCGCTATCTGGTGGAGCTTGGCATCGAGGTTATGATCTCCCCACCCAATGCGGACCCAATCGAGACCGCGCGCCGCGAGGCGCCCGATCTGATCGTGCTGGATGCGGCGTTTGCTGACGAGCTGGGGCGTGATCTGATTGGCGAGTTTGGCCAGCACGCTGCCACAGCCGCCCTCCCGCTATTGGTTCTTTCGGCGTCGGCCGATCTAGCGTCGCCGCCCAGTCGCCACCCACAGCGGGTGCACTATCTGCTCAAATCGCCGTCGCGCAGCCAGTTGAGCCAGGCCCTGCTGAAACTTTGTCAGCCACCCGAACCGGAAGAACCCCTGGCGCGCCATCAGGTGGATGCGGATTCGCATCCAGTCGCCGTCGAGGCCCAGCCGCTGATCTTGATCGTTGAAGACAACGAGACCAATATCCGTACGTTGACCGACTATCTGGCGGCCAAACAATATCGCCTGGACACGGCGCGCAGCGGCAGCGAGGCCATCCAGTTAGTGCGTAGCCATCGGCCCGACCTGATCCTCATGGACATCCAGATGCCGGGCATGGATGGGCTAGAGGTGATCAAGTTCGTGCGCGGTGACGACGCGCTGCGCGCCATTCCCATTATCGCGCTGACTGCGCTGGCCATGCCCGGCGACCGAGAAAAGGCGCTGGCTGCCGGCGCCAGTGACTACCTCAGCAAGCCGGTGAGCCTCAAACGCCTTGTGCAGACGATGGAGGCTCATATCAACCACGAACCGTCAGGCTGGCACGCGCAGAGCGAAAAATAGCCATCTATCCGTCAATTTTGCGCCAATTGCAGCCGCCGATCCGTTATTCCCGCACCGTAAACTGCGCCCCCGCGCTGCGGCCCCACACTTCATTGAAATACATCATCTCGGCATAGACCGGCAACACCCGATATTCACCCGGCGTCGTGGCGCGCGCCTGGAAGGTATAGGCATAGGCGCCGGCGCGCAGGTACGTGGCAAAGAGCGCCACTTTGTCGTCGCGAAGGTCGGTGTAGGTTGGCGTCCAAAAGCGCCACGGTGACTGGTTGTCCGTTGTCGGCTCCAACGTCGGCCCCATGAACATTTCGCTGGTTGTCGCCAGGCTCGGGTCGATTGGCTCAACGCCGGCGGGGATGGGCACTTCCACCAGCGCATGATGGAGATCGGTGGGCGCCACAATCGTCACCGTGACGCTGATGACCTCACCGACGCGGGCCGAGCTGACCGGCTGGCCCTCGATCTCGAAGCGGCGGTCCACCACGATGCCCCGGTCGCGCGCTTCGATGGCGAGCGCATCCAGATAGTAGCGCAGGTGTACGGTGTAATAGAGCTGCCCGCTGGCGTTACTGCGCCCGATCTGTATCCGGTTCGCCTCGTCGCGCAGCAGATCGGCAACCGCCGCCCGCAGCGTGTACTGCTCGCTTACCGTCTCGGTCGTGACTGCGCCACGGCCCAGCTCGGCGCCATTGAGCTGCACATCCCACTCATAGTCGGCCTCCAGTTCGCCCGTGGCGGCCAGCCAGTCAGTCAGCGCGATGATCGCCCAGGCGTTCTCCTGCGTGGTCGCCCAGTGGCCGGCCTTGCGCGCGCTCATCAACCAACGCACCACATCGGGAAGTATGGGCTGCGTCTTGTCCAGCCGGATAAAGGCCCCCAGCACCATGCTCGTGGTGCGGATGTCCGTGTTGAGCGTCCTGAAATCGATGCTCTCTTCATGCCAGGAGGCGCCCGTCGCGCTGAGTCGCACGGCGCCGAAGAGGCTGTCGAGCAAGGTGTCGACGCGGGCGTCCGCCGCGCCCTCCGCCTCGGCGATGTTGGCCAGCGTCATGGCGAGCAGCGCCTGGCCGTAGTGGCTCAGTCGCTCGCGCACATCAAAGAGCGTGCTGGCGCGGCCTGGGTCGCCCTGGCCCATCTCCGACAGCACAAAATTCATAAAGGCCATCTCATTGAGCACCCACTGCGCCTCGACATCCTTTGGCGCTTTGAACTGCCGCTCCAGGTAGCTAACCGCGTTGGCCAGCGTGCGTTCGGGCACTGCGAAACCCTGTTCGCGGGCCGTATGCAGCCCCCAGAGCACATAGGTGCTGATAAAGGGAGAACTCTCCTCCCCTTGCCAGTAGCCCCACCCGCCATCGGCATTCTGACGGCTCGTCAACTTCTGCACGCCGACGCCAAGCTGGAACGCAAGCTGGTTCTCCAGCGCCCGGTTGTCAATCCCCAGTGTGCGCAAAGCCCGCACCGTCAGCAGATTGGGCAAGAAGCGGCTGACCGTCTGTTCGTTGCACTCATAGGGGTAATGTTCCAGATAGGTGAGGCCATCCAACATGCCCGCAGCCAGGCTTGGCTCGAGCGTCACGGTCAGGTCGCCGTTGTCGGTGGCCGCGTCGGGCACGCGGATCGCCTCCACCACACCGGTGGGCGGCACAGAGCCGGAGGTGGCAACCACCTCTGGCGTCTCGTAGCGCAGAATTGGGATCTCCAGCCGCACGGCGTCGGCCAATTGCGGCGATTGCGCGGTCATCGTCAGCACAACCGCAGCGGCATCGGCGCCCACCGCCAGCGGGAAGTCGAAGCGCGCCTGCCCGTTGGCGTCCACGCCGGCGCTGACCTCGGTGCGTGTGGTTTCAAGCGTTGCGCCGGCGACAGAAATCGTGAAATCCAGCTCGTCGATGGCCTCAGCGGTGGTGTTGACCACCACGGCGCCGATGCGCGCCCGGTCGCCGGCGGTAAAGAAGCGGGGCAGCAGCGGGCGCACCTGCAACGCCTTGGTGGCAATCACATCGTAGGTGGCTTCACCCACCAATGTGTCTTCGGTGATGGCTTTGGCCGTCAGGCTCCAGGTCGTCAGGTTGTCGGGCAGCTCAACCGCAAAGACAATCTGCCCGTTTGCGTCGGTGGTGAGGTCGGCGCGCCAGAACGCGATGTCGGGGAAATCTTCGCGAACCTCCAGCCCGCTGCCGGGCCCGCCGCCGCCGCCCTTGGCGCCTTCGCTCAGTTGCTGGCTCAAGCGATCTTTGTTGATCGACAACAGCACGCCCGTGGTGACGCCCAGCGGCCGCTGATAGTAGAAGATGTCGAGCAGGCTGCGCATATCGCCCTGCGCCAGCGAAAGCACGGCCTTGTCCACCACGGCGACGCTCACCTCAGCGCCGACCACAGGCTGCCCCGCGCTATCGGCCACCGACAGCGTATAGGTGACGGTTTCGCCCGGCAGCACCTCGGCGGCTGATGTGCTCACGTCGATGGTGAGCGCCTTTTGCGCTGTGTCCACGTTGATCTGCACATAGCCCACCCGCATCGACGGGAAGGGGTTGGCCTCGTCCACCCCTTTGACGAGCACCACGCCCATGAAGATATTGGGGATGTGGTCGGCAGTGATCGGGATGTCGATGGTCTCGCTGGCGCTGTTGAGGGTGATAACGCGCGCCTCGATCACGCCGCCGCGCTCGAGTGTCACCAACGCTGTGACCGGGCCGGTGAAGGGGTTGGGCGTGAGGATGCGGGCCGTCTCGCCCGGCTCATAGAGTTGCTTGTCGGCCACCAGGTTGATGCGGTCGTTGTTTTCGCGCGGCCATGCAACATAGGCGTCGCGGGCGCGGTCGCTGACGTAGACATAGCCCGCGCTGCTGATGGCGTTGCCGGCCTCATCTTCGCCGCGCGCGATGATCTGATATTGCCCACCCCGTTCGGGCGTCCACCTAATGACGGCCTCGCCCTGGCGGTCGGTGGTGGCCGTGGTGGTCACCACGGGGGTGCGCACCACGCTTGTTTGCCAGCGGTACGAACCGTCGGCCGTGCGCACATAGACGCTGTTCCACTCGTATTCATAGACGATGGCCTCCAGCCGTGCGCCGGCATAGCGGTCGCCCTGCGGCGTCACCGTCACCACGTCGACAACGCTTTCACGGTTGGCATCGACCACATAGCTGCGCGGGCTGAGGCCAATGTAGTAGTCACCGAGGTGGATGGGAACCGTGGCGCGGCCGCTGACAAACTGGTTGGTGGCGCTTTGTACGGTCACGTCAAAGGCCCACCGTTGGCTCTGCAAGCTGTTGTGGAGCGCGGCGGGCAACTCGATGACATACGCGCCGTCGGCGTCGGTCACGCCCGAACCTTCCTGCACCAGCCCATAGAAGAAGGTGCGGAAGGGGTCTTCTGCGTCCTGCTCCGCGTTGTAAGGGGCAAAGCTGTAATAGCGGTCGCGCGGGCCACCGTCCCAACTGAAGAAATAAGGCTCGGCAATGAGGCGCCATGTCAGCGGCGCGTTGCTCAGCGGTCCGCCGCTGAAATAATTGGCCTGCAAACGCACCCGCACTGTCTCGCCCTGCACGTAGTCAGGCTGTTCGGGCGTCACCTCGATCTGGAATTCCGGCTTGCGATAGGCGGCTACCTGGAAGCCCACGGCGCCATACGCCGTACGGTTGTCCAACTCCATGCGCGCATCCAGATAATAGAAGCCGGTAATTGCGGTCGACGCCAGCTCTACCTGGCCGTGGAGCGTCCCGTTGGCGTTAAGTTCGTACTCGGTTTCGACAATCGCGTTGCCGCGGTCGTCGCGCACAGTGATGTGGACTACCTGACCGGGGCGCGGCAGTTGAAATCCCTCATCGGTGTGAAGGCGGAAGATGCCCTTCCAATAGACCGTCTGACCCGGGCGATAGATGGGGCGGTCGGTGTAGAAATGGCTTTGCACATCATCGATAAAGCTGCCGCCGCTGAGGTTGAAGTCCCACACGGAGACTCCATTGCTCCACGTGCTCGAGACGACGGCAAAGTCGTCGTTGCCCAGTTCGCCAGTGATGGCGCGCACCGGCCAGTAAGAGTTATCCGGGTTGAGCGGCAGCGCTACGGTGGCGATGCCATTGGCGTCGGTGGTCGACTCGCCAATCAGCGCCTCTTCGAGATAGAACGAAATCGAGCGCCCGGCCACGGGTTCTCCCGTGCGCAGGTCGGTGAGCCAGGCGAGGCTCTCGCCCTCAATGCTCTTTTTGATCGTCAGGTGCTGGTTGCTGAGCACGATCAGCGCCTGCGTCGGATTGGTGTACATATCCAGCGGAGGGTCGGTCTGGGGCTGGCTGATTTCGAGCAGATAGAGGCCGGGCGGCAACAGTTCGCCCGCATCGTCGGTGAGCGAGATGACATGCTGGCCGGTGATGTTGCGCTCGACGCGCGAGGTCAGGCTACGCGACCAAATGCGATTGGCCGCTCGGTCGGGGATCTGGTAATTTTGCCAGACATCCCACTCGTTGTAGCTGCTCAGCTTGAGAAATTCGCTGACCGGCACGCGATAGAGTTCTGCCTCGACTTGATCCACGTTGCGGTAATTGACGCTGACGCGCGTCTCGGTATAGGCGCTGTAATGGGTGAAGCGATCCAGATTGATGCGGGTATAGGGCGTGTAATCGCCCGTGGTGAAGCTGAACGAATACGCCTCGCCAATCTTATTCCCGTATGGGTCTGCAATGGCGCCACCTACCGTGACGGTATAGGTGGTGTTGGGAAGCTTGAACCAACTGAGCGTGGCCTCGCTGTTGTAGTCCGAATAATAGCTGTAGACCTGGGTCGTGGTCAGCGTGGGCGTGACACTGATATTGGGCAGCACCGTGGTGTAGCTCAGGGGCGCGCTAAAGCGGATCGTCACATTGGCGTCGGGCGTGACATTGGCGGCGCCATCCAGCGGCGAGACGCCAACGACGGCGGGCAGCCGCACTACGTCAAAATCCTGCTCTACCGCGTCGCGCAGGTTGACCTGGCGGCTGGCCGGCTGGGCAGTGTCCTCCACGCGCACAGTGTACCCGTGGCCAAAGGTCAACGGCTCGGTGGGCGAGAAGGTGAGCGTCGTCTGGAGCGCATCCCATGTAATCGCCCCCGCCACGGGAACGGGCGCGAGCGTGCTGGTTCCCACCAGACTGAAGGCGGCAGCAGTGCTCTCTGGGTCCATCGGTTGGCTAAAGCGCACCTGAACCGGGGCGTTTGGCGGAACCTGATTGCCCTGGGGCGTCACCTCAAGCACGATGGGCTCGGCGGTGGTAAAGCGGAAGGTGACCGGTTCCGCCAGGGATTCGCCATCCAGCCCGGCGACGCCCGCTATGGTGACAGCATACTCCACGCCGCCCGCCAGCCCCAGCGTGGGCTGAAAGGCATAGATGCTGGTGCTGATCCACTGGCCCTGGCCATCGACCGCTGGGTCGATGGTGAGCGGTTGCGGCAGCGCGGCCTGCTCGTCGATGCCGGTGAGCGGCGCGACTGGCCGGCTGAACACAACGACAATCGGCCCATCGGTGCTCACATCGATAACGCCATCGCCCGGCTGCGTCGCGGTAACCTGTAACGGGCCTGTGGCGGCAAGAGTGATCTCGACCGGGCGCGCCAAAAACGCGCCGCTGGCCGAGGCCGCGGTCTCATCGACGAGGAACCGGTAGCGCACGCCGGTTTCGGGCGCGCTGGCTGGCGTGAACGTGATCGTCTCGCCTTGCACCGAGGTGGTTCCATCCAGTGGCGGCTCAATGCTGAGCGCGTCGGCGGCGGCGGGGTCAAGAGGCTGGTCGAAGGTAAACGTTACCGGCCCACCGGCCCACGGTGCGCCATTGGCCGGCGCGGTCTCTATGAGCAACAGGGGCGCGTCGCTTTGCCGGCCCGGCGCGGCCTGCGTCGCCAGCGGTAGCGTGGACGCCAGCATGGCAATCGCGGCCAGGCAGATGAGGGTGATCAGGATGCGTGTCGTCAAGATTTTGCTTGACATAAATTTCTCCGCGGTATTGGGGTTGTTCTGAATGCGCAATGTTGATTATAGCAGAGTTTGCACCAAATGAGTCAGACAGATGTCGGATGATTGGCTTCGGATGATTGGCTTCGGCTGATCGATATACAGAGTGAGCGGTCATTCCTCACCGTTGTTGGTGAGGGTGAGTTGTTGAATGGAAAACGGTTCGACGACGACGAACGCGCGCGGTGACGCGGCCACGCGCTCTCCTTCCCCCACGGCTTCGCGCAGCCCCTCCATCCAGAAGCGGTGTTCGCCGGCAGTCAGCCGCCACCAGCTTTGGATGCGCGTGGCATTGGATGCTTCGGCGAGGACAACGCCATCTTTCACCAAGCGAAGGATGGCCCACGGGCTGCCGTCGCGCACATAGCCTGTCACCTCGATCCGTTGGTGTTCTTCGGGCAGGCTCGGGTGGATCTGGTAGGCGGTGTTGGGCAACGGCGCGCTGAGCACAAGCGGTGAACCGTTGCCGGCTCCAGCGGGCCGCGCTACGATTGCTGCCCTGTCCGCCTGCGCCGCCGCGGGGCCGGGTGGGCACTCAGTCAGCACGGCGCAGTCCGCAATTGGGAGCCCCTGCGCGGTCATCCACTCGTGGTATTCGGGGGGCAGCAACCAGAAGACGCGCGTGGCCCGTCGATCCTCCGGCGTGGCGGCGGTGGCGATGCGGCCGGTGGCGCGGTCGATGGGCAGCGTGCGGAACTGATCGTCGGGCGTGGTCGGCTCTGTGCCGCGCACAAAGCGCTCGCGGCGGGTGCGCGGGCACGCCGGTGTGGGCAGCATGCCGCTTGGCGCACAGATGAGCACCTCGACAATGTCTGGCGGGCGAGCAAAGGGTGGTGGCGGCGTACGGTGTGCGGCCATCATCAGGTCATGCCAGATAGGGCCGGCGCCGTCGACGCCACTGACATCAAGCATGGGCGTGTTGTCGGCGTTCCCCACCCAGACGCCCACAAGCCGCTCGGTGCTGTAGCCAATGGTCCAGTTATCGCGCCAGTCGGTGGTGGTGCCTGTCTTCACCGCGGCCGGGAAGGGCAATTCCAACACCGAACCTTCGCCAAAGGCCGCCAGGCGCGCCACGGGGTCAGAGAGAATGTCGGTGATCAGATAGGCGGTGGCTGGCTCGATGACGGCAGGGCGCGTTTGTGTGCGCGGCTGCGGCGTGACGCGCACATGATACGCCCCGGTGGCCCGATCCTGGATCGAGCGAATGGCGAGCGGGTCGAGCCGGGCGCCGTCGAGAAAGATGCCAAAGGCGGTCGTCAATTCCACCAGCTTGACCTCGCCGCCGCCCAGCGTCAGCGCCAGCCCAAATTCGTTGGTGAAGGTGCTGATTCCAGCCTGCGCAGCCAGCGATTGCAGGGTAGCTACGCCCACGCGGTCGAGCACCTTTACCGCGGGGATGTTGTAGCTATTGGCGAGCGCCTCGCGCGCGCTTACCGGCCCGTGGTAGGCCCGGTCATAGTTGATGGGCGTGTAGGGGGTCAGGCCACGGGTTGGCTCGGCGTCCGCGGCAGGGCCGGCTGTGGGCAAGGCCAGAGCTCCCGCGCTCGTTGCCAGGCGCGAGGCTGGGAAATCGCGCACATAGAAAGTGGTGGGCAGATCGGCGATGATGCTCGCCGGTGTCAAAGGGGAGATGCCACTTTGACGGCTCCACACGGGGTCGAGCGCGGCGGCATAGGTGAGGGGCTTGATCGCGCTGCCGGGTTGGCGCAGGGCGAAGGCCGCGTTGACGTTGCCCTGAATGCGGGCGTTGAAATAGTCTGGGCTACCCACCAGGGCCAGCAATTCACCGGTCTGATTGTCCAAGATCACGGCGGCTGCGTTGTCGACGCGACGATTGGGGTTGACGTCGCGGCCACAGAAGGGGCGACCGGCCGGCCCCAATCGGCAATTGAGCAGATCGAGGCGGTGGCGGATCGCTTGTTCGGCCTGGCGCTGCAAGTCGAGGTCAAGGGTGGTGACCACGCGCAGCCCGCCATCGCGCAGGCGGTCGGGGCCTAACTGTTGCGCCAGCAACTCTTGGACATAGATTACAAAGTGGGGAGCCTGGATATTGAAGAGCCGCGACCGGTATCGAAGCGGCTCGGCGGCAATCGATGCGCGCTCGGCGGCGGTGATGTAGCCGGCCTGCTGCATCAGGCGCAGCACCGTCTGCTGGCGCATCTGAGCGGCCACGGGGTCTTGCAGCGGGTTGTAGCCAACGGGGTATTGGATCAACCCCGCCAGCAGGGCGCATTCGGCGCGGCTGAGATCGGTGGCCGGTTTGGCAAAAAAGACTTGGGCGGCGGCTTCGATGCCAAAGGCGAAGTTGCCATAGTAGGTCTGGTTCAGATAGAGGGCGAGCAGTTCGTCCTTCGTATAGCGAAATTCGAGCCGCCACGCGAGGTAGGCCTCGCGCAGCTTGCGGCGGAGGCTCTGTTCGTAGCGCTCATAGGGGGGCAGGAGCAGGGTGCGCGCCAGTTGTTGGGTGAGCGTGCTGGCCCCACTGACGATTTCGCCGCCGGCCCGGTAGTTTTGCCACGTAGCGCGCGCGATGGCGAGGGGGTCGACGCCGATGTGGTGAAAAAAGCGGCTGTCTTCGGTGGCGATGGTGGCCTGTACACATGCCGGCGGCAACGAGCTTAAATCGAGATTGATCTGTTTGCCGGCGTCGGGGTCGAGCACTTCATAGAGCAGGCGACCATTGCGGTCGAGGATCTGGGTGGTGGGGCGCACTAGGCGCGTCTCCACTGTGCGGATCGGCGGCAGATCCGCCAGCAGCCAAACATAGAGGGCAAGCCCAAGCGCAACCGCCGCGGCCATCACAAGCCCGCTTCGTTTTGCCAGCCTGGAACGTATGATGGTCGCCAGAGAAAAGTGTGTGCGTTTCATCCTACCTATATCAACGAAACGACCCTGGGCGCTGTTCCGGGAAATTCCAGACCGTCGCCGATATTGGTGACTGGACAAATCATGGGAATTGTCTCATGATCACCCGATGAGAGAACATCTTAACAGGAGCCGTCGTTGCCTCCCCTTACGCCGGCCAGAAAATGCAAGGTTCAAACCCCCGGCTGATCGCGAAAAGTCGCCTTAACGGCTGGACGTTCAGCGCCCAAGATCGCCTTTCACTGTCAGATGCTGAATGGATTCGTTGCTATCAAGAAGTTCACGATTGCCCTGCCCCCCTGACGAAAGTAGGATTGACGCATTGCCTGTTCGGCGGTATACTCAAGCGACAGCAGCATCCCCATTGCCCCTCATCGCCGCTTCTTCCCAGCAACGCTGTGTGCTTTTGGTGGGTTGGGTCTGCGAGCATTCACGTTGAGCGAGCCTTCTCCCCTGGTAATTGTATTCTCAGATCGGTTGCGCAATGGAGAAGCTCAATGACATCTGCTTCCAATCGATTGATCCATATATCTGCATATCTGTTTGATGAGGAGACCTATCACAATGATCCGTTTGCTTGCCCGACAGAGCATTGGCCTCCTTATCGGCGCGGGGGCCATGTTGGCTATGGTGGTGATCGCGCCAACCGCCGCCGCGCGTTGGCTGGAGGCGCCGGCAGAGACAGGCGCAGCGACGGTTGTGGCGGCGGCGCCGGCGACCCCCATGTTGCACTATCAGGGCAGCCTGCTCGACCCGGCCACCGGTCGCCCCAAGGCCGATGGCGACTATCCCATGAGTTTCCGTCTCTATGAGGCGGCCAGCGGCGGCAGCCCTTTGTGGACAGAGTCCAAAAACGTGACCGTGAGCCGCGGGCTCTTTGCCACGCTCTTGGGAGACACCACCGCGCTCAACCTGGCGGTCTTTGATGGCCGCGAACTCTACCTGGGCGTCACGGTCGGCTCAGACCCCGAAGCGACGCCGCGCCAGCCGATTGCCTTTGTGGCCCATGCAATCTATGCGGCCAATGCCGACAAGCTGGGTGGGCAGGCCGCTGCCGCGTTTGCGCCCGCCGCCCACACCCACGACGGTGCGGCGATTACCGCCGGCATCGTCGCCGAAGCGCGTATCGACCCGGCCATTGCCCGCGACAGCGAGATCATGCCGATTGTGGTGTCCAATGGGGGCGCGGGGTCGGGCCTGGACGCCGACCTGTTGGATGGCCTGGATTCGAGCCAGGTGATCGGGGCGGCCCGCTCGCCGCTGAAATTTGTCGAGTGGACCGAAAGTTTTAGCGTGTCGACAGAGCGTCGATACTTCACAGCGAATCATTTGCAGGTTACGCCACCCGCAAACGGCTTTCTCCTGATCCAGGGTCGGATCCGTTACAATTGCCCTGGCAACGTTACGACACAATCGCTCTTTGGCGCCTTTGTTTCAACCGCGGGCGGGGCGCCAACGTCGGCGACCGGTTTTACGCCAGGCAGTACAGTGGTCATGGGTCACGCCCACCCACTGGATGCGTCAGGCAATGGGGGGGACTTCAACCCCCATGTGATCTTCTTCCCAATTGCAGTCACTGGCGGAACCACCTATCATATCTGGCTGGGCGCAAATGGCGTCAACGCCACAAACAACGCATGTTCCGCCTCTAGCCCACGCATCATTGCCACCTTTCATAGCGACGGGCTATAGGCAAATGTGGTAACGTTTATGGCTCGATACGTACAGCACGTCTCAAGGATGATTACGCCTCGGTTGGCGCTCGTGATCGCTGCGCTCGCCGCCGGTCTGTTGGCCGCGCGCGGCGGCCTGGCGCAGGAGTCGCCCAACTTCGCCTTGCGCCAGGCGCTGCTCAACAGCGGCGGCGGCGAGCGCCATTCGCCAAACCACCTGGTGCGCGATGGGCTTGGCCTGGCGGCGGCAGGGCGCGCGGCAAGCCCCACCTACATGGTGGTTGGCGGCTTTGGCGGCGGCGTCATGATGGTAGACCCGGGTGGCGACGAATTTGAGCCTGACGACGACTGCGGTCTGGCCCGCACGCTGGAGGTGGATGCGCCCGCCCAAGTCCACAATTTTCACGCCGTCGGCGACCGTGATTGGATCCGCTTCACCGCCCAGGCGGGCAAAGGCTATCATATTGAAGTGGCCAACATTGGCGCAAACGCCAACGCGGTGGTGGGCCTTTATGACCAGTGTGACCGCCCGCCAGAGTCACAGGAGAGCAACGCATTTGGCCCCAGCGTGCGCATCACCTGGTTGGCCAGGCGGAGCGGCGACTATTTTATCGAATTACAGCAGTTTGACGCTGCCTTTGCCGGCGAGGGGACCGCGTACTCGGTGCGGGTGATGCTCGACAGAGAGCCGCCTTCGCCGCCACAAAACCCGCGCTGCACGGCGGTCAACGCCACGACATTGGGCCTACAGTGGAAGCGCAGCCCTGAACGCGACGTGCGCGGCTATCGGGTGAACTTCACGGGCATTCCTTCAGGGAGCGAAGATATTTTGGGCCCCGATACGGTCTATACTGAACTGGGTGGGCTAAACGCCGGCCAGACCTATCAATTTCGGGTGCTTGCGGTCGATCATACGGGCAACGAGAGCGAGCCGTCGGGCCAGGTCAGTTGCAAGGCTGAGGCGCCGCTGGACCTGTCTCGTCCGGTGGTGATCCTCAACCAGCCGGCCTTTGGCGGCGGCGTCTACACCACCACCGCCTACTCGATGACCTTTGCTGGGGTCGCCCTTGATGATGGGCAAAACCTGTTGCGAGCGCAGGTGCGCAATGCGACGCGCAATAAAGAGGGGTGGGACTATAGCCTGCGTGGGCGCGAAGGCGCGTTTCGCGTCCCCGATATCGGGCTTGCGATCGGCGACAACCAGATCCAGGTGCGAGTCTATGATGATGCCGGCAACGTGACAACCGAGGAGCTTGCTGTGCGGCGTCTGGGGGAGGTGCAGGGTGGGGTGATCATCATGGCGGGTCACAACGAGACGTTCGGGCTGCAACGGAACATCTACAATGCGGCGAACCGGGCGTATCGGATCTTCCGGGGTGCGGGGTTCACGGACGAGGCGATCCACTATCTATCGCCGGTGGCGCAGGATGCGACGGGGGATGGGGTATTCGACACGGATGGGCCATCGCGGCCGGCGGATCTGGAGGCGGCGGTGACGGAGTGGGCGCGGGGGCATGTGGGGCCGGGGAAGCCGCTCTACATCTACCTGATCGACCACGGGTTTGCGGACAAGTTCTGTGCGGCGGGGTGCAGCGGGGGAGGTGCGTTCACGCCGGCGGAGCTGGACGGGTGGCTGCGGGTGCTGGAGGCGGCGACGGGAGTAGACCAGGTGACGATTGTGATCGAGGCGTGCCAGTCGGGGAGCTTCTTGGACCGTCACAACCAGGATGTGGCGAACAGCCTGTCGAAGGAAGGGCGGGTGGTGATCACATCGACGGGGCGAGCGAACAATGCGTATGCGTCGGCGGAGGGGGCGTACTTTTCGGATGCGTTCTTTTCGTGTCTGGCGGAGAGCAACAGCATGAAGGTGTGCTACGAGCAGGGGGTGTCGGCGGTGGGGGCGACGGGTGTAGACCAGACGCCGTGGCTGGACGACAACGGGGATGGGGTGTCGAACGAGAACGACGGGGCGGAGGCGGACCTGCGGGTGGTGACGCGCTTCTTCCGTTCGGTGCGGCCGACGATCCGAGAGGTGAGCGTGGTGCGCAACGGGGCGAACGGGGTGTTGACGGCGATGGTGGAGGAGGGGGCCGAGGAGGTGGAACTGGTGTGGGCGACGGTCTACCCGCCGAGCTTCCGCGAGCCGGACACGGTGACGATCAACCTGAATGCGCCGACGGTGCGGCTGGAGCCGACGGGCGAGCCGGGGCGTTACGCCTTCAACTATCTCAACGGCTTCAGCGAGGAGGGCGACTATCGCATCGTCTTCTACGCCCAAGACCGGCTTGGCATCCACGGCGTCCCCCGCCGCGAAGGCGATTGGGGCCTTCCCAGTGACGGCGCCCTCTTTTTGCCGCTGATTCAGCGATGAGTGTTGCCCTCTCTGCAATGGGCCGACGAGTTGACAGAGTATAAGGGATTATGAGCCGAATTCAAATCACATTGCTCTTTCTCTTCATCGTGGCGGGGGCGTGGGGCGCGGAGCCAGCCAAGAGCCAGGGTGACCCGTGCGCCGGTGTGACCGACGCGCCGGCTGCCGATTGCAATGCGCTGGTGGCCCTCTACAATGCCACCAATGGCCCCAACTGGACAAAGCGCACCAACTGGCTGGCCAACAACTTGGTCTGCTCGTGGCATGGGGTGACGTGCGGCGGCGGGCGGGTGACGCAACTGCGGCTGATGGCGAACGGCCTGAGCGGGACCGTTCCCCCTGCGTTGGCCAATGCGCAGCTTTTGAACTGGATCGAGCTGCAAAACAACCAACTGACCGGCCCAATTCCACCGGAGTTGGCGCAGCTCAGCGCGCTGACCGAGCTTGCGCTCTACCAAAACAGCATGACCGGTCCGATCCCGGCGCAACTGGGTGGCCTGAGCAACCTGAGCGCCCTGCGGCTGGGCAGCAACCAACTGACGGGGACAATCCCGCCAGAATTGGGCAACCTGAGCGAGCTAAAGGCGCTGGGCATCAACAGCAATCAGTTGACCGGCATAATCCCGCCGGAACTGGGCAGCCTCTCGAAACTTGAGCTGATCAATGCGCACGGCAATCAATTGACCGGCCCCATCCCCAGCACGTTTAACAATTTCCCAGAGATGTGGCGGCTCTATCTGGAGAACAATCAACTGAGCGGTGAACTGCCGAGCGGGCTGAGCAACCTGGCCAAACTACGCGTCTTTTCGATTCGTAACAACCGCCTGAGCGGCCCAATCCCTACGTCGTACACCAATCTGACGGCGTGGAACAATGTGGATTTGGGTTACAACATGCTGACCGCGTCGGACAGCGCGCTGGTCAACTTTCTCAATGCCAAAGACCCTGATTGGGCGCAGACGCAGACAGTCGCGCCGACCGGTGTGCAGGCTACCCCGCAATCGGGCGCCAGCGTCAGCGTGACCTGGACGCCGATTCCCTACACCGGCGATGGGGGATACTATGAGGTGGGCTTCGCTGCCAGCGCCGATGGCCCCTTTGTCGTCCACGGAAGGACGGCCAACAAGAGCGCCAATAGCTACGTAGTCACCGGCCTTTCGGCGCAGACAACATATGATGTTGTTGTGCGGTCGTTTACGCCCGCCCACGGTGAACAGGTTAACGAGCTGCTCAGCGACTACAGCCGACCGGCGTCGGCGACGACCGGCGCGTTTAGCTGCGGTGACGTATCGCAACTCCCCGCCACGGAATGTGAGGCGCTGGTTGCCCTGTACAACGCCACCACTGGCCCCGCATGGACCAACCGGACGGGCTGGTTGCAGACCAGCACGCCCTGCTCGTGGCATGGCGTCACCTGTAGCGGCGGCCGCGTTACCGAACTCAATCTATCGAGCAACAACCTGAAAGGCAGCCTGCCGCCGCAGATTGGCAACTTCCCCATGCTCAACAACCTGGCTGTGCGCGCCAATCAGCTTTCGGGCTCGATCCCGGCGGAGATCGGTCAACTGACAGCGCTGACGCGTCTGACGCTCTCCGAGAACCAGTTGACCGGCGATATCCCCACCACGGTCGGCAACCTGGTCAACATGGAACAGTTCTGGCTGCATTACAATCAACTGACCGGCCCCTTGCCGACCCAACTAGGCAACCTGACCAGGCTCAAGCGGTTTGGCGCCATCGACAACCGGTTGAGTGGAACCATTCCCACACAGTTGGGCAATCTCACCAACCTGACTGAACTTTATCTGAATCGGAACTTGTTCAGCGGCTCGATCCCACCTCAGATCGGCAACCTGACCAAGCTGACCGTGTTGCTCTTTGTCAACAACCAACTGAGTGGTGAGATACCCACGTCGTTCACCAACCTGACCCAGGTGACCAATCTGAACGTTGGTTACAACCGGCTCACTGCATCGGACCCGGCATTGCTCAACTTTTTGGCCGCCAAACACCCGACCTGGCTTGACACCCAGACGCTGCCCCCCACCAATCTACAGGCAACCGCTCAATCCAGCTTCCAGATCCGCCTCTCTTGGACGCCGATCCTTTATACGGCTGATGGCGGTTACTATCAGGTCAGTATGGCGACTGCGCCTGGTGGGCCATACGCCGTTCAGGGGGTGACCGCTGACAAAACGGTCGATGGTTTTACGGTCAGTGGCCTGTCGCCGGCCACCACCTACTATTTTGTCGTGCGCACGTTTACGCCAGCAGCCAATGTGCAAAAGAACAATCTGTGGAGCAACTACAGCGTCGAAGCCTCAGCCACCACGCAACAAGAGACAACGCCCGTTGCCCCCACCATCAATTCGGCGCCACTGACAACCGCGCTGCGCGGTCAGCCCTATGCCTATAGCGTAGTCGCCTCGGGCAGCGCACCGTTGGCCTTTGCGCTGGTCAAGGGGCCGGACGGCATGAGTGTAGACCCAACCACGGGGTTGCTGTCGTGGACGCCATCCGATGTCGGTTCGTTTGCCGTGACGGTGCGCGTATCGAACGCGGTTGGCTCTGCGGAACAGGCGTTCAGCGTGGTGGTCAACGACGCGCCTCAGATTACATCGACGCCGGTGGTGGCCGGCCTGGTGGCGCAGCCCTATGCGTATGATGTAGACGCAACCGGCGCGCCTGCGCCTGCCTTTTCGCTGAGCCTTGCGCCCACCGGCATGACCATCAACGCAACCAGCGGGCTGATCAACTGGACGCCCGCCACCGAAGGTGTCTACACAGTCACGGTCAAAGCCGCCAACCCGGTAGGGGTAGACGAGCAAACCTTCGAGATCAATGTGAGTGAAGTCACAGAGATGGTGGCGCCCGTGATCCTGTCAGAGCCGCCGCTTGCCGCCGATGTGGGCAAACGCTACGAGTATCTCGTCAGCGCATCCGGCGTCCCGGCGCCAGTCTTCAGCCTGGTCGACGCGCCCGCCGGCATGACCATCAACAGCACCACAGGCGCCGTCGCCTGGGAGCCAACGGACGCCGGGAGTTTTGCGGTCACCATCCAGGTGTCCAATAGCGCCGGTGACGCGCAACAGAGTTTCACCGTGGTGGTGAGTGGGGTTGCCGAGGGCGATCTGTATGAAGATGACGACGCGTGCGAGAGGGCTACGACGATCCTCACCAATGGCGCCAAGCAGCAGCGCAATTTTCACGCACTGGGCGATGTCGACTGGATTCGCTTTGAGGCGCAGGCGTTCCGCACCTATATTATCGAGGTGATTAACCAGGGGTCGCTGGCCGACGCCGTCGTCGAGATCCACGATGAGTGCGACGAAACGCCATCGAGCCTGGCCAACAATGCCTTTGGCCGCAGCGTGCGCCTGGAGTGGGATGCACGGCGCAGCGGTGAATACTTCCTGCGCCTCAGCCAGTTTGATGGCGCCTCGTTTGGCGCCGAAGAGACCCGCTACGAGGTGCGCGTCACCGTGGATACGACACCGCCCCAGGCGCCGCAAAGCCCACGCTGCGCCCCCCTCAACGACCGCACCCTGGCCGTGCAGTGGAAGAAAAGCCCTGAGCGCGATGTGCGCGGCTATCGTGTGGCACTGACCGGCGTGCCGTCGGTCAATGAGGATGTGCCCGGCATCGCCACAACCTATGTGGAGATCACTCAACTGCGACCGAACCAGCGCTACGATGTGACCGTGAGTGCGGTGGACTTTTCGGGCAACGAGAGCCTGCCGTCGGGTGTGGTGCGCTGCCTGGTGGCCCCCCCACCCGACACCACGCCGCCCGCGCTCACCCTCTCTAAGCCGACGGGCGGCGGCATCTACACCACCACTGCCTATTCGCTCACCTTTACCGGCGTCGCGCAGGATGATGTCAATCTCGCCCGCGTCCAAGTGCGTAACGCCACACGCAACAAAGAAGGGTGGGATTGGAGCCTGAGCGGCCTCAGCGCCCCGTTCCGCGTGTCGGACATTGGGCTTGCCGTAGGGGACAACCGCGTCGAGGTAATGGTCTTCGATGATGCGGGCAACATGACCAAAGAGCAAATGGTCGTGCGGCGTCTGGGGGAGGTGCAGGGTGGGGTGATCATCATGGCGGGTCACAACGAGACGTTCGGGCTGCAACGGAACATCTACAATGCGGCGAACCGGGCGTATCGGATCTTCCGGGGTGCGGGGTTCACGGACGAGGCGATCCACTATCTATCGCCGGTGGCGCAGGATGCGACGGGGGATGGGGTATTCGACACGGATGGGCCATCGCGGCCGGCGGATCTGGAGGCGGCGGTGACGGAGTGGGCGCGGGGGCATGTGGGGCCGGGGAAGCCGCTCTACATCTACCTGATCGACCACGGGTTTGCGGACAAGTTCTGTGCGGCGGGGTGCAGCGGGGGAGGTGCGTTCACGCCGGCGGAGCTGGACGGGTGGCTGCGGGTGCTGGAGGCGGCGACGGGAGTAGACCAGGTGACGATTGTGATCGAGGCGTGCCAGTCGGGGAGCTTCTTGGACCGTCACAACCAGGATGTGGCGAACAGCCTGTCGAAGGAAGGGCGGGTGGTGATCACATCGACGGGGCGAGCGAACAATGCGTATGCGTCGGCGGAGGGGGCGTACTTTTCGGATGCGTTCTTTTCGTGTCTGGCGGAGAGCAACAGCATGAAGGTGTGCTACGAGCAGGGGGTGTCGGCGGTGGGGGCGACGGGTGTAGACCAGACGCCGTGGCTGGACGACAACGGGGATGGGGTGTCGAACGAGAACGACGGGGCGGAGGCGGACCTGCGGGTGGTGACGCGCTTCTTCCGTTCGGTGCGGCCGACGATCCGAGAGGTGAGCGTGGTGCGCAACGGGGCGAACGGGGTGTTGACGGCGATGGTGGAGGAGGGGGCCGAGGAGGTGGAACTGGTGTGGGCGACGGTCTACCCGCCGAGCTTCCGCGAGCCGGACACGGTGACGATCAACCTGAATGCGCCGACGGTGCGGCTGGAGCCGACGGGCGAGCCGGGGCGTTACGCCTTCAACTATCTCAACGGCTTCAGCGAGGAGGGCGACTATCGCATCGTCTTCTACGCCCAAGACCGGCTTGGCATCCACGGCGTCCCCCGCCGCGAGGGGGAACTGGATTCTCTGTATTTGCCGCTTATCAGCAAGAATTGACGCAGCCCGTGGTTCTCGGTGCAGCGATGAAAAGGGCAGCATAGAGCAGGAACACAGAGCACACCGAGGAGACACCGAGCACGCAGAGGATTTTGTCCATTGAACAAGCCATCGAGTTTTTCTGGGTGTTCTCTGTGTTGCGCTGTTCTGGGGCTTATTCATAGTGGAACAGCGTGAAACTGAATTTTGTTTGAAGCCACCGCCTTCAAACACCTACGTGTATAGGAACAAACATGGTTGATGTAAAACCCAATGTCATAAAAAAACCGCGTCCTTTTGGCTATGCAATCCTGTTGGTGTTGGTTGGATTGATCTTACTCTCTGCCGCACTGGCAACCTTGTGGATGCAGAGTGTCATCCCACAGCGGGCGTTTGCCAGTCTGCGCTCGCCCGGCGCGGCGAGCGACTTTGCCGGTCGTGTCCAAGTGCAGGACATTGGAACCGCCTCGCCGTCTCTGAAGAGCGATCGTCTGCTAGTGGAGATGGCGGACGTAGGCGCGCCGCCCAGCGGACGCAGCTTCTACGGCTATATACTTGGTTCAAACGGCCAGGGCCGGCCGTTTGGCCCCCTGGCTGTGGCAGGCGGCGCCGTCAATGCAAACGCCGATTTCCCCGGTCGCAATCTGGTTGGCGCTTATAGCCAGGTTTATATCATGCAAGAGTCACGCGTCTTTAGTGCAACGCTGCCCACCGCCGCGTTGAGCCATCTCCGCACCGCGGTGGATCGCGCCAGCGACACGCCGGGGCAGGTGGGCTACAGCGTCGGTCTGGTGAAACAGGCCGCCATTTTGCACCAGCACGCCGGTTTTGCAAAAGCCGCCGCCGATGCCGGCAATTTGAATGGGGCCAGGCTCCATACGGAACATGTACTCAACATCCTCTACGGCGAGAGTGATTCCCGATATGGCGACCACGACGAGGATGGGTTTGCGGAAAATCCTGGCGATGGGTACGGGCTGCTCCATTATAGCAGCAGCCTGTCGCAGACCTTGCAGTTGGCCGCCGCCGCTGCGGATGCTACGCCCAATGTGCAGACGCGCGTGGCGCAGGTGCAGACAACATTGGGCAATATTGGCTCAAGCAGCGAGGCTGGGCTATGGTCACCGGTGCTGATCGCCGCCGCCGCAGAACTGCTGCTGGCCGGTTCGGCGACGGCCGCGCAGGCGCCGGCCACCCAGATGGTGGCGGCGACGAATCGCATCTACAATGGCACCGATTTCAACGACAACGGCGAGATTGAGCCGGTGGAAAACGAAGGCGGCGCCATCGTTGCCCACCGTTATACGCAACGAGCCGCGGACTATCTGCCCCCCAGCAGCAGCGGGGTCAGCGGCAGCGTCCAACATCGCGATGCCGACAACAACCGCAAGAGCGACCGACTCACCGTGGCGCTGACCGGCTTGCCCACCCCCGCCGCAGGTGAGCAGTACTATGTCTATCTGGTCAACGCCGACAACGACTGGCTCTGGCTGGGTGGGCTGGCCGGCTCGGGAGGAACGCTTGAGGGAACCATCAACCGCACGGGCGTCAATCTGATCGCCGGCTATCAACGCCTGTATGTGAGTGTCGGCGCGCTCTACGCCGATGGCGATCTGCCGCCTGACGCCTTGAACCACCTGCGCATGGCGCTGCACCGGGTGGTCGATACGCCAGACGAGACCGGCTTTGCTGTGGGGCTGATGAGGCAGGCGCAACTTGTTTACGCCCATGCCGGCTTTGCCAAAGCCGCGGCAGATGGCAACAATCTGCCCGATGCCAAGCTCCACGTTGAGCATGTGCTCAACATCCTCTACGGTGAGAGTGATCCCCGTTTTGGCGACCACGACGAGGACGGCTTCCCCGAAAACCCAGGCGATGGCTATGGGCTGTTGCGCTACAGCCAGAGCCTCTCGCAGACGTTGCAACAGGCGGCGGACAGTGCGGACGCCACCGACAACATCCGCACACGCGTGGCCGAAGTGCAGACCACGCTGGGCAATATCGGCGATCCGTCCACCAATAGCGCGTGGGTCGACACGCTGATCGCGCGCGCCGAAGATATCCTCAACGCCACTACCGCCGCCGGCGCGCAAACACCCGCCAATCAACTGGTGACGGCCGCCGACCGCCTGCTCAACGGCACCGACCTCAACGACAATGGCGTCATCGACCCGCTGCCCAATGAGGGCGGGGCCAGGACGGCCTATCGACACACACAATATGCGGTCGACTACACACTTGAATTGCGGGCCCCGTCATCGCCGCTGACGCCCACGCCGCTGACGGGGACGCCATCGGTTACCCCGACATCTACACCCACCGGCGGACCGTCGCCCGATGGCGATGCCTATGAAGCGGATGATAGCTGTGAGCAGGCCAAACCGATTGCCGTGGACGGCAGCGAGATGCAGATGCGCACCTTCCACGCCGAGGGCGATGTAGACTGGGTCAAGTTCACGGCCCAACTCAACAAAACCTATGTCGTCGAAGTGAGGAATGTGGGACCAAAGGCCGACGCTGTCCTCTATCTGCACGATGTGTGCGCCGCGCCCCCCAGCGCGTTCGAGGGCAAGGCGTTTGGTTCGACGGTGCGCCTGATCTGGAACTCGACCAAAGCGGGTGATTACTTCCTCCAGTTGCAACAGTTTGACCCTAGTTTCTTTGGCCCTGACACGCACTATCACCTTACCGTGACTGAGGATGTGACCCCACCGACGACACCGATCAACCTGCGCTGTGTTGCGATCGACGCCACCACGCTGGGGGTGCAATGGCAAAAAAGCCCCGAAACCGATGTCGTACGCTATCGGGTGACTTTCCGTAACCAGACAGCCACCAGCAGCGGCAATCGCGATGTGGCGGGCGCCGACCAGACCTATGTCGAAATCGACAACCTGGCGGCAGGCGAACTTTTCGACTTGCAAGTGGTGGCGATTGACTTCTCGGGCAATGAAAGTGGCGCATCGGCGCCGGTTCAGTGTCGAGCAGCCGCCGTCGCCGATCCGACCCAGCCTGTGCTGACGCTCCAGCAACCGACCGCATCGGGCGTCTTTACGACAACGGCCGCCCAGGTTACCTTTACGGGCTTCGCACAGGACGCCGGCGGCAACCTTAGCCAGGTGCATGTCAAAAATCTCACCAACCAGTCCGAGGGCCGTGACTTTAGCCTGAGCGGGGGCAACACGTCGTTCCGGGTTGAGAATCTGAGCCTCAACATCGGCGATAACGACATCCTGATGACCGTGATCGACAGCGCCGGGAACACGGGTCAGAAGTCGCAACGCATCCATCGGCTCAGCGGCAGAACGGGCGCGGTCATCATCGTCGCTGGGCACAACGAGACCTTTGGCCTGCAGACCAATATCTACAATGCGGCCAACCGCGCCTATCGCATCTTCAAAACCGCCGGCTTCAGCGATGACAACATCTTTTACATTTCACCCACAGGGCAGGACGCCGACGGCAATGGCAGCAACGATGTCGACGCGCCGGCAAGCCCAGACGCGGTGCAGCAGGCGATCACGGGTTGGGCGAAAGAGAATGGGCGCGTCGGCCCCGGCAAGCCGCTCTTCCTCTATATGATCGACCACGGCTTTGCCGATAAGTTCTGTGTCAATGGATGCAGCGCGAGTCAGGTGGTGACGCCCGAAGAGCTCAACGGTTGGCTCAAAAATCTCGAAGACGCCACCGGTCTCAACGAAGTGAATATCGTCATCGAGGCGTGCCAGTCGGGCAGCTTCATCGACCGGCCCAATGGCGCTGTGTTGAATGGCCTGGGTGGCGCCGGCCGCGTGGTTATCACCTCCACCGACCGCGCCAACAATGCCTATGCATCGGCGCAGGGCGCCTTCTTCTCCGACGCCTTCTTTTCGTGCGTGGCGGACAGCAACAACCTCAAGGTCTGTTTTGAGCAGGCCAGCGCAGCGGTGGCGGCCACCGGCGTCAAGCAATTGCCCTGGATGGATGACAACGGCGATGGCGTCTTTAATAGCGGCGATGGCGCCGTGGCGCAAAACCGCCATGTCACCGCCTTCTTCAGCTCGATCCGGCCTGAGATCCGCAACGTGGAGGTGATCAGAGACGGCGCCAATGGACAACTGGTCGCAACGTTGGATGAGGGCGCAGAGGCCATCGGCCTGGTCTGGGCAACCATCTTTCCCCCTTCGTTTGAAGAACCCGACGGCGTGACGCTCAATCTCAACGCCCCCACGGTTCGGCTCGACCCCGACCCGAACACCCCCGGACGCTATCTGTTCAACTATGTCAACGGCTTTACCGAGGACGGCGACTACCGGATCGTCTTTTACGCCCAAGACCGGCTGGGCATCCACGCCGTGCCGCGGCGCGAGGGGCAATTGGATACCCTCTTCTTGCCCATCCTGTTCCGGTAGGGTGGATCAGACGCCGAAACATACTCCGGGGCCGTTGAGGGCTGTGCGCCAGAACACTGTGGTGGTGTGCGCCGGTACACAGCAGGCAAGGTCAACCGGCGCCATGATCTAACCACTTCCACCAACAGCGCAAATCTGGATGGACTATGAATGCTTCAGATACAAACCTACGTCGACGCCGCTTGCTGGTCACGAGCGCGCCCCTAGTGATGGCTGTGGCGCTCCTCTGCGCCATGACCTTCCCCATGCCGCAGCCCGGCCGCGCCGCCGCGGCTGCCGGGCCGGACCTGACGGTGGAGGTCAGTCTGTTGCCCACCACGCCCGTGGCCGGCCAGGAGGTGACGATCCGCGTGGTCGCCCGCAACATCGGGACGAGCAACGCCGCGGAGCGGGTTGAGGTGCATCTCTATGTGGACCCGCCCGACCGCCCGCCCACGCCGACGACGCTTGGCTTTCCGATTATCAGCATCCCAGGATTGGCGGCCGGCGACACTGCGCAAGGGGAACGAACGCACACCTTCACCACCAATGATTGCAACCACGTCATCTACGCCTGGATCGACCGCGACGGCGGTATCGCCGAAAGCGATGAGACCAACAACCTGGTTGCGCTGCCGGTTTGCGTGGGCGTGGTCTGCGAGCCGGATGGCTACGAAGAGGACAATTCCTGTAGCGCCGCCGGCCTGCTCTCCGAGAATGCCAGCCAGGCGCGCAGCTTCTGCCGCGCCGACGACCACACGCTCGCCGATGAGGATTGGGTCAAGTTCACCGCATTTGCCGGTGTTACCTATACCCTGGCCGCCACCAATCAGGGCGCCAACGCCGCCCCCCAATTCGAACTGTATGGCGCATGTGGCGCAGCGCCGCTAACCGATGGCGATGATCAGGTGGCCTGGCGCGCAACCGGCGACGGTGTGCTCTATGCCCGGCTGCGGCGCGCCGACGGCGTCAGCGGGCCGCTCACCGCCTACAGCCTGACGCTGAGCAGCGCCACCGGCGTCACCGATGACTACGAGCCGGACAACCGTTGCGCCGACGCGCGTGACATCCCCACCAATGGGGTGCGCCAGACGCGCCTCTTCCAGGCGCCGGGCGATGAGGATTGGGTCAAGTTTACCGTCAGCGCCGGCGAAAGCTTTATCATCATCGCCGACAACACTGCGCCGGGCGTCAACCCGTTGGTGACCGTCTTTTCTTCGTGTAGCCAAGTGGATGCGAACGCCAGCTTGGGGCCATCCGCCGCCCAGGTGGCCCAAAGCAGCACGACCGACGCCGTCTACTTTGCCAGAATTCGCAACCAGAATCCGGCCAACTTTGGCGCAGCCGCCCGCTACGACCTCGCCGTCACCGCGGCGGCCTGTGCGCCTGACGGCGAGGAGGGGGACAACGACCGCACTCAGGCGCGCATGGTCACGGTGGGCGCAGCCGCCCGTACACACAATTTCTGCCCGGCCAGCGATGAGGATTGGGTCAAGTTCAGCGCCAAAAAGGGCAAGGTCTATGTGCTCCAGACCACCAATCTGGCCTTTGCTTCCGATACGGTGCTTCACCTCTATGATACCGATGGAACGACCGAATTGGCGCAAAACGATGATTACGGCTACACGAGCGGTTCGCGGATTGTTTGGGAGGCGCCCGCCGATGGACTCTACTTTGCCAAAGTGCGCCACGCCAATCCCGTCGCCAGTGGGCCGAACACCCAGTATGACCTCGCCGTGCAGGAGGGCGTCTGCGCGCCGGATTCGTTTGAGGGCGGCGCCGGCAACAATGGCCCTGGGGATGCGCCGCTGGTCGCCACCAATGGCGTCAGCCAGACACACACATTCTGCGCCGATGCGCTCAACCCCCTGCTCGGTGACCAGGATTGGGTCGCCTTCAACGCGGTGGCGGGCGGGAACTACCAGATTGTCACCACTGGTCTTGGCGCCAACAGCGACACGGTGCTCGAACTCTACGACCGGGACGGGGCAAGGCAATTGCTGCATAACGACGATGTGGGCGCCGGGCGCGGCGCCATGTTGACCTTTACCCCCACCCTCTCTGGCGCGTATTTTGTACGGGTCACCCAGTTCAACCCCAACCTGGTAAGCCGCGACGCCGACTATCAGTTGCAAATTTTTGGTACAGAGCCGCCCACGCCAACGCCCACCCCGACGTTGACGCCGACGCCCAGCCCGACCCCCTCGCCCACCGCAACCCCGCAGCCCTCGACGGTCAAGACGCTGATCGTGGTCAACCGCGAGCGGATCGAAACCTTGCATGGCGCCGGCCCCGCCGATACGCTCTTTCGCAAGTTGAGCCAGTTCGCCAATGACAGCGACGTCGAGGGCGTTGTGGTGGAGGTGGAGCGCGACCCCGCGGTGGCCGCGGCCTATGCCGCATGGACAGCCGATGCGACGACGCTCGCCGACCACGAACTCGCCAACAACACGGTCGCCGCCATCCGCAACCGGGTGATGGGCTTTCTCGCCAGCGCCCCCCAGGCCCGACATGTGGTGATCATCGGCGATGACCGCGTCGTCCCCTTTCGCCGCGTGCTGGATCGGGTGGCGCCCACGGGCAAGCAGGCCGCCTCGGTGGAGTCTGTTTATGCGCAAGAGCTGACCGAGGAGGGAACCGTCTACGCGGCGCTGGCCGCCAACATGATCCTGACCGATGATTACCTCGTTGACCGCGAGCCGAGCCAGTGGCAAGACCGCCAGCAAAACGAGTATGAACTGTTTGTGCCAGACTATGCTGTGGGCCGGCTCGTCGAGGAGCCCGATGAGATCATCGCGGTGCTCGACAATTTTCTGGCCGGCGACAAGATGATCGGCGCGGCCAATGCGCTGGTGACGGGGTATGACTTTGTACAGGACAGCGCCGACCTGATCAAGACGCTCTTCCGCAACGACGCCATCCCCACCGACGCCGAACTGATCGGCGCAAGCTGGACGGGTGACGCCCTGCGCGCCAAATACCTGACCGCCGCGCCTCGCTATGATCTCTACTCAGTCAATGGTCACTCCACTCACCTGGCCGCGGGCGCGCCCGACGGCAGCGACATGACCGCCGCCCAGATTTTGGCCGCCACCACCGACCTGCGCGGGGTGTTGGTCTTTAGCCTGGGCTGCCATAGCGGCCTCAATGAGCCGGGCGTGCTCGATCTGCCGCAGGCGTTCTTGCGCAAACAGGCGCACTATGTGGGGAAGACCGGCTTTGGCTGGGGCGGTGGCGGCGTTGTCTTTAGCGAGGCGCTGATGCGCAACTTTGCGCGCGAACTGCTGCGCGACACCGAAGCCGCCATCGGGCCGGCGTTGATGGACGCCAAGCGCAAGTATGTGAGCCAGGCGCGGCGCTTTGACGCGTTTGACGCCAAGGTGCTCATGCAGATGACGCTCTACGGCCTGCCCATGGTCAGGATGCAGTCGGGTGGCGCGCTGACCGACGATGACCCCTTCCCCAGCGCCCAGCCGCAGTTTACGCCGCCCACCTCGTTTGGCAGCGTGGCCGAGGGCGCGGCGGGCTATCGGTTGCCCAGCTCGTTTGGCGCATTTGGCGCGCAGTCGAGCGATGCCGGCGCCACATTTGAGCTGGACGGCAATGTGGCGTTTGGGGTCGATGAGCCGCTCCAGCCGCTCTACTACACCGACGTATCGGCCCCCGCGGTGGGGCCTCTGCGCGGCGCGGTCTTTTTGGGCGGCGTCTACAGCGACACGGTCAACGTCGACCCTGTGATTGGCGCGCCGCTCAACGAATATGTCACCGACCGCAGCGAGCCTGCGTTCTACGCCGACGAATTTTATCCGGCGGCGCCCTTTACCATCCGCAGCAGCGATACGATCTCGGGCGCGGCCGACACGCTGGTGATGAACCTGGGGCAATTCCAGAGCGGCCCCGATGTTGCGGCAGCCGCGGCGGGCCGGGGCGTCGTCCGCCTTTACGATCAAATGTCGTTTGGCGTCTATTACTCCACCAGCCCCGACCGCAACGCGGCCAACATCGAAACGATCGACGGCGTGCTCGACCCGGATGCCGGCATGGGGCGGATCAAGGTGGACGCCAACGACGCATCGGGCGTACGGCGGGTGGTGGTGGCCTTTACCGAGGGGCAAGGGCAATGGTTGAGCAAGGACTTGACCTTTGACGAGCAGGCGCAAAAGTGGACCGGCGTGATCACGGGCACGGTCAATACGCGCTTTTTCGTCCAGGTCGTGGACAACGCAGGCAATGTGGCGGTCAACGAAAACAAGGGGCGCTACTATCGCCTGGCCGAGCCAGTTCCGCTGGCCGAGGGCCGCCCGTTGATGGTGGAGCGCCGCGTCTATTTGCCGTTGGTCAATCGGTAGCACGTTGGTTCATCGGGTAGGCTGGGCGTCTGGCCCGGCGGCAGTCCGTTGCAGAGCTATGTCGAACTGGCGCAAACCGCGCTGCTGCTGCAACACTTGACCGCGGGGATGGATTCTTACGTCATCGCCCTGAACATACCTATTCCAAACCGGGAACAATTTGTCAGCTTCTGAAAGGAGCAAGCTTATGTCAGCAGGTGAACAATGGCGGAAAGCCCGTAGTTTCGTCTGCACAGTGGTGGCGACGGCGGTGATGACCACCCTGTGGCTGACCCCCGCCTATGCCGCCGAGCCGAGTGGCGCCCACGAGCCCACCAGCGCCGAGGCAATCACGGCCGATGATGGCGGGCCGTGGGAGATTGGCATCCACGGCACCGCCGGCGATCTGCCGGCCGCCACCGCCGCCGAGCGCACGGGCATGGCCTTCTGGCTGGCGCCGCTGCCGAACTGGAAAGTGAACTATTCGTTTAATGAGGCGAGTGCATGGGAGCGGGATTTCAAGCGTCATGATTTGGGTGGGACCAACAACTACTACATCGATGCAGTGGACCTGCAATTCTATGTCGGGCATGGCTTTCACAGTGGCTTCACGTTTGCCAACCCCAACTTCAACGACAGCACGCTCACCCCTGCCGACTGCAACCGGGCCTGGGGTGACGGTGACAATGAATGGCTTGCGCTCACCTCGTGCCAGGTGTTGCGGGGGTCGTTTGACAACATCCCGGCGCAGAACATCTTCCCCAATGCAGGCATCCCCAGCCTGAACCGGTGGGCGAGTTGCATGAACGGCCAGCATCTGATCCTCGGCTTTGTCACCAATGCCAGCGCCTACAATAACCCTGCCAGCACCCAAGCCTATCACTTTGGGCGCTACCTGGCGTTGAATTACACGGTGCCTCAGGCGTGGTATCGGGCCTGCGACGTAGCCCAGCGCGGGCGCGTCACCCGCACCATCATCAACGAGCTTGCGTGTCTCAACGACCGGCCCCAGTCAGGAATCGTCTGCGCCGATTCATATGACACTGACTGGTGGTACCAGACCCACTACTGCGGCACCGAGACCGCGATCCAGGTGCCGGTAGAGAAGTTGCAATCCCAGATGCCCGTCTATCGCGTGGCGCCCTACAGTTTGGATGACGCCACCCGCGATGAGGAGCGGCTGAGCGAAATCCTCTTGGGCGCCCCGATCACGGCTACCGTGCGCTCCGCCGCGCTCAACCGGGACGACCCCTTCCGCGTACGCACCGTCATCTCGCGTTCGCTGGAACTCGACGAACGCAGTGGACTCTTTACCTACACCGATCTGGCGGAACTGTGGACGCAATCGCAGGCCGAAGCCGCCCTGGCGGTGACGGCGGCGTCGCCCAACTTCATCAACAGCGATGACGCCCGCCGCATTGCCGACACCTTCCTGCGCCAGAATCAATTGCTCGGCACGGGCGCCGTCTTCAACCAGGTCATCTCCGACACCATCTCCAGCGAGATGACCTCGGACCCGGGTACACCGGAAGCAGCCGGCGCCGATGGCATCGAGCAGGTTGATGAATCGGCGCTGGTCTGGAATGTCATCTACTCGCGCCGCCTCAACGTCGACATTGTCACCGCAGCCGGTGTGGAGCAATTCGAGTTCTCGGTGGTTGGGCCGGGGGCCAAGCAAAAGGTCTATGTCCCGGTGGCGGCTGAGGTGGGCGCGGCAAGCAAGCTCCAGACCACACCGGTGGGTATGCAGGGTGGCTGGCGCGAGGTGCAGACCGAGGTCAACGCGGCCACGGGCCAGATGCTCATGGTGGACATCCGCCCTGAGTCGCAACTGCGCGAGCTCTATCTGGCCCTGCCCGACCGAGTGGCGCTCAACGATGTCCCGCTCGATGTGGAAAATCGCGAAATCCTGAGCTCAACCGTGGCCTACTGGGAAGAGGCGCCAGGCGTCGGCCAGGCCGAACTGGTGCCCGTCTACGAGTTCCTGGTGCGCATGACCGAGCGCAACAGCGGGGATACGCACGATGAGTATGTCTATGTGCCGGCCAGCGAAATCTACATGCGCCCCTACGCCCAAATCGTTAGCGTTACGCCTTCCGGCCCGGTGAACGCCGGAACCACGCTGACGCTCACCGCAGCCGATGCGTCGCAGACCCTTCAGGAACTGGGCGCAGGCGACTTCGACTTTGCGCTGGGCACGGGCGCCGACGGCACCTTTGCCTACGATTGGTTTGTGGGCAGTGTCGATGACGCCAACCTGATCGGCAGCGGGCGCACGATTGAGTTCGCCGCCCCGGCCAACCCCAGCGAACGCGAGGGGGTGCTGGAGATCCACCTGCGCGTCAAGGATGTCGAAAGCCCCAACACGCAGACGGCCACCGCCGATGTGACCATCACGGTCAACCCGTCGGTCTTCCTGCCGCTGATCGGCGGGCAGGAGTAGCGCATAGCACAACCGCATTTCGGCATTCGTGCATTGCACGGGTAAACCTGCCGGGCGCTGACCCGTGCAATGCCCGTGGGTTTGGCAGAAAGACCATGATCTGACCTCCGGGAGGTGACCACCAATCGTCTGGCTGACGAAGCGGCTTCTGGTCACCTCCCGGAGCTCTTTAACTCGGCATTTGGCGCCGCTCTATTCACGGCGCCCTCGCATTGTTCATCCGCCTTGAGTCGCACAACCACCTGAACGAAATCTTGTTCGTGGACCTACGGGGCATATTGGCGGCTATCCCCTGCTTGACCGCCCAGTCGATACCGACCGGAATTGATGCTTCGACCCGCCAAATCGACCACCGCATCGGCGTTTTCCACTTGATGCGTCCATTCTACTGCGTATCCAGCATAGTGTTGTCTAAAATCCAGACATGGCCTGTCCCTTCAGGATGCAGGTTTGGCGCCTGATGAAACCCTAAACGCGCACAGAGACGGGACGAAGCCACATTTTCAGGCACAACGCCATTGGTGAGCCGGGACAGACCCATCTCCTTAAATCCGTATTCAATCACCGCCTGACATGCTTCAGTGGCATAGCCCTGTCGCTGATAGGCTTGCCCGATTGCATACGACAACTCGACGATTAAGGGGTGGAACGGCGTCTCAGGAGCATCTGCAAGGCGTAACCAGTAGGCAACCAACAACTGCAAAGCCACCAAGCCCATGATCTGATTATCTTCCTTGCGAACAACGGCCAGAAAACCCAATTCGTCCTCGTTGCGTACCTGCCATTTGCGGTGAATCAACCATTCGCGTGTCTCTTGCTCAGTGCGGGTGTTCGTACAGTAGAAGTGACACACTGCGGGATCAGAAAAGACGACGCGATGAATCTCCATGTCGTCGTTCGTAAAGGGACGCAATCGTAATCGCTTCGTCTCTAGTGGCCTCACTTTTCCTACCTTTTCGCCCCCCTCACCCAATACGCTGATTCGGGAAGACAAGCACGCCGGCAACGGAACGAACCGGACTTGCTATACCGCGGTTGCTTTGAGGACGGGACTTTGTGACGATGTTGACTCATTCGAGTAACGCCGGTTTTCAAACAGAGCTCAGTATCAAGAAAATAACAGGAACGGGATCGTTTGTCAATCCGAACATTTGCCCAAGGTGAGCGCGATCCCCGCACCCGGCCCGGCCCCAATCCCCTGCCAAACCAGGTCAGCTCTTGCCGATTGACAAGCCCGCCACAGCGGGATAGACTGGGGTAAGCCCCCGCGCAGGATGGTGGACGCGCCAGGGCGAGGGGTAGAACGTTTCACAGATGGGTATTGAGAAAGGTGGGCGCAGATGGACAAGGCAACCTGGCAAGAGCGCATCCGTGAGCGGCTCGGCGCGACTGCCAAGCTGTTGGCTGAGATGACGCCGGGCATGACCTATGGCGCGCTGGCGGCGGCGACCGTTCTGCCGCTGGTGACGGCGGCGCAGCAGGGGGAGTTGGCCGCGATTGGCGCGCTCTTTGGCATGGTGGGCAGCGTGGGCGGCAACTTGATCGCCAACCAGATTCAGCAGTGGCATGACCGCAGCGAAGCCGAGCTGGCCCAGGAGCTGAGCGGCCTGGCCGAAACAGAGCCGGAATGGCGCGAGGCGCTGGATGCCCTGATCCGGGAGCTGGAGACGCCGCGCATTGTGCAGGCGATCCTGGGCGAGGCCGAGTGGGATCGCTTCGAGCGGCTGCTGCGCCAGGAGCTGGCCCGGCTGGGCAACCTGGCGAGCTACGAGGTCTATTTGACCGAGATCCACACCGAGGGGGGCGCGGTGATTCAGGGGGACGCCCACGTCGGCGGCGATTTTGTCAACCGGGATAAGGTCATCTATGGGGATGAAGTGGGTCG
>JAHDWG010000013.1:0-24675 GCA_023384495.1 Caldilineaceae bacterium
GGGCATCAAAGAGGTGGTGACCGCCACCGGCCTCATCGACGCCAAGCTCTGGGGGCTGGACGATGACGTCGAGGTCTGGGTTGGAGTGCGCGCCTACGACGAAAGTGGCAACTACAGCGCCTGGTCTGACCTGCTGGGCGTAAAACCGTGGGCCGTCTCGCCTCGCAGTTGGACGCCCGTGCCGGGTAGCACCGTGGGGACCAAGACGGAAATCGTGGTGGCCTTCCACTCATCGCTCAAACCCGAATCGGTGCAGGCCGCGCTCGAATTGTTCGACGCCAACGGGGCGCCGATGCCAGGAACCAGTTCCTTGATCATGAATCTGGATGGCGCGGAAGTCATCGGGATGCGCTTTGACCCGGCTGCGCCGTTGCAGGATGGCGCGACCTATACCGTGCGTGTCCGCGGCGGCGGTGACGGCATCTCGACGCTGGATGGGCGTATGATGCCCGACCACTACACCTGGCAGTTTACGGTGGACGCCAGCCTCGATGCGCAGGATGAACCGCTGGCCGGTCTCACCATCCAACATGATGATCTGCGCCGGGCCGGTGAAGCGTTCAACTTCACAGCCAACGTCAGCCAGGGTGGCAATGTAAGTTACACCTGGGAATTTGGTGACGGCGCGACAGCAGAGGGCGCCAGCGTGAGCCATGCCTACGCCGAAGCGGGCAGTTATCTGGTAAAGGTCACGGTCAGCAACAGTCTGGGCCAGTTGAGCGCCGAAACCATCGTGCAGGTGGAGGAGGTGGCGCAGCCGGTGTCGGTCCAAGTCTTGTTGCCGGTGATTATGCGGTAGCGCAAACTGGAGACAACCCGACCTCCGCGAGGTGACCATTAAGCGTTTGGCGGACAAAGCGATCTCTGGTCACCTCGCGGAGGTCTTGCGGGCGCAAAACTGATTTTGCCCGTGCGTGGTCATGATCTTAGCCACATCTGGTCATGGTTTTTGCCTCTTCTGGTGATGACCTTGTCATGTTTGCCTGCTACAGTGGTGGTAGGCAAGCAACTGCGGGCCAGTACGCGATAAACCGCACCTACAATCAGTACCGGATGATTCTACGAGCGTTTATCCGGGTGCCTGGGAGACCGGCCAGAAAAGTTAAAGGAATAAACCAAATGCGACAGACAGTGCTCAACCAACACCATGCAGCGTCGACGCTTACTTTGCCCAATTGGCCACGGCTGCCAATCCATTCTCGCGTTGTGCTGCCGCCCCCGTCAGCTGAGGATGAAACACAGCGGATACCCCTGCTCGACGGCCAACGCGCCCCCTATATCAACCTGGACAATGCCGCCAGCACGGCCCCCTTGCCGGCGGTGTGGGAGGCAGTGCAGCGTTTTCTGCCCTACTATTCAAGCGTCCACCGGGGCTCGGGCTTTAAGTCTCGGCTGAGCACCGCCGCCTATGAGGAAGCGCATGAGATCATCGGCAAATTCGTGGGGGCAGATCTGGAGACAAACACGGTCATCTTCGGCAAGAACACCACCGAGGCGATCAACCTTCTGGCTCAGCGCCTGCCGCTACAACCGCACGATGTAGTGCTGACCACCCTGCTGGAGCATCACTCCAACGACCTGCCGTGGCGGGCGCGGGCCCAGGTGATCCATGTGCGGGCTACGCCCGAGGGCCGGCTCGATGAGGAAGACTTCGACCGCAAACTGGCCGCGTATGCCGACCGGGTTGTGTTGGTGGCGGTGACGGGGGCATCGAATGTCACCGGGTTCATTCCGCCGATCTACCGGCTGGCGGCCAAAGCCCATGCGGTGGGCGCCGAGATCCTGGTCGATGCCGCCCAACTGGCCCCCCACCGCCCCATCGACATGAAGGCGGACGACGACCCCGAACATCTCGACTATGTTGCGCTCTCGGCGCACAAGATGTATGCCCCCTTTGGTACGGGGGCGTTGATCGGGCCGAAGCGGCGCTTCCTCGCCAGCCCGCCGGCCCAACGCGGCGGTGGCACGGTTGAGATTGTCACCCTCGACCAGGTCTACTGGAGGGGGTTGCCCGACCGCGAGGAGGCCGGCAGCCCCAACGTGGTCGGCGCAGTAGCCATGGCCGTGGCGGCGCAAGAACTGATGGCGATGGGCATGGACCACATCGCCAGGCAGGAGAGTGAACTCACCGCCTATGCCTTGCGCCAACTCCAGACAGTGCCCGGCCTCACGCTTTACGGCGAACGCGACTGGCGGCGCCCCCATGAGCGAACGGGTGTGATTCCTTTCAACCTGGCCGGCATTCCCCACGGGCTAGTGGCGGCCATCTTGGGGTACGAGGGCGGCATCGGCGTGCGCAACGGCTGTTTCTGTGCCCACCCTTATGTGGTTCATCTGCTGGGCCTGACCGAGCAGGAGCAGAGCTTCTGGCGCTGGGAGGCGCTGGCGGGCGACAAGTCGCACATGCCCGGCATGGTGCGTATCAGCCTGGGCCACACCACGACCCGCAGCGACATCGACCGGCTGGTGGCCATGCTCCGCCGCATCGTGCGCGGCGACTACGAGGGGCGCTACCGAGTCGATCCCAAGACGGGCGACTATGCCCCTGAAGGTTGTAAAGATCGTTTTGTCGACCATTTCTCGCTGTCCAGCGAACAGCATTAACCCTCGACCATTGCAGAGAGGGCCGATCCACAGATTTCACAGATGGAAGAAAAGCAAATCTGTGAAATCTGCGGATCAAAAAAGCGGAATCGTAGAACAAGGAGATTCAAAATGAGATCATTGATCTGTCCTGTTTCACCGCTGCGCGTCAACCGTAACGTCGTGCGTATGACAGGATTTATGATGGCGACCATGATCGCGCTGTCCGTCTTGACGGGCAGCACCTATTTTGTGGCTGTCATCGTGGTGGATTATGGCATTCGAGCGTTCACCCCGCTGCCCTACAGCCCTTTTAGTTGGCTGGCCCAACTGATGGTGACGGCGCTCCGGTTACCAGTACACTATCAAGCGAAAGCGCCCAAAATCTTTGCCGCACGGGTCGGCTTCCTCTTTGCGCTGGCCACTGTATTGCTCTACCCCGTCTATCCCGTTGCTGGTCTTGTTGTGGGGTTGACGCTGATGGCGTTTGCGCTGCTGGAATCGCTGGCCGACATCTGCGCCGGGTGCCTGGTCTACACCTATGTCGTATGGCCGCTCTTCAGCGAGCGGTCGTAGGAATAGGGGCAACCATAGGCGTTACGAGGTTGGCGGCAGCCATCATGCCCTGGGGACACCCCGAACGATGAAGATGGCGGCGTACAGCAGGAACATAGAGCAAACCGAGGCGCCCTCTGTGTAACGCTGTTTGGCCCTATTTTTAGAATAGGGTGTCGTTGAAGTGCGCAACTGGGCCAAACCGTGTAAAGTATTGCCTGTCGAAGGCGTTCGCTTCACACAAGGCTTTGCCGGCAACCGAGGGATTCTATGACAACCGCACCATATACGTTCGATGTCGCGATCATTGGGTCGGGTATTGGTGGCTCGACACTGGCCGCCGTGTTGGCGCGGCAAGGCTTGTCGGTCATCGTCTTTGAAGGCGGCGCCCATCCCCGGTTCACGATTGGCGAATCGATGATCCTCGAAACCTCTGAGGCGATGCGGGCGCTGGCCGAGTTCTATGATGTACCCGAACTCGCCTATTTCAGCTCTGAGAATTTTTATCCGTGTATCGGAACTTCGCATGGAGTCAAGCGCCATTTTAGCTTCCTCCATCACACGCCGGGTCAACGGCAGAATGTACGCCACAGCCTGCAGGCGGTCATCCCCAAACTGCCCTATGGCCACGAGATTCACATCCATCGCCAAGATTCGGACTACTTGCTCACAGCAGTCGCCATCTCGTATGGCGCGACTGTGCTGCAGGGTGTTCAGATTCAAGACATCCACGCGCATGAGCAAGGGGTTGAGGTCTTGACCACCAAAGGGGCTACCTATTGGGCGAACTATGTGATCGACGCCGGCGGCATGAAATCGCTGCTTGCCAATAAGTTCAACTGGCGTCATCGCAACCTGCTGACTCACTCGCGCACAATCTTTACCCACATGATTGACGTCCCCTGTTTCAACAACGTGGGACCCTCTCAGCGCGCGTATGGGTTTCCATACCCCGTCTCGCAGGGCACCTTGCATCACATTTTCAAAGGGGGTTGGCTCTGGGTCATCCCGTTCAACAATCATTCGGCGGCCACCAATCCGCTCTGCAGCGTGGGCTTGCAGCTTGACCCGCGGCTCTATCCGCAGCGGGATGAACTCAGCCCGGCGCAGGAGTTTTTCGACTTTGTGGGGCAGTTCCCCGACCTGACCGCGCAGTTGCGGCGCGCTCGCCCCGTGCGCGACTGGATGCGCATCGACCGGCTCCAGTATTCAGCCAGCCACATTGTGGGCGACCGATTTGCGCTGCTCGCCCACGCCGCTGGCTTTATCGACCCGCTCTTCTCAAAAGGGCTCTATGTGACCCACGCCAGCATCTTTCTCGTGGCCGACTTGTTGCTCAGGGCCAAGCAGAGCGGCGACTACTCGGCCGCCGCCTTTGTTCCGCTCGAGACGATGACGCTGGATTGGGTGAACATGCACGACCGCCTGGTGGCCAGCTCATACAAGTCTTGGGCCAACGTCAAGCTATGGCAGGTCTACGCCGTGCTCTGGCTGCTGGGCGCCTACCTGGAGTATGTGCGGCTGGTGGTCAACCGTCTGCGTGCGCGTAGCCGCGCCGAATACGTCGAGTTGATGCGCCCCCATCGGTTGGCCGGCGGTGGCTTTGAACCCTTTTTCGTGATCCAGGAGCAGATTGACGCGCTCATCGATCAGGTCGATCCCGACGATGAAGCCGATGTCGAGCGCACGGTGGCGCAGATAAGGGCGCTCTTCGCTACATTTCCGTGGATGCCGTCAACATTTCATGATCTGCTTCAGGGCAAGACCTTCCTCCCCGACAACAAACTCCGCCCCAATCTCTTGGCGCCGGGCCGCGGCTTTCTGGGTGACGGCGTCTATCGACAACACTTTTTCGGCGCCAACGCGCTGCCCACCCTCCTGCAACAAGTTGCGCTCGATACGGCGCGCTACTCGCGGCTGGGCCTGACGCGTCGCCGCCGCACCCAAGCGCGCCTGGCTGAACAGACGCCCTAGCCCACGCCATGTATAGAACCGAGCGATTCTGAACATAGTAATACAGCGCAACCCAGAGATGCACAGCGTTCGGCGCTGTGCATCCATCATACCAGAGCACAGAGACTGCACAGAGAAGAAGCTCAGTGTGCCCTGTGTCTCTTCTGTGTTCCTGCTGTGCGCTGTCATGTTCATAGGGATCGGCGACCGCAGGCCATGACGGCCCTGTCAAGCGTGAAATGAGTGTGCTGGTAGTAACGACTGTAGTCGTTGGGTGACGAGGAACGACTGCAAGCGTTACTACGACAGATTGCACAACGCAGCGCGCCTGTACGGGCGCAACAGGGCAATCGAGAACTTACGTAACGTACAGTGGGCCGCGAGCGATGTCACGCCGGAGGCGATGACCTACGTCAGGTGTGGGCAAACAAGTTCGCGATTGCCCCGACGGGCGCAAAAACGTCAGTTGACGATGCCCGCCAAAGATGCTATCCTTTGAACGCAAGCTTGCATAAGTGACGATGCTGCGGTTGGTTTGAAAGTCAGACTGTACGAGGATCTTTACTCTTCGAGTAGCCCCGGTTTTCAGACGGTCACCATAATCTAGGGGCGCCCCGAACGACGAAAATGGCCGCGTACAGCAGGAACACAGAGGAGACACGGAGCACACACAGTTTATTTTCTGTGCTCTCTGTGTTACGCTGTTTTTCTATTTTCAGACAGAGCTCAGTAGTACTTCGTTTCTTTGTTACACTCCAAACCATGGAGGATTGAGATGGGTGTGTTGGCGGTTGATGGCGGAACGCCGGTTTGGGACAAGCCCTGGCCCACCTGGCCGATTTACGGTGAACGCGAGGCGACCCTGCTGCAGCGGGCGCTCGACAGCGGCCAGTGGGCCTATGATGGTCCATTGGAGGCGGAATTCCAGCGTGGCTTTGCCGATTACCATACCGCGCGTCATGGGGTCTGCGTCACCAGCGGCACCATCGCGTTGCAACTGGCGCTGGAGGCCGCTGACATTGGGGTTGGCGATGAGGTGATTCTGCCGGCCAACACCTGGCAAGCAACGGCCGTGGCGGTGCTCGATGTCAACGCCATCCCCATTTTGGTGGATATTGAGCCGGAAACGTACATGCTCGATCTGGACAAGGCCGAGGCCGCCATTACGCCCAGAACGCGCGCCATCATCCCCGTCCACTTATACAACAATGTGACGGAAATGGATCGGGTGATGGCGTTGGCGCGCAAACACAATTTGACGGTGATCGAAGATTGCGCACACAGCCACGGCAGCCGCTGGCGCGGCCAGGGCGTGGGGACGGTGGGGGCGATGGGCTGTTTTAGTCTGCAAAGTTCCAAAAGCCTCAACGCCGGCGAAGGCGGAATCATCATCACCAACGATGATCAGCTACACGAGCGGCTCTACTCGCTGCGCAACTGTGGCCGGATGCGCCCCGACGCCGACGCCGGGCAATGGCAGGCTGTGCAAGGGGGCAACTACCGCATGACCGAGTGGCAGGCCGCCATTCTCTGCGCCCAGTTCGAGCGGCTGCCCGAACAGGTCGAGCGCCGCCACGCCAACGCCCGCATCCTCGATGAGCAATTGGGCTCGTTCGAGGGGCTACAACCCTTACGCAAACCCGCCCAAGTGACTCGCCAGGGCATGTATCGTTATGTGCTCCGCTACGATGCAGAGTGCTTTAACGAAGTTCCGGTTGCGGCCTTTCGCCGGGCGTTGAGCGCTGAGATCGGCGAGTGGGTGGGGGGCGTCTATCACCCGCTCACCCAATCACCCCTCTATCAACCGCTTACCAAGCGCCGCTATCACCTGAGCGAGGAGCACAAAGAGGCGCTCGACCCGGCGCGCTTCGCCGCCCCCGTCGCCGAGCGGGCCTATGCTTCCGAGGCCGTGTTGTTGGGGCATGTCGCCATGCTGGCTGAGCCTTCCGCCATGCGTGCGATTGTCGATGCCTGCCACAAGCTCTATGAACACCGCGACGAATTGGCGGCCTGGGCGCTGCGCGATGCGGAGGGCTAGGGCGCGGGCAGCGGCGTTATTACAGCAAACCTCCCCCCCCCACTCTTTGTGATCCACTCAGTTTCAATGTAGGTCTGTTTCAAACGATCTGTTTCAAACGAGAGGAGATGGTATGTTGCATCGGCACAAAATATGGCAACGAGTGTTCATCCTGGTCGTGGTGGCGGCGCTAATGGCCGCCTGCGCCGCGCCCGGCGTGGCTCCAGCAGGGGGCGGCGCGGCCGCGCCCGCCGGCGCCAAGGTCAAGGTTGTCTATTGGGCGCACAACTTTGAACCGCGCGTCACGCTGGATGAAAAGTACATCGCCGAGTTTATGGAAGCCAACCCCGACATCGAGGTGGAGTATGAGGTGATCCCCAGCGACTTCGACGCCAAGCTGCGCACATCGCTGGCGTCGGGCCAGGGGCCAGACCTTTTCGCCCAATGGAACGGTGACATGGGCACCTTCTTTGCCGAGGGTGCGATTGTTCCGGTCAACGCCGAGGCGCTGGGCATGGGGTCGCAGCAAGAGTTGATGGACTACTATGTTGCGCCGGAGAACACGTTGCAAGGCGCGATCTTCGACGGCCAACTCTACGGCATTCCCAACGAGGTGAGCATCTACGCTTGCTACGTCAACAAAACGCACTTCGAAGAGGTTGGCCTCGACGCCGAGACGGACTTCCCCACCACATGGGAACAGATGCGCGAGGTGGCCGAACAGTTGACTGTGCGCGACGCCGACGGCAAGCTCGTCCGCCAGGGCTTTGACTTTGACTGGGGCGCTTCGGTCTGGATGTACTTGCAGTGGGGCGCCATGGTGCGCCAACTGGGCGGTTCGGAACTCGACCTGACCACGCCCGAGGCCGAAAAGGCCATGCAATACTGGGTGGACTGGGCCACCACCTGGGGCCTCGGCGGCCCGGCCTACTGGACAAGCCAATCCAACGACTTTACATCGGGCCAGGTCTCCATCAAGTGTGGAATGGGCTCGTGGGCCAAGCCGCTGGTGGAAGAGGCCGGCATCGACTACACCGTGAAGAAGGTGCCCATCTGGGAGAACGCAGTCAACCAGAATCACTTCGACATCTACGCCTACTTCCACATGGTCAACGCCCAGTCTGCGCCCGAGGTGCAGGAAGCGGCCTGGAAGCTGGCCTGGTATCTGGACTCCCACGCGGTCGACTACATGGTGAACACCGGTCTGTTGCAACCGCAAAAGGTGCTGCAAGAGTCGGCTGAGTTCCAGGGCATCCCCTATATGGACCTCTTCCTGGAGGAGATGGAGGTGAGCATGTACTCGCCGCGCATCCCGCGCTTCACCGAAGTGGCGGATGTGCTGGCGCGCGCCCGCGACCGTTCGGTGGTTGAGGGCATGCCCATCCCGCAGTCGTTGGCCATCGCGCAAGAAGAGATCGACAAGATCATGGCTGAGTCACAGCCGCAATAGCGCACGCTATCGCATTGATTGCATCGACACGGAGTTACGCAGTTGACCAGGCGCGACGCGCGTTTCAGGCAACATGTCTCGGCGGACACCGATACCGTTCACGATGTGGGCGCTTAGCGCCATGAGAATGGCAGCGCACAGCAAGCGACAGAGAGAACACCGAGGGGCCCAGCGCGCGCCCCAAGAGCACACAGAGGAACTGTCCACGGAACACGATGGCGCGTTCTCCTCGGTGTTCTCTGTGCAGTCTCTGGGCTCTCTGTGTTGTGCTGTTCTCTACGATTGTTAGAGCAGCCAGGCGATTGGGATTGACCTGGCTGCCGTAATCGCCCTCACGGAGGAGGCATGGCGGGACAACAACTTTCCACCAGCAAACCGTATACCCCTGTTCGAGCATCCGGCATGGGCCGCTGGCTGCGGCGACATCTCTTTTTCCGCCGCAGCATCTATGGCGTGCTCTTTGTCGCCCCGGCTATGCTCTTTTTCTTGGTCTTCAACCTCTACCCCATGGTCAATGGCTTCTATTTGAGCTTTACCGATTTTACGTTGCTCAAACCACCTCGCTATATTGGCCTGGACAACTACATTGGCCTCGTGCAAAACAAGGAATTTCTCAACGCGATGAAGGTGACCGGTTATTTTGTGCTGGGCACCACTGTTCCCAAATGGATCTTGTCGCTGGCGTTGGCGCTCCTCTTTACGCAGCAATTTCTGGGCCGCGAGTTGTTCAAGGTGCTCTACTTTACGCCCACCTTGCTTTCCGCTGTGGTCGTTTCCTTGGTCTGGAAGCTGATTCTCAACGCCAATGGGTTGGCCACGTCGGTGATAGGCCCCTTTACAGGGCAACCGGAGATCTTCTGGCTGGCGCATTCCACGCTGACGCCGCTCTCGCTGATCTTCATCGACAACTGGGCCGGCGTCTCTTTCTTCATGATCGTCTGGATTGCCGGCCTGGTGGGCATCCCCAAAGAGTTTTACGAAGCCGCGCTTATCGACGGCGCGGGCCGCTGGCGCGCATTCTTGCATGTGACGCTGCCGCTGCTGCGGCCCACCGCGCTCTTTGTCATCGTCGTCTCATCGATCGGTTCGCTGCAGGCCTTTGCGCTGCAATATGTGATGACGCGCGGCGGCCCCAGCAATGTGACGACGACGGTCGCTCTGTTGGTCTACAAATATGGCTTTGAGTACTTCCGTATGGGCATTGCCGCAGCTATGTCGGTGGTGATGTTTGTGGTCATCATTATCCTGACCATCATTCAGATCCGCGGCGTCCGCTCGGAAGAGACCAGCTATACATAGTGCGCTTCTAACAACCCCGTTGCTTGACGATTGGTCCTCAAGCCACCGTCGGTTTTCAGAGTTACCCTGTTAGAGATGCAATCGTCACGAGGCATATAGATTCTTGATAGGTCCTTTGTTATGAACGCCACGAACCTGAGCACCAAACATTCCTCCTCGTATTGGATTGGGCGGGCAGTGGGGCAGATCGCTACCTATGCGCTGGTGATCGTTGGGTTGCTGCTTTTTTGCGTCCCCGTCTACTATATGGTCACCACCAGCGTCAAGGCCGAGTGGGAGGTGACAGCCTTGCCCATCCACTGGATTCCCCATGAATTCAAGCCCGAAAATTACCCAGAGGCCTTTTCGGTTGCGCCATTTGGGCTCTATTTTTATAACAGCCTGGTGGTGGCGGTCGCCGTCATGGCCAGCACGCTCTTTTTTAGCGCGCTGGCAGGGTATGGCTTTGCCAAGTTCGACTTTCCCGGCAAAAGCCTCTGCTTTATTCTGGTGCTTAGCACGTTGATGATCCCGTTCCAGATTCTGCTGATCCCGCTCTATGTGCTGGTGCACAGTCTGGGCTGGACCAACAGCTACGCCGGGCTGATCATCCCCGGCGCGCTGAGCGCATTTGGCGTCTTCCTCATGCGCCAGTTCTGCCTTACGATCCCCGAAGAGTTGTTGGACGCCGCACGCATCGACGGCGCCGGCGAGCTTGGCATCTTCATGCGCATCGTCTGGCCGTTGCTCAAGCCGCCGCTGGCATCGCTCGCTATCATCACCTTTCTCGGCAGTTGGAACAACTTTCTCTGGCCGCTGATTGTGGTCAATAAGGGCAACCTTTTCACGTTGCCGGTGGGCATGACCGTTTTTACGCAGCCGCTGCGCGCACCCTACTGGACATACATTATGGCTGTCTCGACGGTGGCGACGCTGCCGGTGGTGGTGGTCTTTGTGGCGCTGCAGAAGTACTTCATTCAAGGCGTTGTCATTTCAGGCATGAAGGGATAGCAAGAGAAGCATGGGCACACTTAAGGCCGGCTTTGGCCGCGCCGACATCACACCCAAACTGGGCTGCGCCATGGTGGGTTATGGTAACCGACCCAGCGGCGCCACCGGCGTTCACGACCCTTTGCAGGCGCGCGCCCTCGTGCTGGAGAGCGATGCGGGCTGCTGGGGCATCGTCGTCAATGATCTCTGCTACACCAGCAGCGATACAGTGGCCGCCATCCGCGCTGCGGTGGAGCGGCGTACAGGCATCCCCGCCGCGCATCTGCTGGTGGCAAATACCCACACCCACGCCGGTCCCCACGACGGCCACGTCGACAACTGGCCGCGCCCGCTGGCCGAGTTGGTGGCCGACGCGGTCGAGATGGCCTACAACGCCCGGCAGCCGGCGCGCATGGGCAGTGGAACGGGGGTGCTCTACGGTTACTCCATCAACCGCCGCTGGCTAGACCGCCCCATCGACCCTGGCATCGCCATTCTGCGCGTTGATGACCTTGATGGCAACCTGCTCGGCCTCTTTACCAATTTCGCCTGCCACTCGGTGGTGATGGGCTACGACAACACCCTGATCAGCGGCGACTGGCCGGGCGACGCCATGCGCCGGCTGGAGGAGCGCTTTCCCGGCGCCACCTGCCTCTTTACGCAGGGCGGGTCGGGCAATATCAACCCGCTGGTGGCGGGTGTACGCAAACGGCTGCGTGGCGGGCAGACGATCCGGGCAATTGGCAATGTCAGCGCCTATTACGGGAAAGCCGATGACCCCAACCAGTGGAGCATCGGCGACCGCGGCGGGGGGACGTTTGAAGAAGTGGCTGAATTGGGCGCAGCCTTTGCCGATGAGGTGGCCTACACAGCGGGGCGTATCCAGACCACGGCTACCCCCAGTGCGTTCTGGTCCGAGCAGGTCACGGTCAACGCAGCGGCGGACCCTGGTGAGCACCCGGAGCGCGCCACCCCCTTTCTGATCACCGAGCGGCCCGACATCAAAGACCCGCACAACATCCCGGCGGAGATCATGCTGTTGAGGCTGGGCGACATGTTGCTGGTGACGCAACCCGCCGAAGTCTTTGCCGAGACCGCCATCAACCTCAAGATTCACCTGCGCGCGCTGGGCTATGCGACACCGGCGTTGGTGACCTATGCCAATGGTTTCTTGCTCTATTTGCCCGAGCCGGGTGACTTCCCGGAGGGCGGGTATGAGGTGCAGTGGGCGGTTTCGTTGGGCCTGAGCAGCCAATTTCAGCCTCGGTTTCGGGCCGAGATTGAGCCGGTGTTGCAGCGGCGGGGGTAGACAGCAAAACCGCGGTAAACCGTGAGGAGTGAAGCGTGACGCAACCCTGCCCACCTCACTCCTCACACATTATTCCTCGCTCAATTCCCCAATCATCTGTTGCGCCACCTGCGCCGCTTGTTGGCGATTGCCCACATCCAGTTTGCGCAATAGATTGTGGACATGGTTCTTCACCGTGCCCAACTCGATGACCAACGCCTCGGCGATCTGTTGATTGGTTTGCTCTTGGGCAATCAGGAGAAGCACTTCGCGTTCGCGCGGCGTGAGATCGGCGAAATGAATGGCCGGCCGGACCGCGGCGTCGCCCTCCAGATGATGACAGAGCTGTTGTAGCTCGGCAATGCGGGTCATCAGGGCGGCGGTGATTTCAGGCCCCAGCGCGAATTCCCCCGCGTGGACGGCCCGAATCGTTTTCACAAGTTCTGCCCAACCCTCGTCGTCACAAACATAGCCTTCGGCGCCTTCCTCGATCCAATAGAGTGCTGTCTCAATATCGCGCAGCATGCCGGTCACGAGGATAGGCGGCGCATCGGGGCTGCTGGCTACATGGTGGATAGCCCGCAAACCCCAGCCATCAGGCAGGCCAAAATCGACCAACACCAGGTCGTAGGCGGTGAATTCGGTTGATGCAAGCAGATCGCTCAGGCCATCACTGGCCGCGGTGGCGCTGGCGACGACCAGGTCGGTTTCACCCGCCAACACTGACGCCATGGCGTTGATGTGTTCTATATCACGGTGGATGATGTAAAGACGGATCATCGCTCCTCCTTGCATTTCTCTCGACAGTACGCCGTATTGTGTTGATAGCCCTTGGCGCGGTTCCTCAGTGCAAAGGACAGTAGATCAATCAATTGGCAACTGGGCGCCGGCGCCCCGGCATCATCGCGTCGCGGTTCAGACGAACACGAAAAGAGCACACGATGGATAGGTGTGTCTGTTGTGGACAGTGTACTCGTCTCTATGTCGGGTGTCTATGGGGAACTCGCGCCGGACGGAGTAGGGAACTCCCTACCCAGCGGCTGCTCATGGGGATTACGATGGCAAGTGAAGGTGAACCCTAGGGCGATACGGTTGTGACTTGATCGGTGTCGGGCGTGGGCGTTGCCACCAGATGATCGGGGCCAAGCAAACAATATCCCTGCCCGCGCATGGTGACAATATAATGTGGCTTGTCGGGATCAGGCTCGATTTTGTCGCGCAGACGCCGCACATGCACCCAAAGCGACTCAACGGTCCCTTTTTGATGAGGGCTCCAGACCTTGGCCAACAAGGTTTCGGGGGCGATGGTGCGCCCTCGATGCGAAAAGAGCACGTGCATGATCCGGTTTTCAATCGGCGTCAGTGAGATGCGCTGATTGTCGGCGATCACATATTGCTGGGCAAAATTGATGCGCAGCCGCTCATCGATCATCTCTTCGGGGCTGACAGGCGGTTCGCTGGTGGTGCGCATGAGGATGCGCCGGATGCGCGCCATCAATTCGCCAAAGTGAAAGGGCTTGGTAATGTAATCTTCAGCATATCGGTTGATGGCGTCCGTCTTGACTTCGGGATCCGAAAGCGCGGACACGAAAATAATCGGCAGATCGCCCATGCGTCGCAAATGGCTGGCCAGATCAAGTCCGTCCATGCCCGGCATGAGGATATCGAGGATCGCCAGGTGGGGGAGGCCGAACTCCTTGACCAATTCGATGGCTTCTGCACCCCGACTGGCCGCCAGCACTGTGTAGCCCTCTCGCTCCAGACGCATGGTCAAGAGGCGACGCGCGTCTTTGGTGTCATCAACCACCAAGATCCGCTGAGGCTCGTCGGCGGATCCTGGCGGGATTTGTCCGTTGCTGTTTTCTTGTAGTGTATCTGACATGACCTTATCTCGAATAGGTACAGCACATTGGACGGATGGGCTATGCAGGGGGGCTGTGCTGCTGAACGATGAGTATGACAAGCTTGGTGACCCCGGCCACCACTTTCACAAGTGACGCAGATCGAGCCTACGAATGTGAACTTACCGTACATTAAGGTTATTTCACTATAATCTACAACGGAAACAAGAGAATCGTCAAATATGGTGCGGCAAGATTCAGTCAAATGGAAGCCTGGCGAGATTCAGCGGGCGGGATTGGGGCGAGAAACGCGCGCCGCATGGCGGACTGGATGTGATGCTCCACCTCACGCAGTTGAAATGGCTTGCAAATGTAGCTGTCGGCGCCCATGCTGAAGGCGTAAGCGACATCCTCTGGCCCACCGGTAGCCGACAGGATGACGAGCGGCGCAAGGCTTTCGCGACGCGGCGCGTCGACATCCATTAAGATCAGATCTACGGCTGTGAAGGCGATGATCGCAAGCCCCTCCGCCAACTGGGTGGCTGTCAAGACCACATGCCCGCGCTGCTGAAGTGAACGCTGTAGCGCCTTGCCCAAAGGACCGCCGTTGTTGATCAATAAGAGGGTGGCGCCCACTCGCGCCGGCGCTGGCCGCATCCCCATGTGATTCACCGGTGGCTCCTCGTTGTGTGTGTGACGGGCATCAACCGCTTCGTATAGTGATGAGGTCGCAAGCTGTATCGCTGGTCAACGCTGCCAGCCGAATGCGCATGCGCGGATGGCTGGGGAAAATTGCTCGACTTCACGGATACATGGATTTACGGATGCACGGAGCGCTGTTTGAAATCGGGGGTTGATCGAAGGGGTAAGCGTCTTCATAACGTCCGGTTCTCAACTCAACCGCAGGGGAGCATAGATACCTACCGGTTTGAAAGATTACCCAAAAGCCTCGCCCCCGTCAACCATCGTTCCCGTCATGATCCATACATTAACCTGACGATTTCGTAATCTTATTGCTGCAAATTGGCAACATCCTTCTGTTGCCGTAAGGAAGGCGCCACGGGCTGCTCCGTAACCGGTTTCGGACCGGTGCGCCGTGCAACCGGCGGTAAAACTTTTCGTTGCCATTCCTCGTTAGTGATATAATGATTCGCAGTCAAGCATTGCATGTCGCATGCCGATCCGGTTCAGCATTCAATCGGAAGGCCGTCCATGCGTTGGCCGTGGGCAAGATCACCCTGGCCTATGACCAGCATCAGCGTCAACACCCGTGACTGCTGGTGAGATAGTTTGAACCAAAGCCAGGCACAGTCGCCGGTGAAATGCACCAGCATCCGCCCCTCGACTATAGGGTTAGTCGAGTTTATGTCGCGTGGCTTGCGTGCGCAATGCCCCGGGCATCATCCTTGCGGGTTTGGTTTTACACGACATAGAGTGGGCTGCGTCACTCTATTTTTGTGATAGTGGGTTCTCTGCTGAGGAAATAAGGGGCAGTAGTTGAGACAGAGATCGAAGCCATACAGATGGTGACGAAAGCGTTGTGTGAGTATTATTCTACGATGTAATCTGAAAGGAAGAAAGACAATGAGTCAAATCGATTCGTCAGCACCGGTGCGCGACAACGCGCCGCTGTTGCGCGTGATCCCGCTTGGGGGGGCCGGCGAAATTGGCAAGAACATGATGGCGCTTGAAGCCGGTGACCAGATTCTGATCATCGACGCCGGTCTGATGTTTCCCACCAGCGAGATGCACGGCGTCGACCTTGTGATCCCCGACGCCAGCTACGTGCTCGACCGCCAGGATCAGGTGCGGGCCGTCATTCTCACCCACGGCCACGAAGACCACATTGGCGCTCTGGCCTATCTGGTTGAAGAGGGGCTGGATGCGCCTGTCTTCGCTACGGCCCTGACGCGTGGCCTACTCGAAGGCAAGCTGCGCGAGAACAAGCTGCTCGGCGATGTGCAACTACACACCATTACCGAAGATGATAAGCTGGAACTCGACCCGTTCACCGTTGAGTTCTTCCATACGTGCCATAGCTTCCCCGACAGTGTCGGGGTGGCGGTCCATACACCGGCTGGCCTTGTGATCCATACAAGTGATTATCGTTTTGACCCGACCCCGGTGGACAACAAGCCCACGGAAGAAGACAAGCTGCGCCGGTGGGGGGATCAGGGTGTGCTTCTGCTGCTGGCCGACAGCACTAATGTGGAAAGCGAAGGCATCACCGCCAGCGAACGGTCACTGGATGTGATGCTGGATCGCGTCTTTGGCCAGGCGCCGGGCCGTATCCTGCTGGCAACGTTCGCCAGCAATTTGGGGCGGGTGCAGCAGATTATCAACGCTGCACGCAATCATGGTCGCCGTGTCGGTGTGATTGGCCGCTCCATGGTCAACAATGTAAAGATCGCCATCCAACTTGGCTATCTCGACATTCAACAGGATGAGCTGCTCAACGCCGGTGAGATGGAGTCGCTGCCTGCCCAACAGATTGTGATCATCGCCACCGGCAGCCAGGGTGAGCCGACCAGCGCGATGGTGCGCATGAGTGTGGCGGACCACCGCCAAATTACCCTCCGCCCCGGCGATACTGTTATTCTCAGCGCCATGCCCATCCCGGGCAACGAGGAGCTCTTCAATCGCACGGTGGACAATCTCTTCCGTCAGGAAGTGGATGTGTTGTACCACAGCCTTGGCGATGTCCATGTCAGCGGCCATGGTGGTCGTGAAGACTACAAGCACATGCTGGAATTGGTGCGGCCCAAGTTCTTTATCCCGCTGCACGGCGAATATCGCCACCTTGTGTTGCACGGGCGGTTGGCTCAGGAAACAGGCATCCCCAAGGAGAATGTCTTTGTCGTAGAAGATGGTCAGGTCGTCGAATTTGGCTATTTCGGCGACAGTGGCGATATGCGGGCGCGCCTGGGCGAAAAGCTTGACGTCGGTGCGGTCTATGTCGATGGCCTCGGCGTGGGCGATGTGGGCAATGTCGTCCTGCGCGACCGGCGCCACCTGAGCGAAGATGGTTTTATGGTCTGTGTGATTGCACTCGACGAGGTGGATGGCGAAGTCATCTATGGCCCAGAGATTATCACCCGTGGCTTTGTCTATGTGCGCGACAACGAGGAACTGATCAAGCGAGCACAAGAGGTTGTGTTTGACGTGATCAAAAAGAAGGTGCCGTCGGCAGTACTCGAGAACAAGGTAAGGGATGCCTTGACTAATTTCACAAGCAAAGAGTTGGGGCGCCGGCCCATGATCTTGCCGCTGGTCATGGAAGTCTAGCTGCTTGCAAACCGGACTCCTCTGCATGATGACAGTCTTGCAAGGTCCGGTTGTCAAAGCAAGCGCAGTTTGGTCCTGAATTATTTCGCCCGCCGCCTTGATTTGTTCGTTATGATATGCTATAGTTTCGACTGAACGTTTGTTCGATTGCCAGCCCCTTCGTCTCTTGCCGCCGTCGCCGTCCGCCCCGCTTGACGCCGCGCCGGATGCGAACGAAGCGCTGATGCGGGCAAAACACTATGCCAACCAAGAAGGGCGCTCGCCGCACCAAGCCCCAACCCCATCCGCTACAGACCATGCCCGCCCTGCTGTCGCGGGGCGAGGTGATGGGGGTGATCCTTATCTTTCTCTCGGCCATTACTTTGCTCAGCCTGCTGACGAGCAGCAATGGCGTGCTCACCGCGACCTGGCTTGGTTGGTTGGGGATGCTCTTTGGCGTTGGCATGTGGGCTTTTCCGGTGGTCACCGGCGTCCTGGGCCTCTGGATGATGATCCGCGCATTTGAGAAGCTGCCCGATCTGCCCTGGCAGAGACCGGCCGGCCTGGTGTTGCTCTTTGTCAGCCTGATCATGGCCGCCACCCTGTGGGATGGCTCCGCTGCCGACCCAGTGGGGGGGCAGGTTGGGCTCTTTTTGGCCGAGATCGTCGCCAGCGCTATCGGCCTCTGGGGCGCCTGGGCTGTGGCCACCTTTCTGGCCGTCTCCGGTTTCGTCCTCCTCACCGACCGCCTGGTCGTCGACCTCTATCAGGAGCTGCTGGCGGCGCTCGAAAGCTGGCGCGCCGATCGAGGAGCCGTCACGCCGTCGTCGATTAACCCGGCAGTGCCGCTGCCGGTCGGGCTGGTGCCCTGGTGGAAGCGCTTCCGCGAGCGCTGGCTCAATCCCCCCACGGTGACAACGCCTGCGCCGCCACCCAGCCTTGTTCGCCCAGACCCCGAACCGGCGCGGGCCCAGCCTGCCCGCCCGACGCCAACCCCCCCCCAGAGCATGCGGCTGCTTGGCCCCCAGCAAACGCCCATGGAAGGGGAGATGCCACCGCCTCGGATTGTCGGCGGTGAAAAAGGTTGGCAACTGCCTCGCCTTGGCGACATGCTCAAAGACTGGGAGCGTCACAGCGATAGCGATGGGTTGATTCGGCGGCAGGGCCGCGCGATCCAAGAAACGCTGGCGCTCTTTGGCGTGCCCGCCGATTTCGAGGGCGCATACAAAGGGCCCTCGGTCACCCAATATCTGATCAAGCCGGGCTATGTGGAGCGCACCGTGCAAGGCGAAACCAAGCGGATCAAGGTGAAGGTCTCCAAGATCGCCGCCCTGTCCAACGATTTGGCGCTGGCGCTGGCCGCACCCACCGTGCGCATTGAGGCCCCTATCCCCGGCACTGGCTATGTCGGGGTGGAGGTGCCCAACCAGGAAGGCAATAATGTGGGCCTCAAGGAGCTGATGGAGTCCGACACCTTCCAGTCGATGAAAGCCCGCTTGCGCATCGCGCTGGGCGAGGATGTCAAGGGGCAGCCTGTGGTCAGCGACCTGGCGCGCATGCCGCACCTGCTGATCGCCGGCGCCACGGGGACGGGCAAATCGGTCTGCATCAACTCCATCATCGGGTGCCTGTTGTTGACCCATACCCCCGAGACGTTGCGCCTGCTTATGGTGGACCCGAAGATGGTCGAACTGAGCACCTACAACGGCATCCCCCATCTGTTGAGCGATGTGGTGACTGAGGTGGACAAAGCCGCCGGTGTGCTCTTTTGGGCGGTCAAAGAGATGGAGCGGCGCTATGGGCTGTTTAGCAAGGCCGGCGCCCGCGACCTCGTGCGCTACAATGACTACCTGAGTAAGCGGGGCGAGAAGGTGTTGCCCTATATCGTGATTGTAGTCGACGAGATGGCCGACCTTATGATGGCGGCGCCCGAAGAGGTGGAGAAACACATCTGCCGGCTGGCGCAGATGGCGCGCGCGGTGGGCATTCATCTGATCATCGCGACGCAGCGACCGTCGGTGGATGTGATCACTGGGCTGATCAAGGCCAATTTCCCCTCACGGATCGCATTTGCCGTCACAAGCCAGACCGACAGCCGTGTGATTCTCGATACGCCTGGCGCTGAGCGGTTGCTGGGTCGTGGCGATATGCTCTTTATGGCGCCCGACGCAGGCAAACTCGAACGGCTTCAGGGTGCGTTTCTCAGCGACGAAGAGATCAACCGCATCGTTCGCTACTGGAAAGGTATCCGTAGCCTGGAGCGAGAGCCGGCGCTCGATCAGCCTGAGGAGATGCCAGCCTTTGCCCCGCGCGATGAGAAGACCGAAGCCGACCCGCCCGTCACTCGACCGCGCGCCGATCTGACCGCGCCGGACGCACCGCACACCGGCCTCAGCCAGCCGCCGCTCTTTGCCGAGATCGAAGAGTTGCGCAAGATGGACGCCCGTGACGAACTCTTTGATGAGGCGGCGCGCGTGGTCGTCGAGGAAGGGCGCGGCTCGGTCAGCCTGTTGCAGCGCAAACTCCGCGTTGGTTACAATCGCGCGGCGCGCCTGGTCGACCAGCTTGTGGAGGCCGGCGTGCTCAGCGCCAATCAAGACGGCGCGCTCGGGCGTGCGCTGCTCGCACACAGGCCGGAGCAGTCAACCGGCGCGCCGCCCTCGCCCCAAACAACTGGCGGCGACAACCCAAATGGGGACCTTGACCCCAAACCAAGAATCTGGATGTAAGCGCAGGAGTGTTTGTGGCGACCCAAGCAGAACGAGTCACTCCGGGCATTTCCGTGGCGCGGTTGCTCTCCGTCAGCATGTGTGCCCGCTTTCTGGTCGATACGGGCATCCAACTGTTCAATCCCTTCTTGCCGATCATTGCGACCGGCCTAGGCGTCGATATTGTCACGCTGGGCCGGCTGCTTGGCGTGCAAAATCTGATGGGGCTGGCGTCGCCAGCGCTTGGCGTCGTTGCCGAACGCCGCAGCTATCGGCTTGTGATGCGCTTGAGCCTGCTTGCGGGCGCGCTCGGTTTTCTCTGTATTGGGCTGAGTCGCCATCTCGCCCTTGCCCTGGTGGGCATGATGTTGATTGGCCTCTGTCTGGCCGGCTTTATCCCGACGTTGGTCGCCTATTTGAGCGCCCGCCTCCCCTATGCGCGGCGGGCGCGGGGCCTGGGCATTCTGGAATATTCGTGGGCATTGTCTGGCATTGTCGGCATGATGGTCGTCGGCCAGATCATTGCGCTCTATGGGTGGCGCGCCCCGTTCTATGGCCTGGCGGTGGGGCTGGCCGGCATGGCGTTGCTCTTTGGTGCGTTACCCCCAGTGCGACGTTCTGCCGCGGATGCAGCGCTCACCTCGACAACCGGTTCGCCGGCCCTCACTCTTCGCCACCGCGTCGTCCGCTTTTTGGATCTGGGCGCTGGGGCGCGCTCGGCCTATTGTGCAATCCTGGCGAGCACGCTCAACTTTGTTGCGTTGATGCAGTTCAACCTGGCCTATGGCGCCTGGTTTACTGACCAGTATACCGCCGGGCCGGTGGAACTGGGAACAGTGGCGTTGCTGCTTGGCTCGTTCGATCTGTGCGCCAGCGTTTCGGTGAGCATCTTTACGGATCGGCTGGGCAAGCGACGCAGCGTGCTGTTGGGCGTTGCCGGTTCGCTGTTGGGCTATGCGGCGTTGCCCATGCTCAATGTCGGCTTTGGGCCGGCGGTGATTGCGTTCGCCGTCACGCGCGGGTTTGCAGAGTTTTTTATCGTCAGCATCATTACGTTGCTCAGCGAACAGGCCCCCAAACAACGGGCCAAGGTGATGACAATCAACGTGGCCGCCATGCAGATTGGCTTTACGATTGCCGGTTTTTCCGGCCCCTGGCTCTATACACACTATGACATTGCCGGGCTCTCGCTTATCTCGTTCCTGATCATGCTGGGGGCCGGCGCAATTGTGCTCATGTGGGTGCGCGAACCCGACGCGCCTCACCAGCCGTCGACCTTGCCGAGCTAGACGGGTATGAAAATACGACAGACCAGCGTAACACAGAGAGCGCAGAGATTGCACAGAAAACACCGAGAAAAGCACACTGGCTTGTTGCGGGGAAAAGAGACTCTGTGTTCTCCGTGTCTCCTCGGTGCTCTCTGTGTTCCTGCTGTACGCCGCCATTTTCATCGTTCGGGGTGTCCGCAGGGCATCGTGACTGCTTTTAAGGCGCACGTTGGGACTCGGCCAAAGCGGCAAAGAAACTCGCGTTTTCAAATAGAGCTGAGGATAACTGTATGCGCGCACTTGTCCTGACCGACCACGGTCCACTCCTCGATACGGACTACCCCACGCCACGGCCACAGGCAGGCGAGGCGTTGATCCGGGTGCGGTTGGCCGGCGTCTGCGCCACCGATCTACACCTGGCAGCCGGCTACAAGGGGGGCTATCGCGGGGTGCTCGGTCACGAATTCGTCGGCGAGGTGACCGCCGCGCCGGATGCGCCGCAGTGGGTGGGCCGGCGAGTGGTGGGAGAGTTGAATATTGGGTGCGGACGCTGCGCCCTCTGCGGGCGTGGCCTGGGCAAGCATTGCCGCCAGCGCCAGAGCCTCGGCATCATCGGGCGCGATGGGGCGTTTGCCGACTACCTGACCTTGCCAATCACTAATCTGCACAGTGTGCCCGATGCGCTGCCTGATGAACAGGCGGTTTTTGTCGAGCCGCTGGCCGCCGCGCTGCAAATCCTCGAACAGGTCCATCTTTCGCCGGCCAGCCGGGTCTTTGTGTTGGGGGATGGGCGGCTTGGGCAACTGGTGGCCCAGGCGTTGGCCACGACGGGTTGTGACCTTGCGGTGATTGGGCGAAACCCACAGAAGCTCCAGCTTTTGAACAAGGCGGGCGTCACAACCACCCATCTTTCCACACCGGCGCTCCTCGACCGACTGGCGGCGATGCCGGCCGATGTGGTGGTGGAGGTAACCGGTTCGCCGGCTGGGTTTGCCCAGGCGCGCCGGTTGGTGCGCCCGCAGGGTGTCCTTGTGCTCAAGAGCACCTTTGCCGGCGCGCTGCCCGACTTTGACGCAAGCAGCCTGGTGGTGGACGAGGTCACAGTGCTCGGCAGCCGCTGTGGCCCCTTTGCGCCGGCGCTCCGCCTGCTCGAGGCTGGGCGGGTGCAGGTGACGCCGTTGATCCAGGCCCGCTTCCCGTTGGATGACGCAGTCACCGCGCTGCGCCATGCAGGGCGCAAAGGCGTGCTCAAGGTGCTGATCCGCCCATGAAGGTTGGCTGCCACTGCGCGCACAATTTGCCGGGCCACCAGCAGACGATGCTGGGTGTCGGCGCGCGGGATGTGCAACGCGCGGACGGTCTATGGCAAGGTGCATGACGATGAACCGTCGCTGGGGCCTCTTCTTCGCCCTGCTTGGCTCGCTGGCCTTTGTGACCGGTTTTGGCGCGCCCCGGCTGGTTGACCGGCCCCACGCCCCCGAACAACATGCAACGGTGGGGCAATTGCGCCACTGGTACGCAGCCCTGCCGCCGCCGGTCACTGCCCGGGCCTTTCTGCTCTACGATGAGACAACCGATCAGGTCCTATTTGAGTCGAATGCCGACATGCCCTTGCCGCCGGCCAGCCTGACCAAACTGATGACCGCCCTCTTGGTCTTTGAGCGCGGCGCCTTCACCCAAACGGTGACGGTGCGCGCGTCCGACCTGGTTGACGGCGCCAGTATGGAACTGGCCGCCAGCGAGCGCGTTACGGTGGAAGAACTGCTGTGGGGTCTGCTTGTGCCTAGCGGCAACGATGCGGCCATGGCCCTGGCGCGCCATACGGCGGGCGATCTGCCCCGGTTTGTGGCGCAAATGAATGACCGCGCCAAGGCGTTGGGGCTGGCGCAGACCCATTTTGCCAATCCTCACGGCCTTGACGCTGCCGGCCACACCAGCAGCGCGCGCGACCTGTTGCAACTCGCGTTGCTCCTGTCGCGTTACCCGCTCGCCCGCACCATGATCGGGAGTGCGGAGGCCAGCATCGCCGGCCACGCCCTGCGCAACACCAACGAACTGCTCGGCCTCTTTCCGGGCGCCGATGGCGTCAAGACCGGCACATCCGATGCTGCGGGCCAGTGTATCGTTGCCAGCATCCAGCACAATGGGCGGCGCGTGTTGATTGTCGTGCTGGGCAGCCGCGACCGCTATGCGGATGTCCGTGCGCTCTACGCATACTATCGGGCAAATTACCTGTGGGTCGCCATGAATGCCGACGAGCTGCCGATCCTCAACCGGCTCGACGCCCCCGATGGCGTGCGCTGGTATGTACGCGCGGTCAGTTCGCCCGCGCCGCGGCTCATGCGCCCGTGGGAATGGTGGGGGCTGCGCCCATTCCGCCGCATTGCGCCGCCCACCGCTGAGTTGACATGGACGGCAGGGCAGACGGTTGGCTCCATTGAGTGGCGTCTGCATGGTGAACTGATTGCCGTGCAAACCTTGGTGCTCTGGTAGTCGCCGTGGCGAAGCGGTTGTGCAGAACAACGCGTAGTCAAAGTTATCAAGTGGGCTATTTCCGTGTATAATGCGGGCCGGCGCAATCGATGAAAGCGAAGTGATTATGGCTGAAGAACGCCTGCAAAAGGTGATGGCGTCTGCCGGAGTCGGCAGTCGTCGCGCCTGTGAGGAACTCATCCTGGCCGGCAAAGTGCGGGTCAACGGCCGCCCGGTGACCGAGCTGGGCGTCAAGGTGGACCCGGCAAACACGCAAATCACCGTGGACGGCAAGCCTGTGCGCGTTCCCCCGCGCCATATCTACATGAAGGTCTTCAAGCCGCGCGGCATTCTGGGCGACATTGGCGACGACCCCGATGGGCGGCGCACGGTGCTTGACCTGGTTCCGTCTGTTGCGCGGCGTGTCTTCCCGGTGGGGCGACTCGACCTGAACAGCGAAGGGCTGATGTTGCTCACCGACGATGGCGAACTGGCGCACCGGCTCTCGCATCCGCGCTTTGAGCACCCGAAGACCTATTATGTGTTGGTGGAGCAGCGACCCAGTGAGAGCGCGCTCAACCTTTTCCGAACCGGGATCGACCTGCCCGAAGGGCGTACGGCGCCGGCCGCGGTGCGCGTGGTCAAGCAGCCGCCATCCGAGCTACGTCTGGGTGTTGGCCCTACGGCTGGTGTTTGGCTTGAGGTGATTCTTCATGAAGGGAAAAAGCGCCAGATCCGTCATATGACGGCGGCGATTGGGCACCCGACGTTGCGTCTGATCCGCTGGGCGATTGGTCCATTGACACTGGGGTCGCTCAAGGCGGGGGATGTGCAACCACTCGATCGCCGTGAGGTGGGCGCGCTGCGCCAAATGGCGGGTGAGTTGGCGGCCCCCGCGTCGCGAAGGTCGGCGCAGGCGGCGAATCGACGACGCGCGGCGGTGATGAATGGTCGCCGGCCCGGCGGCAATCGCCGCACGCGCCCCGCTTCTCGTAAGCCGTAAAGCCA
>JAHDWG010000013.1:24685-29105 GCA_023384495.1 Caldilineaceae bacterium
TAAGCTCAACCAGGCCGGGTCACCAGCCCAGGCCAATCACAAGAGAGGGAGCGTCGATGACGCTGTTGGTTCCCTTACAACCCGCCGTGATCGCCATTGATGGCCCCGGCGCTTCCGGCAAGAGCACAGTTGCATTTCGGCTTGCCGAGCGAATCGACTATCTGTTTTTTGACACCGGTGTCTTATACCGCGCGGTCACATGGGCGGCGCTGGAACGAAGCATCGTGATTGGCGACGAGGCGGCCGTGACTGAACTCACCCGCACATTGGCCATTGACGTGGCCGCGCCTTCATCGGACACCGCAGACGGTCGTCACTGTACGGTTTTGGTGGACGGGCGCGATGTCACCTGGCTCATTCGCACGCCTCAGGTCGACCAGCATGTATCCACCGTGTCGGCATATACCGAAGTGCGGCAGATTCTCAGTGACCAGCAACGTCGCATTGGCGCGCGCTATGGAAGCGGGCAGGGGGATCGGGCCGGTGTGGTCATGGTTGGCCGCGACATTGGCACCGTCGTCATGCCCGATGCGGCGCTCAAAATTTATATGGTTGCATCGGCGGAGGAACGGGCGCGGCGCCGTTATCTGGAGCAGACGGAACGAGGACGAGCGGTAAGCTATGCGGAGATATTACAGGATCTCTTGCGCCGCGACCAACTTGATAGCGAGCGCGTCGTCGCCCCGTTGCGCCCGGCAGAAGATGCGTTTGTGATCGACACGTCGCAACTGGCGCCAGACGAGGTGGTGCAGCGCATCATCGACCTGGCCACAAAGCGGGTGGCCAAAACGCCCGCATTTGGGTGACATTCCAAAGCAGAGACCAGCAGACAACGAAACTAGACCAAGACAATGGCGCACTACGAACTGACGCTCGACCAAAAGATCGAGGTCTACTATTGGATGCGATTGACGCGCACGCTTGATGATATGGCCGTGGCGCTCTGGAAGCAGGGCCGCGGCGTCGGTGGGATGTTTAGTCAGCGCGGCCACGAGGCCATCAGCGTGGGCACGGGCTATGCGCTGGCGCCCGAAGATGTGGTGGCGCCCCTACATCGAGATCTGGGCTGCTATCTGCTGCGCGGCATGACGCCGCGGCGCATTCTCTCCAACTTGCTGGCGCGTGAAACCGGCTTTTCACGCGGGCGCGACGCCAATATGCACGGTGCCGGTGACCTCAGCCTGAATATTGTGGGGTTTATTAGTCATTTGCCCCAGTCGGTGCCCGTGGCGCTGGGTGTGGCCATGAGCTTCCTCTATCGCCAGGAGCCGCGCGTTTGCCTCACCTACATCGGCGACGGCTCGACCAGCGCCGGCCTGTTTCACGAAGTGATGAACATGGCGTCGCTCTACAACGCGCCCTATGTGTTGGTGGTCGAGAACAACCAGTATGCGTACTCCACTCCCCTTTCGCAGCAAATGAAGATACCCGACATCGTGCGCCGCGCCGACGGGTATGGCGTGCCCGGTGTGATGGTAGATGGCAACGATGTGGAGGCCGTCTACCGGGTTGCCAAAGAGGCGGTGGAGCGCGCCCGCAGCGGCGGCGGCCCCACGCTGATCGAGGCCAAGACCATGCGCATGATGGGCCACGCCATCCACGACGGCGCCGAATATGTGCCGCGCGAGCTGCTCGCCGAATGGGAAAAACGCAACCCCGTGCTCTGCTTTGAACAGAAACTGCTTGACGAAGGCGTCCTCGACCAGGCCGAGGTGGACGAGATCAAACATCGCTGCCAGGTGGAGATCCAAGACGCCATCGACTTTGCCGAATCTGCCCCCTGGCCCGATCCGGCCACGGTGGAAGAAGGGGTTTATGCGCCGTAGCTGCGCCAATCCGCAAGTGGGGGATGTTGTATGACGCGTGTGGGAAACAACTTTGGTTTTGCCGACGCCGAGCAGATCGACCGGGCTGACCGCGAACTCACCTACATCGCTGCGATCAGCGAGGCGCTGCGCGAAGAGATGCGCCGCGACCCCAACGTGCTGGTGATGGGCGAAGACATTGCCGGCGAGTTTGGGGGCGCGTTCAAGGTGACCAAGGGCTTTACGGAAGAATTTGGCGACCGCCGTGTGATGAATATGCCCATGGCCGAGCTGGGCTTTGTGGGCATGGCCAACGGCATGGCGCTGATGGGATTGCGGCCGGTGATTGAGATGCAGTTCGCCGACTTTATCAGCACGGCGTTTGACAGCATCGTCCAATATGCGGCCACCAACCATTATCGCTGGCATGCGCCCATCCCCTGGGTGATCCGCGCCCCCGCCGATGGCGGCATCCGCTCCGGCCCCTTCCACAGCCAGAACCCTGAGGCATGGTTTGTCCACACGCCGGGGCTGAAGGTGGTGGCCCCCGCCACGCCCGCCGACGCCAAAGGGCTGCTCATCGCCGCCATCCGCGACAACAATCCGGTGATCTATTTCGAAAGCAAGCCGCTCTACCGCGCGCTCAAAGGTCATGTGCCGCCCGGCGACTTTGTGACGCCCATCGGCAAGGCCAACCTGGCGCGCTCGGGGGATGACCTGTCGATCATCACCTATGGCGCCCAGTTGCACGAAGCGCTTGCCGCCGCAGAGCGTCTGGCGCAAGAGGGCGTCAGCGCCGAGGTGCTTGACTTGCGCACGCTCAAGCCGCTGGACACGGAGGCGATCCTCGCCACGGCGCGCAAGACCGGCAAGGTGTTGATTGTCCACTCGGCCAACCGGCTGCTGGGCGTCGGCGCGGAGGTGGCGGCGCTGATCAGCGATTGCGCCTTCGAGTGGCTGGACGCGCCCATCCGCCGCCTCGGTGGGCTGGACATCCCCGTCCCCTTTAGCCCGCCGCTGGAGGATGCCTATCGCCCCAATGCCGAGAAGCTCTATGCGGCGGCGGCCGCGCTGGCCGCCTTTTAGGAACGGATCCGGAAGACGGTTGCGGTTCGGACCATCATAGTGTGCTACCGATTGGCCCTGCTTTGACTTTGGTCTGTTTGGGGTTAGCGTTACGTAGCGGAGAAAGCCATGCCATCGCGAAAGAGGCAACCAGCCAGTAATATCTATCAGATCAAGATTACATTGCGATACCTGCGCCCACCTATCTGGCGGCGTGTGCTTGTGCCTGCCGCCATGACCTTTGCCGACCTACATGATGTGATCCAGTTGACAATGGGCTGGGACAACTCGCACCTCCACGAGTTTACGATAGGCTCGCGCACGATTGGGATGGCGGAGCTGCAAGACGAGTTTGACCTGGAGGACGAGGACAAAGTGACCTTGCAGGATGTGATCACCGGCGAGAAAGTTCGCTTCCGTTACCAGTACGACTTTGGTGACAGTTGGGACCATGAGATTCTGCTCGAAAAGATCCTACCGCCCGACCCGACCTTGAAGTTGCCCCACTGTGTCAAGGGTAAGCGCGCCTGCCCACCCGATGACGTGGGGGGCGTATGGGGCTACGCCAACTTTGTCGAGGCTCTGGCCGACCCCAACCACCCTGAGCATGAAGATATGGTCGAGTGGTTTGGCGATGAGTTCGATCCAGAAGCCTTTGATCTCGATGCTGTCAATCAGGCCCTGAGTACATCGCGCTAACCATGAAACTCGCCACGCTCTGCTACGTCAAGGCCCACGGCCGCACGCTGATGATGCACCGCATTAAAAAAGCCAACGATATGCACGAGGGCAAGTGGAATGGCTTGGGCGGCAAGCTGATGCCGGGCGAGACGCCAGAACAGTGCGCCATCCGTGAGGTGGAAGAAGAGAGCGGGCTACGCATGGTCGAGCCGCAACTGCGCGGCTTTCTCACTTTCCCCGCCTTTGATGAGATCGATGACTGGTATGTCTTTGTTTTTGTGGCGTATGGCTTCACCGGCGAATTGATCGATTCGTCAGAAGGCGTGCTGGCATGGGTCGACGATGACAGGCTCCTCGACCTCAATCTCTGGGAAGGTGACCGCGTCTTCCTCCAATGGCTGGAGCGCGACGGCATCTTTTCAGGCCAGTTCATCTATGAACAGGGCCGTTTGGTGGACCACCATGTCATCTTCTACGACTCGACCCCGGCGCCCCGCCAGAATCCGGCGCCAAAGCCACAACCGCCCACACGCGCCCCCTATCGACCCGTCTACGATCCGGCGGACGATACCTATTGCTGGACCTGTGGCGGCGCGGTTGTCAAGCGTCACTGCAAAATTGTTTGCCAAGTCTGCGGGTTCACCCGCGATTGCAGCGACCCGTGACAAAGCGATTTCATAATCTTGCCACTGTTGAGTGGATAGCCAATCATGAGCGACCTGATGCGAATTCTCGATGTACCCACAGCCCAAGCCACCATCCTCCGCCGCGCAGCGTGGGATGAGCTGGACACCCCCGAAGCGCTGCTCGCCAGCAGCGAGGCGCTCTTTGGCGAGCGCATCCCGCCCGACGAGGTGGTGCGCCGGATT
>JAHDWG010000013.1:29115-36805 GCA_023384495.1 Caldilineaceae bacterium
TGGCCGATGTGCGCCATCGGGGAGACGCCGCGGTTGGCGAATGGAGCGAACGGTTGGACCGGGTGACCCCGGCGGCGCTGCAACTGAGCGCCACGCATCTGGAAGCCGCATACAGCCAGGTTGCTCCCGATGTGGTGGCTGCCCTCAAGCTGGCCGCGCACCGTATCGAACAGTTCCATCGCCGCCAACCCTCGCTCAGTTGGATTCACAATGACGCCGAGGGCACACTGGGCCAACTGGTGCGCCCGATCCCCAGGGTGGGCATTTACATCCCTGGCGGCACCGCGCCACTGCCTAGCTCCCTGCTCATGACGGCCATCCCGGCGCGAGTGGCGGATGTGCCCCACGTGGCGGTGATCACGCCCCCGCAGCGCGCCACTGGGCTCCCCCATCCGGCCATACTCGTAGCGGCGGACATCGCCGGGGTTGACGCCATCTATGTGGCCGGCGGCGCCCAGGCCATCGGCGCGCTGACCTTTGGCACAGAAACGATCCGCCCGGTGGACAAAATTTGTGGCCCCGGCAACTTGTTTGTGACGCTGGCCAAACGGCAGGTCTTTGGGTTGGTCGGCATCGACGGGCTGCCCGGCCCCACCGAAACGGTGGTGATCGCCGATGCCGCCGCCGACCCGCAACTGGCCGCGGCAGACCTGCTGGCCCAGGCCGAACACGATGTGCTGGCGTCCGCGATTCTACTCACCCCTAGCCGAGAGCTGGCCGGGCAGGTGCAGGCAGCGGTGATGGCTCAACTTGAGGAACTGGGACGCTCCGAGATCATTGAAGGCGCGCTGCGCCGCGGCAGCGGCATTGTCATCACTGACACCCTGGCGCAGGCGTTTGACCTCGCCAATGCCTATGCGCCTGAACATCTCTGCCTCCTGGTGGAGGATCCCTGGCGCTATCTGGGGCAAGTGCAAAACGCCGGTGGCGTCTTTCTTGGTGAACGCAGCTTTGAAGTGTTGGGCGACTATGTGGCAGGGCCAAGCCACGTGATGCCCACGGGCGGCACGGCGCGCTTTGCCTCACCGGTCAATGTGCAGGACTTTGTCAAACTTGTCAGCGTGATTGGTCTCAACGAGCAGGCGTTTGAGGCAATCGGCCCAGCCGCCGAGAGCCTGGCCGAAACCGAGGGGTTGACGGCCCATGCGGCTGCCGTCCGCCGCCGCTTTGGCGGCAGTGCATGATTCGACAAGGCGTCACTTTCTCGCTACAATGCGTTTGACGCAGATGCGCCGGCTCCCCTATCTGTCTGCAACTTGAACCGTCGCATATCGGTCTGCACGATTGAGGAGCTGCCCATGACAGTCTACCGTTCGCAAACGCACCCAGAAACGTCAGAGCCGGCGGCGATTCGTGTAGGGCCAGCCCCTTCGACGGGAAACGGCGCTGCGCCTTCGGTAATCTTTCCACCGGCGCGCGCCTACGAGCCGGACGCTGACTTGACGACGCTCTCTCTTGATGAGTTGAGCACATCGCCGGAGGTTTACAACAGTGAGCTGGTGTGGCTTGATTTTAACTGGCGCGTGCTGCACGAGGCGCTTGATAAGCGGACACCGCTGCTTGAACGTGTTACGTTTCTGGCGATTACGGCTCGAAATTTGGATGAGTTCTTTCGCAAGCGCGTTGGCGGTCTCAAGCGCCAACAGGCAGTCGGCATTGCCAATCTCAACCTGCGCGGTTGGACGCCCGACCGCCAACTGGAGCTGATCAGCCGGGCGGTGCGCCCCATGCTCGAGGCGCAAAGCCGCTGTCTTTTCGAAGAGCTACTCCCTGAACTGGCGAATCACCAGGTGCATATCCTTGACTATCGCGACCTGGGGGCTGCACAACGTCAACGCCTAGACGCCTACTATGAAAAAGAGGTTTACCCCATCCTCACCCCGCTGGCCGTCGACCCCGGCCACCCCTTCCCCTTTATCAGCAACCAGAGCCTGAGCCTGGGCGTCATGTTGTATGACCCGGTGAGCAGCGAGACGCGTTTTGCGCGTGTCAAAGTGCCGACCAATCGGCCGCGCTGGGTGGCCTTGGAAGACCCCCACCAATTTGTGCCGCTGGAACAGATCATCACGCACAACCTGGACGTGCTCTTTCGCGGGCTGGAGATCGTGGCCGTCCACCCCTTCCGTGTGACGCGCAACGCCGCCATTGAACGCAACGAAGAGGAGGCCGATGATCTGCTCGAACTCATCAGCGAAGAGCTGCGCGAACGCCGCTTTGCCCCCGTCGTGCGGCTTGAAGTGTCGGGTTCGATGCCCGACAACATGCTCGAAATCCTGCGCAGCGAACTGGGGTTGGAGCAAAACGACATCTATCATGTACGCGGTTATCTGGGGCTGGACGACCTTTTCAGCCTGGCGGATCTCAATTTGCCCCACCTCAAATACGAACCCTGGACGCCGCTGACGCCGGTGCGTTTGGTTGGGCTAGACAGCAAGGCGCGCCCGGGAGAAATCTTTGGGGTCATCCGCCAGGGTGATCTGTTGGTGCATCACCCCTACATCAGCTTTGCCGCCAGCACGCAACAGTTTATCGAAGCGGCGGCGCGCGACCCCCAAGTGCTTGCCATCAAACAGACCATCTATCGCACCAGCTCCGACTCGCCGATTGTCAGCGCGCTGATTCAGGCGGCTGAGCGAGGCAAGCAAGTGGCGGTGCTGGTCGAAGTAAAGGCCCGTTTTGACGAAGAGCGCAACATCGAATGGGCGCGCGTACTGGAAAATGCCGGCTGCCACGTAGCCTATGGGTTGGTGGGCCTCAAGACCCACTCCAAGCTCTCGCTGGTCATCCGCCAGGAGGAAGACGGTCTACGCGCCTATGTACATATCGGCACAGGCAACTATAACGCCAAGACCGCCGCGCTCTACACCGATGTGGGCCTTTTCAGTTGCGACCCGGCGCTGGCTGCCGATGTCATGGACCTTTTTAACTTCTTGACGGGTTACAGCCGGCAAAGCATCTATCGTAAGCTGTTGGTCGCCCCAGTTAACATGCGCCAGCAATTCTTGGAACTGATCGATGGCGAGATCCGTAACGCCCTGGCCGGTCTTCCCGCCCGTGTCATCGCCAAAATGAACGGACTGGAAGACCCGATCATGGTGCGAAAACTTTACGAAGCCAGCCAGGCTGGCGTCGCCATCGACCTGATCGTGCGCGGCAATTGCCGTGTGCGGCCGGGGCTGCCAGGTGTGAGCGAGAACATTCGGGTGCTCAGCATCATTGGCCGTTTCCTCGAACACTCGCGCATCTTCTATTTCGAGAACAATGGCGACCCCAAATATTACATTGGCAGCGCCGATTGGATGCAGCGCAACCTGAGCAATCGTGTCGAGGCGATCACGCCGATTGAAGACCCTCGCGCGCGCGAGCAGTTGGACAACATCCTGCGCTCATCTTTGGATGACTGTCGCCAGTCGTGGGAGATGCTGCCCGATGGCCGGTATCGCCACCGGACGCCACCGGACGGTGACTTGCGCACGGTTGCGGTTCATGGTGTCCAGACTGCGCTCATGGCGCTCACCCGCACCACAACCCAGTGACAGCGGAGTGGGCGAGCCTTTGAGCCACAGACACTCCCATCCCAGAAAGCGTCACCGAAGCATATGTGCAATCGCCGCCCGTTCTTCCTGCAGCTCATTCCCCGTGGCCGCCAACATCTGTCGGTCATAGTCGTTGAGCGTCAATCCCTCGACAATCGTAATTTCCCCTCCCTGCACTGTCACGGGGTAGCTGAAGATGACGCCGGTCGGCGCGCCGTAGGCGCCCGTGCTGAGGATGCCCATGCTCGTCCAGTCGCCGGCAGGCGCGCCATGATGCCAGGTCTGGACATGATTGATGGCGGCATTGGCGGCGCTGGCCGCGCTGCTTTGGCCACGCGCCTCGATCACCGCCGCGCCGCGCTTTTGCACCGTGGGCACAAAGGTCTCCTTTAGCCACCGGTCATCGTGGATGACGCCCGGCGCCGGTTGGCCGTTGATTTCGGCATGATAGGCGTCTGGATATTGGGTGGTGCTGTGATTGCCCCAGATCGTCACCTTGCGCACGGCTGTCGTCGGCGCGCCTGCCTTTTGCGCCAACTGGCTGACGGCGCGATTGTGGTCGAGCCGGGTCATGGCCGTAAAGCGTTCGGCGGGGATGTCGGGCGCGCTGCGCTGGGCGATCAGGCAATTGGTGTTGGCGGGGTTGCCCACCACCAGGACGCGAATGTCGGGCGCGGCATGGTCGTTGAGCGCCTTGCCCTGTGCGGTAAAGATGCCGCCATTGGCTTCGAGCAGGTCCTTGCGCTCCATACCTTTTGAGCGAGGGCGGGCCCCCACCAACAACGCCCAGTTGGCGCCCGCAAACGCCTGGTTGGCCTCATCGCTTAACACGACGCCAGCCAACAGCGGGAAGGCGCAGTCGTCCAACTCCATGACCACGCCTTCTAGCGCTTTCATGGCTGGTGTGATCTCAAGCAAATGCAAGATCACCGGTTGCTCTGGTCCAAAGAGATCGCCGTTGGCGATGCGGTAGAGCAGGGCGTAGCCGATATTGCCAGCCGCGCCCGTGACGGCCACTCGGATCGGTGATGACATGATTGACTCCTATCTTGGTTCTTTGTTTTGTCTTTTGATTGTTTTGCCGTCTGTCTTGTCTTGCGAAACTGTTTGGGTGAACTTTTTGGCATATTTGACGTTTATGAAGAAAATCAAATTTGCAAAATCAGTGTTTGCGTTCCAAACTGAATATGCGCCGGCCAAAGCACACCCCACCACGCCCAATAGCATACCGTGATTTTTTGCTTTGAGCAACGTATATAGTATGCAACCGTACAATCTCGATTCATGCCCGGCGAACCCGTTCAAATCCGTTTGAAGGAGAAATCGATTCATGTTGAAGTTGACCCAGTGGCGCAAGACGATGGCCACGCTGTTGCTGATTGCCTCGTTTTTGGCGCACTTGCCCGACGCGCCCTTTGAGCCTGCGGTGGCGTTGGCAGCCCCTAGCCAAGACCCGGATGAGGAGATCGTTTACATCGATGCTTCGGGCTTTATTCGCGTGTTGGACACACGCGTCACGGGGACGAACCCCCAGGTGCAGTGGTTCAGCCCCGATGGCGGCTGGCGCGACTTTGCGCTGGCCGATGTCGATGGCGATGGGGACATGGAGATCGTCGCGATTGGCGGTGGCCTCTACGACGGCAAACTGGCCGTCTTCGACCCGGTGGTGGCGAGCGGCGCGATTAACCCCGACCAGACGATCAACGGCATCCCGTGGGACACCCTCTATCGGCTTGAAGTGCCCGGTTCACCCCAGTTGGTGGCCGCAGGCAACTTTGATGAGAACATCCCCGGTGACGAGATCATCTTTGTCTACGAGATGCGGCCCGAAGATAGGCCCTCTAACGACCTGATGCGGCTTGTTGGCCTCAAATCCGACAGCCCAACACCCACCGGCCGTGGTTGGGTAGAACACTTTTCGGGCCGATACAATGAGCGTTGGAACCAGATCGCCGTAGGCAACCTGGACAACCGGGGAACCGATGAGTTTGCCCTGGTGGCCGAAGACAACAACAACATGCAGGTCTTTCGGGTGGATGGCGGCCTGCGCCGAATCTTTAACTACGGCAGCGACAGCCGCCCGCCCAAGGCAGTCGCCATCGGTCGCTGGGAGGGGAGCAACCGCCCTATGTTGGCCTGGGTGCGGACTGCCGATCCGCCGCTGCCCGCGATGATCGTGCAGCGCTGGTCTTCCGACGGCGATTTTAGCGATGTGGCTACCGAGGCCTTCAACCCTTCGCCGCGTGTGGTCTTTTTTGCCCAGATCAACGACAACTCCGATGAAGAAGTGGTCATGTTGCGCAACGTGCCGGGCAATGTTCGCTCGCCGCGCATGATCGTGCGCGGCCGGCGGCAAGGCAGCATCCCCTCTGAGCTGGAGCAGCGTCTTGACGATGACAACGGATACCGCGCCGGCGCGGCAGGCGACATCGACGGCGACGGCAAGGACGAGATCGTCCTCATCCGCGACAACCGGATGCTCGTCTTTTATGAGCCAGACCGCTCGGCCAACAGCAACAGCTACGATGTGACAACCAACCGGCGGAGCGTGGCCATTGGTGATCTGGATAAGAATGGTTTTATCTTTGGGCCTCAGTTTGGCGTGGACCGCAGCAAGGTTGATGCGGTGCTGGAAGCCGGCGGCGCGCCCAAGGTCGAGATCGTCACGCTCACCAATCTCACCACGCAAGAGAATATCCCCTTTACGGCGGCCGTGGTGGGCGCCCCTTCGTGGGTTACGATTTCGCCGCCCACCGGCGTGACGCCCTCGCAGCTCTTCTTGACCTTCAATGCGACGGGCCTGCAGGCGGGCGACTACAAGGCGCAAGTGCAGATCTTTAGCAGCAACCCCGCAGTGATCAATCAACCGATCAACATTGAGGTAAACTTGCGGGTAACGGCTGCGCTCGTCTCGTTGCAACCCTCATCGGTCAGCTTTAGCTACCCCTGCACCGACACCATCTCCATCCCCACCCGCCGGGTCAATGTGGGGGGCACGTCGGGTATCCGCTATACGGCAGCCGTTGTCAGCTCACCGGAACTGGCGGCAGTCCAGGCGACGCTGGATGGGCCAATCTATAGCGCCTATGTGGATCCAGCGGGCGCCCTGATTGTGAGTGACGAGCAGGGCAATGAGGCCGTCGTTCCCACGGCAGGTGATGTGATGGCGGCTCGCCAGGCCAATACGGACTGGCCCTCGGGTGTGTCATGGCTGGCGGCCCGCTCAGGCACCGGCATCATCCCCGACACGCTGACGCTGCAAGCGAGCACGATCTATTCCGAAACGTTCCGCTTTGACGAGGCCCTGCTTGTGCTCGTGGCAGACTCGCGCGCGGGCGCGCCGCCCAGCAATGTGCGGATAATGCCCGTCTCGAACCTGTGCGCGACCACAACCTTGCACTTGTCGATGATCGGCCGCTAACGCCGCAAACAAATCTGTGCGCCCGGCAGTTCGAATGGTGATACGTGGCCACTCGAACTGCCGGGCGATTGGGATTGAGCCTCCTGCTGCTTGACGAACTGATCGGCTGCGTGTAAGATGTAGGCTGAACGCTGGATGTACGCGATTCATCCGCCGTCATGTGGGCCAAGCGCCAAGGAATCAAGCAATGCTTTCCAAATATGGTCGTCCTTTTTTTGCCGCGTCGGTGAACCACGCTGCGCAATGGCTGCACCAACGGGGCTTTACACCCAACGCGGCCACCTACACCGGTTTTGCGCTGACCGCGGTGAGCGCAGTTGTGTTGGCGACCGGCAACTTCTTCTTGGGTGGGTTTCTGCTGTGGGGCGCGGCCATGTTTGACATGCTGGATGGCGCCCTGGCGCGCCTGACCCATCAGTCGAGCACATTTGGGGCGTTTCTCGACAGTACGCTGGATCGCTATAGCGAGAGCGTCACCTTTCTCGCGATGGCCTACTTCTATTCGCGCCACCCCAGCACGCGCATGGAACTGGTGCTCGTCTTTGTGATCCTGATCGGCTCGATGATGGTCAGTTACACCAAGGCGCGCGCCGAGGGCCTGACCATCGAGGTGCGCGCCGGCTGGCTCCAACGACCAGAGCGCATGTTCCTGCTGATTTTTGGGCTGATCACAGGGTGGCTTTCGCCGATCCTCTGGGCGCTGGCGATTTTCACGAATGTGACCGCGATCCAG
>JAHDWG010000557.1 GCA_023384495.1 Caldilineaceae bacterium
AGGCGGCCGCGACGGGCTCGTTCTCTGCTGGGTCGGGAACGAGGGCGCGCGCCGGGTCAACGATCCAATATTCGGGGATGCCTGCCTGCGCATACTCCCTCCGCTTATCCACATAATCGCGGTCGGGATCGTCCGGGCTTACCACCTCCATCACCAGGTCGGGGGGCGTCACATATGAACCACGGATTTGTCGTCTAGTCGCCCTAAGAAACAAAATATCTGGCTCTCGATACTTTTTCGCCCATAGGCGCACCGGCATGGGGGCAAATAGCGCTTCTCCGAGTCCTCGAGCCGACACATAGGTCCACAATAGACGGTACAAAAAGGCAACGATCCGCTGATGGCTAATGTCAGGCATGGGCAAGAACTCCAGTCGGCCGTGGTCAAACTCAATGAGATGATTGGTGTCCAGCGCCAGATACTCCTCTTCGCTCCACGCCCCTTGGTAGGGAAAGAGGCGCGCAATCTCCCAGGTCGGCTCACCCAGATCGTTGATCGGTTTATCGGCTGCTTGCACAGCGATGGACATGGTTTCACCCCCTTGCCCGCAACTATCCTTCGGTTGTTTTGAAAAGCGGAGTTTGCTATGGCTTGCTTCAAGGAAACGGCGCTAAATCAAACTCCGCTTTTCAAACAGAGCTCAGTATAGAACGACACAGGAAACGCTATATGATCCGCAACTCCGGGTCAGGCGTGAGGCTGAGGATGCTGATGCGCGCTGCGATCTTCTGCGCCAGCGCGCGGAAGGCCTGCGCCGCCTCACTTTCGGGCGCCGCGATGACAATGGGGCGCCCATCGTCGCCGCCGACGCGCACCTTCGGCTCCAGGCCAATGCGCCCCAAAAATTCAACCCCAATGAGACGCGCTGCTTCTTCGCCACCCCCGCGCCCGAAGATCTCGCCCGCCATGTTTTCGATCACGCCAAGGATAGGCACCTGTAGCTGTTGGAAGGCTTCGGCGCCGCGGCGGGCGTCACTTACGGACACGGCCTGCGGCATGGTGACGATCACACCACCCGTGAGCGGTACGCTCTGCGCCAGGCTTAGCTGGGCGTCGCCCGTGCCCGGCGGCAGATCGACGATGAGATAGTCCAGTTCCCCCCAGCGCACGTCGGTGAAGAGTTGCTGGATCGCCTTGTGCAGCATGGGGCCGCGCCAGACCAGCGCCTTGCCCTCGGGCACCAAAAAGCCCATGCTGATCACCTCCACCCCGTAGGCTTCAAAGGGAACCATCTTATTCTGATCGACCCGCGGTTTGCCCGATAGGCCAAACATCATGGGGATGTTGGGGCCATAGATGTCGGCGTCGAGCACGCCAACCTTGGCGCCATCCAGCGCCAAGCTGACGGCCAGGTTGGTGCTGACCGTGCTCTTGCCGACGCCCCCCTTGCCGCTGGCCACGGCAATGATGTTCTTCACCGGGATGTTGAGCTTGCTGGCGATGCGGTTGTCGCTGCGCACCTGGGCGTCAAAGCGCACCTGCACCTGATCGACACCGGGCACAAGCTCCTTGACGGCGGCGACGCACTCCTGTTCGATACGCCCCTTGAGTGGGCAGGCTGGGGTGGTCAGCACCACGGTGAAGCCCACCTGGTTGCCCTGGATAGTCACGTCGCGCACCATGTTGAGGGTGACGAGGTCTTGGTGAAGCTCCGGTTCCTGCACCGTGCTCAGGGCTTTGACAACCGCGGCTTCGGTGATGGTCGTGTCATTCTTGTGTTCTTGCTTGCGGCCAAACATGATTTGCCGTTCCTTTATCGTGACCAGATACAATTTACAAGTCGAGAAAACAGATACTCGTGGTTGTTTGAAAGCAACAGTTCAGTGGCGGCACAACCCGTTGCATTCAGCCAACTTCTTATAGAGATCTCCCATAAAAGTCGCACATGCGCTCTCGTGTGCAATAGTGTGTATTTGTGCGACTTTTATATGGTTTGTCCATTAGAGATCGAGGAGAATGCGCAACACATCTTCGACTTTGCGCATGGTTTGTCGTGATACAATACCCCAGGGTTGTTCAATCAGGCGCTCTTTGGCAATAGAACGGAGCGCGTCACAGAGAATAAAACTGCGTGCGGTCAGCCCACCTTCTGGCGGCTCGACGGCCACATGGATAGGAATCCCACGATCCGTCCGGGTCAAGGGTAAAACGAAGACCAAACTTGCTGGCCCATGATTGAACCCGTCTGTCGAGACAACGAGCACAGGCCGCCGGCCTGCCTGTTCATGACCGCGCGTAGGGTTTAGATCAGCAAGCCAAATTTCCCCGCGTCTGGGCAGCTGGGTCACTAGACTGCCTCAATTCCATCGGTGAGTGTTTCGTCCCACTGCGCAAGCTCATCGACGAATCCATCCCAAGCTGCTTGGTCTTGGCGCAGACGCGCATAGGCGCGATTGGTGTCCAGCAAGAGCAACTGACGCCGATAGAGTTCAAGCGCCCGATCGATTACCTGCTGCATCGGTGCGCCGGTGGTTCGAGACAATACCTGGAGCGTTTCACGCGTCTGTAACGAAACGCGGATCGTGGTCGTGGTCATCTCGCCTTCCTAACACTTTTTAACAACCCAGTTGTTTGACGATTGGCGCTTATACCACCAGTCGGAATTGGAGAGTTACCTTGTTCAAGGATACCATAATCAGTAGACCGCAACGGTTTTGACGCCCCAGGCAACTGCCAACTGGTCGAACACGATGACGCTCTTGATCATTGCGGTGTACTGATAATGCACAAAATCACCTGTAGACGATATCATCTACGTTTCTGTAGATAATATCGTAGTGTAGAAGTGATCATTTGTCAAGACGTACGATGCCCTTCAGGTCGGGCGCGCTCATCGATCATCATCTGCGCCACCTTGCGACCCATCTCGACGGCATAGTTGGTGCCCCGATCCCACGGGTAGACCTGGCTCATGGAGGCAAAGTAGAGACCCGGCAACGGCGTGCGCACAGATGGAATCATGCGCAGATAGCCGGTGAAGGGAACGGGCTGAGCATATTTGGCCTGATGCGCCCACGCCCCGGTGACCCACGATGGCCGGAATGCGGGATTAAAGCGCGTAAGGTGGGGCAGAAACTCCTGCAACAGGGCGTCTTCATCCATTTCAAAATAGGGGTGGTCGGGGTCGAGGTAGTTGCCGAGGTAGAGCAGATGGTCCCCCCCATAGCGACGCGGGTCGATCATGTTGGTGTGCTCCACCAGCGCCAGCAGCGGGATCCCCTCGCGCTTGGGCAGGCTGATCCAATACATATCATCGGTAAGTTTGCGGTCGAGCGCCACGGTGAGCACCACCGCGCCCATGCTCTGTAATTGCCCCAACTGCCCCAAATAATCAGCCGGCAGGTCGGGCGCGATGCGACGCATGAGATTGGGGCTGACAGTGCTGAGCACCTGGTCGAAACGTTCTGGCGCTCGCCCTGCCACGTGAACGGCAAAGCCGCCCTCGGCGTGCGGGTGAATTTGCGCGACTTGCGCGCCGGTCTCGATATGCGCGCCTTGTTGGCGGGCGCGGGCCGCCAGCGCCTCGATCAGACCCTGAAATCCGCCGTCGAAATAGCCCAGTTTGGTGGTGCGGGCATAGACCCTCGCCCAAAACCAGGCCAGGTTGATCGCCTTGTAATGGCGCCCAAACTTACCCTCAAGCTGGAACGCCCACGCTGCCTCGTAGGCCTGCTTCCCCATCCACTTTTGCAGCCAAGCGTCGGCAAGAATGCGGTCGTATTGCTGCCAGGGTGGGCGGGGATGATAACGGAGGTAGCCGATGACCAACCCCATGCGGATGCGATCCACCAGCGGGATGAGGGGAAAGCGCAGGACGCGCGTCACGCTGTCCAGCGGGTAGTTGACGCCCTGAAAATGGATGGCGGTGTTGGGCCGGTAGACTCTGAGCGCGTGGTCATA
>JAHDWG010000558.1 GCA_023384495.1 Caldilineaceae bacterium
ATCGCAAGTTGGAAAATGGCCGCTGCCCGAGGTAGATCGCCCTGCTGGGCATAGACCTCGCCCTGGCCGCCCAACGCGGCCAGATGGACAGTGGGGTTGTTCGCCTGTCCGGTCAGGGCGACTGCTTCGGCATGGGCATCGGCTGCCAGTTCATACTTCTGTTGTCGCAAATAGGCGTCGCCCAGGCTGAGCGCAATGACCCCACGCACGAGGCCTTCATCGGCCGGCAGATTGCCCAGGGCGCGTTGGGCAATAGCAATGATCTCTTCCACCGGCTCTTGCAGGTTGATCATGGCCGTGCTGCGCAGGGCGTTCAGATAACCCTGGAAGGTGTTGGCGTCAATGAGTGTGGTCGTTCCTGGCAGCTGGGTGGCAAGGGCTTGCTCCGCTGTCTCGACCCACTGTTTGGTCTGGGCAAACTGAGACCCCAGCAAGGCGATGCCGGCCTGGGCAAAGGCGAGCAGCGGGCGTGTCTGGCTCACCCCTGGCGGGAGCGCGCGCAGCCAGCGGGCCAGGCTGGCGCCCTCGTTGTTGAGGGTCAGACTCAGCACATAAGCCTCAATCCAAATGATTGCCTGGTCGTGGTCATGCGCGGCCAGGGCATGGTCAATCGCCTCGCCAATCAGGCCATTTTGCTCAAACCAGCCAGCCGCACGGCGATGCAGTTCGGGGACCTGCTCTGGGTGCAGCTTGCGCAGCCGGTTGCGCAGCAGGTCAGCAAAGAGATGGTGATAGCGATACCAGCGCCGCTCATCGTCAAGCGGAACGAGGAACAGGTTTACCTGCTCCAACGCGGCTAACTGGTTCACGCTTTCGTTCTGCCCGGTAACAGCGTCGCAGAGCGAGGCGGTCAGCCGGTCCAGCAGCGATGTCTGTAACAGAAACCGCTGCACCGGTTCGGGTTGCCGGCGCAACACTTCTTCGGTCAGATAATCCAGAATGTAGCGATGGCTGCCGGAAAAGGATTGGACAAATTCGCTGGGGTCGCGCTGCCCGCGGATGGAGAGCGCCGCCAGTTGCAGACCGGTGATCCAGCCTTCGGTGCGTTGCTCCAGCGCGGCGACATCGGCTGCGCTCAACTGTAGTTCCATCACTTGATTCAAGAAAGCGGCGGCCTCTCCCTCGGTAAAACGCAGGTCATCGGTGCGCACCTCGTTTAGATAGCTGCGCGCCCGCCAGCGGGCCAACGGCAGCGGCGGGTCGGCGCGGCTGATGAGGACCAGATGCGCCTGATGGGGCAGATGCTCCACAAAAAAAGTCATGGCGTCGTGTATCGCCGGTGTCGTGACAACGTGATAGTCATCCAACACCAGGGCGATGGGCGAAGCGAGCGCGCCGAGGCCATTGAGCAGCAGGGTGAGGATCGCTTTGGCTGAAGGGGGCTGTGGCGCCGCCAGCAGGGTCTGCGCCGTTTCGCCCAGGCCGGGCTGGCAGGTGCGTAAGGCGGCAATCAAATAGGTGAAGAAGCGAGTAAGATCGTTGTCGTCCTCGTCGAGTGACAACCAGCCATAGGGGCGATCCACCCGCGCCATCCACTCGCAGATGAGGGTGCTCTTGCCATAGCCGGCCGATGCAACGATCAAGGTCACCGGCCTGCTAAAGGCGCAGTTCAAGTGGGTGACCAGGCGCGGCCGCGGGACGCGTTGGGGCCGGCACGGCGGAACGTGGAGCTTGGTGGTCAACAACGGCAGCGGGGTTGTTGGATGGTCAAACATCTTTGTCGTAACTTTCTGGCTCAAACAACCATAAAAAGTTCTCTGGCAAGCTTCTCTATCGTTGTTGTTCGCGCTTGCCTCTCAACATTGGCAATCTGCTCCGGCGTAAAGCGCCCTTCCAGTTCGGCGCACAGTTGACTGGCGCGCTCCTTGGTTTCCGCGGTGCTGGCGGGATGGTGTGATACCAACAGCGCCACTGCCAGCGCCTGTTCAGCCTGGCCGGCCCGCGCCTGCAGATCGGCCAGCCCAACCAGCGCATCGAGCGCCAGCGGGGAAGAGTGTGCTTCCAGCGCCGTAGCGAGCGCCTGGCGAAAGATGCGCTCTGCGCTGGCCAGGTCGCCTGCCGCCGCTCTGACCTCGCCCAAATAGGTGAGCGAGCGGGCAATATCCCAACCGGTGACAAACTTGTCAAACACATCCAGACTCTTGTTGAGATAGGATTCAGCCTCGGCAAGTTTGCCCTGCGCGAGATAGGCCAGGCCCAAATAGCGGTAGGCCGTGCCCATTCCCCAGCGGTCGCCCACCTGCGAGCAGAGCGTCAGACTTTCCCGCAGGCAAGCTTCCGCCTCGGCGTAGTGACCCAGTATGATGGCGGTGGGGCTGAGAAAATTCAGGCCCAGCGCAATCGAGCGGGCATCGCCAATGGTGCGCCAAAGGGCCAGATATTCGTGCATTTCGGCGTACCCTTCGTCGTAGCGCCCCAATAAAGTGGCGGTATAGCCCAGATTGAAGCCAGCGTAAGCCGCGGCCCACCAGTCTCTGGTCTGCTCGGCGCAGGCCAGCGCCTCGGACATCAGGGCGTGCGCCCGGTCGAGTTCGCCGTTTAGATGGGTGATCACGCCACGATAGAGCAGTGGATGAGACAATAACGCTGGATCATTGAGCGGGCGGAGCAGGCGGAGACTTTCGTCGAGCAACGCCAACGCCTGGTCGAACTGCCCCCAACGAAAGTAGAGCAACGCTTGCAGGGAAAAGGTCTCACCCAATACTTTTTGCCGTTCCGCGTCGGCGGCTCTGGCTCGCAGCGCCTGCACCAGGAGTTCCAATTGCTCGATGCCCTGGCGCAGCCAGCCCCCGATTTCATGCAGCCAGCCAACACTCTTGACTGCCTCTCCAAGTGCTACAAACCTTTCTCGTTCAATAGCCCAGGCCCAGGCCACCCGTATGTTGTCGATCTCATCCGTCAACTCGCGGATCGCCTCGCGCTGGCCGGCGCTTTTCAGTGATTTTTCTCGTATGCGCAAGCGGGCCAGATAGTAGTCGGCGTGCCGGTCGCGGACGGCTGCGTGCTGCGGGTCGCTGCTTAGATGAGCCAGGGCATATTGCCGGATCACCTCGTGGAGATCATATCGCCCTTGCTCCCTATGGCGTATGAGCGACTTGGAGACGAGGGCCAGCAGCACCGGCAGGGTTGCGCCGGCCACCTGTTCGGCGGCCTCGCGCGCAAAGCCACCCTGGAAGACAGCCAGCCGGCAGAGCACGCTTCGTTCGTTGGCGGCCAACAGGTTCCACGAGTGCTCAAAGGTCGCCCGCAAACTCCGTTGGCGCTGGGGCACGTCACGCATCGAGGTGGCCAGAAAATCTAGACCCCATTCAATCTCCTGGGCGATTTCGCGGCAACTCAACACCGGAACCCAGGCTGCGGCCAGTTCGATCCCCAGTGGCATCCCCTCCACCAACTGGCAAATCTGCACCACGGCCGGTTGCTCCGCGTCCTGCAGCGTAAAACCCCGGTGCGCCCGGCGAGCGCTTTGGACGAAGAGGGCGACTGCACTGTTTTCATTCATATCACCGGCTGAGCCAGTCGGCGGCACGGGCAAGCCCTCGATTTCAAAGACCCATTCCCCGTGCAGGTGCAGCCGTTCGCGCGAGGTGACCAGCAACTTCAGCCCCGGCGCCTGTTGCTCTATCTCCGCCAGCACCGGGCCGGCCTCCAACAAATGTTCAAAATTGTCCAGCACCAGCAGCAGGCATTTCTGCCGCAGATGGTGCTGGAGTTGCACCTGTGGCTCCGCCGGGCCGGAAAAAGTGAAGCCCAGCGCATCGGCCACAGCCGGAACGATAAACTGGGCTGAGGTGAGCGAGGCCAGCCCCACAGAATAGACGCCATCTGGGAAGAGCTTGCTCTGTGTACAGGCGACTTCCAGGGCCAGGCGCGTCTTGCCGATG
>JAHDWG010000559.1 GCA_023384495.1 Caldilineaceae bacterium
CAGTTTGGCCCCATTGAGCACCGCCCGCATGGCCGTGTTCAGCCGGACAAAGTTGAAGCTGGCGCCCAGATCGCCAACCACCACATACTCAGGCGCTTCTTCATCCACATCAATCCCAGTGAACTCCAACTGGGCGTCGGGGAGCAGCAGGGGGAAATAGCTGCGCGCCTGTCGCTCGCGCAGGTGGCGAGCTGCGGCATAGGTGGCAGTGAAAAGTTCGTCGATCTCGATGGCAAACCCCAACGCTTGCAACCGCTCCAGCATGGTGTAGCGGCAATAGATCGTTGTGTTAGTGATAAATCGATGCGGTATGGCGCGCGCGCGCAGCGCGGCAACCGTTTCCCGCGCGCCGGGCAACACCGTGTTGCCATGCAACAACACCCCTTCGATATCGATTAGCAGACCATTCACGGTTGAGAGTAGCTCAGACACAATCGAACCTCAGACTATACTGCGGTTGATTTGAAAACCGGACTTTGTGGAGCCGCTTACTCCTTCGAGTAACTCCGGTTTTCAAACAGAGCTCAGTATAATTGTGAATTGTGGGTGGTGGATTGTAAATGAGTTGTCTCTGTGCGAATGCTTCATTCACAGTTCTCAGTTCACAATTTACAGTTCTCACCCGGTATTTTGGAGGCCGGCGGCGATTCCATTGGCCGAAAGCAACAGCGCCCGCTGAAGTTGTTCAGTCTCTTCGTTCGACACGCCGTCGGCCTCTCGCGCACGCAGCCGGCGCAATAGCGCCACCTGCAGATAGCTCAGCGGGTCCACATAGGGGTTGCGCCGGCGAATGCTTTGCCGAAGCCATTGTTCGTTTTCGAGCAGTTCGCCATAGCCGGTGATAGCCAAGACCATCTGCTTTGTCCGCTCAAATTCGGCCTCCAGCTCAGAAAAGACGGCGCGGCGCACAGCGTCGGTGGTCAGGCCGGCATAGAGGGCGGCGATGGCAATGTCGCCAATCGACAAGCCCACCTGAACATTATCGAGAATGGTAGTGAAGAATGGCCACTCGCGGTACATCTGGCGCAACTGGGGCAGCCGCGTCTCGCCGGGGTCATCCTCCAGCCACGACGCGAGCGCTGCCCCCACGCCAAACCAACTGGGCAAGTTGACGCGTGACTGCGTCCACGAGAAGACCCAAGGGATGGCGCGCAGGTCGTTGATCTGGGCCGTCTTTTTGCGGCGGGCCGGGCGCGAGCCAATATTGAGCCGGTCGATCAGGTCAATCGGTGTGGTGTCGTGGAAGTATTGCAGAAATTCGGATTTCTCGACCAGGGCGCGGTAGTGCCGATAGGCGCGTGAGCTTACCTCGTCCATCACCGCCGACCATGCTTGCTCTTGGGCCGGAGTGGAGCGGCGTGTGCTGGACAGCAGCACCGCGTTGACCATCTGTTCCAGGTGACGGTGAGCGATCTCGCGGTCGTCGTAGCGGCTGCTGATCACCTCGCCCTGTTCGGTGATCTTGAAGCGTCCGCGCACCGATTCGGGTGGCTGGGCAAGGATCGCCCGATTGGTGCGCCCGCCGCCGCGGCCCAGCGAGCCGCCGCGGCCATGAAATAGGGTGAGTTGAATGCCATGCGCTGCGCAGACGCGCGCCAGGTTGCGTTGCGCGTCGTACAGCATCCAGTTGGCGCGCAGGTAGCCGCCATCCTTGTTAGAATCGCTGTAGCCGATCATGATCTGTTGGTGGTTGCCCCGCTGCTCTAGATGCTGCTGATAGACGCGGTTGGCAAAGATCTCCGTCATGATCTGTGGCGCGTTCTTCAGGTCTTCAATGGTCTCAAAGAGGGGCGCCACATCGAGTTTGCCCAGCAGCCCGGCGTCATTGGCCAACAGCAACACCTCTAGCACATTGCTGACCTGCGTGGTCATGCTGATGATATAAGTCTGGATGGCCTGTTCGTCCACCTGTTCATGCGCCCGGCGGATCAGGCGAAAGAGTTCGACCGTCTGGTTGGTTTCGTCACTGAAGTTGAGCCGGGCGGTGAGGGGACGCCGGCTCTCGATCTCGCGGCTGAGCAGCGCCACGCGCGCCTTTTCGTCCATGCCCGTGTAGTCGCTTGCAAGCCCATAGCCTTCCATGATCTCCGCCAGGGCGGCGCGGTGACGTTCCGCGTGCTGGCGAATGTCCAGCGTCACCATGTGGAAGCCAAAGACTTCAGCCGCGCGAATCAGCCGCGCCAGGTCACTCTGCGCCAGGCGTTCCCCATTGTTGGCATTCAGGCTATCGCGGATAAGATAGAGATCGTGTAGAAACTCGCTGGCATTGCGATAGGCGCGTGGGTCATCCACCCGGGTGCGCCAGGGGATCCGGTTTTCGGCGCGCGTCGCCCGTAGCCGGCGAAACATCATGATCAGCTTTTGCCGGTACGGTTCGATGCGAAACCACTCCAATTGTTCCAGTTCGGATACGGGGGCGAGTTTACGGTCCTCTTCGATGCTGTCGAGCAGGGCCTGGCTAAAGCCGACGCGCGTTACTGCCGGGCTGAGGTGGTGGTAGAGCTTGTCCACTTCGACATTGTAAAAGGTGAGCACAGTCTCTTTGTGTTCGCGAATCGCCTCTTCGGTTACATCAGGCGTAACAAAGGGGTTGCCGTCGCGGTCACCGCCGATCCATGACCCGTAGCGCAGAAAGTGGGGAAGGATGAAATATTCACCCGGATAGTATTCTTCGAGGGCGCGGGCGAGCTCTTCATAGATACGCGGGACCAGATGGAAGATTGTGTTCTCAAAATAATAGGCCCCCGTGCGCACCTCGTCCATCACGGTGGGGCGACGGTCGCGCGTCTCATCGCTCTGCCAGAGAACAGTCATGTTTTCGCGCAGCCGTTCGGTGAGCTGCACTTCTTCGTTGGGCAGCAGGTCGTGTCGTTCAAACGAATGCAACAGGTTGGCGATCTCGCGCAGCCGGCGCAGAATGGCAAGCCGCTTCGATTCGGTGGGGTGCGCGGTAAAGACCGGCATGATCAGGAGATCATCCAGCAAGAGACGCATCTCGCTTGCGCTGACATCAAGGTCGCGCAGGCGACGGATGGCGTCTGCAATCGTTTCGCGCACAGGCGTGCGATGCTCCTGCGCCAGGCGGGCGCGGTCGCGCAACACATTGACTCGCTCCTGCTCTTCGGCCAGGTTGGTCAATTGGAAGAAGGTAGTGAACGCCTTGAGCATGGCAAGGCCGCGCGGTAGGTCGTCCAACATGGGCGGCAACATTTGTTCGATAGCAGCCTGTGCCTGTTGGTCGCCGCCGCGCCATGCCTTGGTGAGGGCGCGCAGCGTCTCCTCCAGTTCAAAGATGGCCAGCCCCTCCTGCTCGATGATGGTTTCACCCAACAGATTGCCAAGCAGGCGGATTGACGTACGCAAACGGTCTTGTTGGTCGGTGATCATAGCTGATTCGTTCACTAGAATATTGGGTCTGTCGATGATTAGAAGATGCGCAACCCAATCATCCACTCGCCTACTGGGCAAGCAGTCTTTCGGTGACGAGATCCCCCATCACTTGCGTGCCGACCACCTCGGCGCCCGTGTCGGCGATATCGCGCGTGCGCACGCCCTCGGCGAGCACGGCATCGACGGCTGCTTCGATGGCCTTGGCCTCGGCTTCCAGACCCAGGCTGTGGCGCACCAGCATAGCGCTACTGAGGATCGCGCCCAGCGGGTTGGCGAGGGCCTGGCCGGCAATGTCGGGCGCGCTGCCGTGGATCGGCTCGTAGAGACCCAGCGGCTGGCTGTGCTGGTTGATCAGGTCGCCCAGACTGGCCGAGGGCAACATGCCCATGGAACCGGCCAGCATGGCCGCCTCGTCGGTGAGGATGTCGCCAAAGAGGTTCTCGGCCACGATCACATCAAAGCTGGCGGGCCGGCGGATCAGGTGCAT
>JAHDWG010000014.1 GCA_023384495.1 Caldilineaceae bacterium
CGGTGTGATACCACCAGCCGCCCCGCCGCGGGGTGTCGCCAATCGGCATGAGGCCGAACATCTGGTATTGGTGGATCGTCCCGCGTGACATCTGGATGTCGTGGGTGCGCTGCGCCACATGGTTGGCCCAGTATTCCTCGCCTTGGGTGGCGATCCACTCGTCCAGCGCGGGGTACATGTTTTTGCCGCGGTAAAAGAAGTGGGTGAGCCAGATATTGTGGTTGAGGCCAGGCGCCTGCCAGGTCAAATCTTTGAGGTTGGTGAGGTCACAGCCCAGCACACGGGCGATCTCATAGACACCATAGTGGCCGTGGCAGAGGCCACAGACCTTGATGCTCGTCTCGCGCGTCATGAGGGTGCAGCCCTCGTAGACCGGGTTGCCCGACTGGATCAGCCACGCGTCGGGGCAGACCGCCTCCATCTCGCGGGCCACGTCGAGCATCAACTGCAAGTTATGGTGATTTCCCAGATTGAGGCCACCATAGTAATAGCCATACCTGGCCGTCAACTCGCGGATGTCGCGCTGCATATAGTGGCTGTGGGCCGAAGCCGTGTTGATCACAAAGCCGGCGTCGGAGAGTGAATCGCGCCGATTGGTGGTGCTCTCAAACTGAAGGTCGGCGCCCAGTTCGTTGGCGTAGCGCACGCCGAGCTTGTGGATCATGTCCAGCCGGTCGGCGTCGATGTCCATAAAGCTAATGAGGCTGCCCGCCAGCCCCGGCGTAAGGCAGATGTCCTTGACCAGCCCCAGCGAAAACTGCGCGCTGCCCGCGCCGATGACCGAAAGCTTGATGGGTGTAGACATTCACTTCCTCCAAAGTGGGTGCAGTTAAATACGAATCAACATGGCTTCAACGCTCAGTATACCCCGACCAGGCTGGAATGTCACATCCAACACGATGGGCCACGCCAGCCTGGTGAAGGCGCGCCCATCAACACAAATGCCCTGAGCAGTCCGCTTCAGGGCATTCACAGAGGCCACAAACACAATTCCATCTTCCTACATGCCGGCGCTCACCCCGCCTCGCTCACGGCGGCGTACGCAGCGAGAAATCCAATCGCAGCAATTGGTCGAGAAATTGTATCTCCATCGCGTCGGCATTGAGGTCAACAGTGCAGAAGGGGCTTTCGTAGTGATGGAGGAAGCGCAGCGGCTGCTCCCGTTCGTTGACCAGCAACGGACCCTCCCAGCCAAAGTCAATCGAGTCGCCGCGCAGGGTGGTGGCATGGATCGACAATGCCTCGAAGGTGACATCCAACCCCAGCATGCGCGCCTGAAAATCGTCGAAATCCCCGTCCACCGCGCGCCGGCCAAGCTGCGCCACCCAGACATTCCGATCACCATACGAGCGTAATTCTTCCAGCGCCTGCGCGCCCTCCCCAATCGGTTGCAACCCATTTGCCGCCGTGAGGGCCAGATAGCCATCGCCCTTGCGGGCAAACGCCCAGCCGTCGCGCAGTTCGTATTCGTCAAACGCCCAGGCCGGGAAGTAAGCATGGGTAAAACCGAGGCGCTCTCCCCTGGGCAGCTTGTGGACTGCCACCAGCAGGTCCTTCCACTGGGCGACGCGCGGCAACACACCATTGCCGCGCTGCCAGTTGGGGCGCTGGGCGTTTGCCTCACTCACACAGGCAGGGTGATTGACGAAGACCACCGCGTCGGGGCCAAGGGTTACCTGCCAAATGTGTTCCTGCCCGCCCGGCTCGCCCGGTCGATAATTCTGCGCCGAGGCGAGCAGATAGTCTGCCGTACGATAGGTGACCTTGTGGATCTCCCAGTCGCCTGTGTGGCCGTCGCTCCACGCTTCGCAGCGGCCCGCGTGGCGCTCCCGGCTCCACAGCTCTTCGGGTTGCGCCGTAGCGATCTGCCCAATGATGGGTGGCAAATCGTAGCCTGCGGCGCAGGCCAGCGCCACCACCGCCGCAACATGCCCGTTGAAGGCGCCCATGCCCCAGAGCAAGCGAGCAATGCCGGCCATAGGCGAAAGACGCCCACCTATGAGCGTCTCGGTATCGGCGCGCCCCTGCGTCGAGCCAAAGACACCCTTATGCGAGTTGAGCGCCACAGTGAAAAAGAGCTTATCCAGCATTACCGCGGCCAGCTCGGCCAACTCGCTGTTGGCTGTCAGCTCCGCCAGATGGCTCAGGGCCAGGGTGATATGAGCGAAGTCGGCGTGGGAATCCCACTGTTGGAAGCCGCCGGCGGCGCGTTTGCGGATCCAAGTCAACGCCCGCGCCTCCCCCTGCGCCTGATGCCATGCCCCATCCTGGCCGGCATTGGGGAAGACGTGATCAGGGACGAGCTGGCCGGCCAGGGCCTGCGCCGTATGAAAGAGGATCTGATGGCTTTCGGTCTGGTAGCACATGACATCCAGGCCGGGTTCGTCGATCCAGTATTTGGCGTTACGAACACGCTCGATGATGGACTCGCGCAGCGGCAAGGGGAATGACGGGTCCTGCCCATAGCGATGAAGCATCCCCGCCAGACCCAAGAGATCGACGATGCTGCCATCGCCCCGGCGCAGGATATTGGCGAGCGCCGCCTCGATGGCGGTGAGCTTGACCTGCTGCCATCGCCCCAATGCCATCTTGGCGATTTCGGAATAGAGCCCCGCGTCACGGCGGGCGGCCAGGTCGAGCGCCTCGTTGCGCCGTTGTTCGGCGTCGCCATAGGGTTCGGCGGCGTATTTGTCGGTGGCAAGCTGGACGTTGATGCGCCGTTGCAGCTTCAACCCATGTTCATAGAACTCGGCGGGGGTGGGCATAAGCACCACCTGGTATGCACCGGCGGGAAACTGGTAGGCCCGGCCCAGGCTCAGCTCGAAGCCAGGGCCAACCTGCGCATTCGCATCAGCGTAAATTCGGCCGCTAGGCGTTTGCAGCCGCACGGTGATCTCGCCGGCCACCCGCGCCGCGTCGGGCCATTTGAGCCTGATCTCCTGATCCCGATGGTAGATGCGTTGGGTCAGGAAGGCAGGCGCAAACAATTTCTCCAGACTCTGGCGGCGCGCAAAGAGGGGCATGGCGGTCGGCAACAACACCTGCGCTGTCGGAGCATCGACGCCCGCAATCTGGAATGCCATGACGAAAGGGCAGGTGCGCACCGCCACTTGCTCGATGCGGATGAGCACTCGATTGCGACCGGCGCTCAATGGCGCCAGCAAGGTCTGGCTGGCCGGCAATTGCCCGTGGAACCCGGCCTGGTGGTGGCTCAGCGCATCGTTGATCCAGACCGACGCCGGGCCGTTGGCGGTCAAGCTACACGTGACGGTGACATCGTTGCTGATCTCCACCTCGGCGTAGGCCCAGGCGCACAGATAGTGACAGGTGGGATGGTAGTCGCTCAGGTTGACCAGGTGATCCGCCGCGCAGTGGGTGGCGCGCCACGTGAGCGTCTGGTGGCCATCGGCGGCGGTCACTGTCAACTGGCTTTGCTCGGCGGGCGGGTTGGCAAAGGCCGCGGTGGGCCGGCAACGCTCGACGACCTGCCCCCTAAAGTCATCGCCCGCGAAGGCCGTCAGATCATCGATGGGCCGGGCATAGGGCCCAGCGATGAGCCAGTCGTGGATGTAGCCATCGATCAGGGGATAGCTAAGCTGGTTACGTGTAGTTGCTATCGGTTGGGTCATGGTATTGGTTCAGAACTTCTTGGCCGCGGCGAGTTCGGCGTGTTCAGGCAGATAGGGCACATCGCTGCGATCCCATGAGGCGCGGCCATGCACGGCGTGGATGCCCATGAGTTGGCGGCGTAGGGGCGTATTGGCCCAGTTGACAATGGTATCGGGGGGCGTCTGGCTTTCCCATTTCTTTACCCAGAAGGGCATATAGCCGTAGATGAGCAACCTGCGGTCGCAGGTGCTCGTGTTGGCCGTGCCTGTGTGCCAGAGCGTAACATCCCACACAAGCACGCTGCCGGCGGGGCCCACCATCTTTTTCATGCCCGGCATCTGTTCGAGCGTTGCGCCGGTGTAGCGATCTTTGGGTGGGTCTTCGTCCCACTGGTGGCTGCCCGGCACGACGGTGAAGCAGCCCATAGCTTCGGTCTGATCATCCAGAAAATAGAAGGCCTTGACCTTGAGCGCATACTTGGGGTGGCGATAGGGGGGCCAGTCGCGGTGCCAGCCAGTGTGGGCGGCGGTTCCACCGTGGTGGCAATGGGCGACAATCTCCATGGATTGGACATTGGGGCCGACCACTTGTTCCAGCAGGGGCATTATCACCGGGTTTTCGGCCACGTCGAGGAAAAGGTGATCGTATTCATAGACGCCGCTCATGGTATGGGCGTCGGGACCATTGCCATAGCCCCCTTTATAGACGCCGCTCTGCACCATAGCGCGCCAGGCCGGCTCGGTGGCGCGTTGCGCGTGCTCGAAGGCGGCCCGGACGCGGGACATACCATACGGCGCCAAGGCGTTTTCAATCAACACAAACCCATCTTCGCGGAATTGGCGCATTTGCTCATCAGTGATGGTTGTTTGGGGCATTGCAATCATGAGTGAATCTGATTCCTTATGGATGGGGCTCAAAGCAGGCAGGAAGAGGCCTCACAGCGACGACGCCCGGCGGGCGAACCCTCGCGCAGCAATTACGCAGCCGCCGGCGTGGCCACGGCAGGTTCGTACAACACACAGCGCACCTTGTGCCCTGGCTCAGTCTCCAAGAAAGGGGGTGGGCGCTGGTCACAGACACCCCGGATCACGTGGCGGCAGCGCGGGTGAAATGGGCAGCCCTGGGGAATCGAGTAGGGATCGGGCACCGAGCCGCGAATGGCGGTCAGGCGGGCGCTGGCGCCCTGCGTTGACTTGCGCCCCAAGCGTGGGATCGAACGGAGCAGCGATTGGGTGTATGGGTGCTTGGGGTTGTAAAAAATGGTGTCCACATCGGCCATCTCCACCACTTCGCCCAGATACATAACGATCACATAGTCCACCATCTGTGCAATCACCCCCAAATCGTGGGTGATAAAGATGATCGCCATACCCAGCTCGTTTTGCAGGTTGCGCATGAGGGTGAGGATTTGCGCCTGGGTGGTGACATCGAGCGCGGTGGTCGGTTCATCGGCAATCAGCAGCGACGGACGGCACGAGAGCGCCATCGCGATCATGGCGCGCTGGCGCATGCCACCGCTCAGTTGGTGTGGGTAACGGTCGACGGTGCGTTCCGGGTGCGGCATGTTGACCAGGGCCAGCATCTCGATGGCCTGTTGGCGCGCCTGCTCGTTGGACACCTGCTGGTGCAGCCGGATCGCCTCGGTAATCTGGTTGCCAATGGTATGCACCGGGCTGAGCGACGTCATCGGCTCCTGAAAGACCATCGAAATCTCAGCGCCACGGATGCGCCGGATCTCGGGGCCCATGGGGTCCAGCTTGGCCAGGTCGACCAGGTTGCCGGCGTCTGCGCCATTGGTGCGACCGCTCAGTTGGCGATGAAATTGGATTTCACCTTCGACGATCTTGCCGGGCGATGGCTCAATGCGGAGGATCGAGCGCGCCAACACCGATTTGCCACAACCGCTTTCACCCACCAGGCCCACCGTCTGCCCGCGCTTGACTGTGAAATCCACCCCATTGACGGCGCGGACGGTTCCCTGCACCAGGGGGAAATAGGTTTTGAGATTGCGGACATCCAAAAGTAAAGATTGATTCGTCATATTTGATAGCGTCCCGAATGCGTTTGGCCGAATGCGTTTGGGTTAGCGGGCGTAGGGGTCGGCGGCGTCGCGGATACCGTCACCGAGAAAGTTAAAGGCCAAAACCGATACGATGACGGCAATGGCGGGCGTCAGCACCCACGGCGCAAAGGCCATAGAGCGGACGTTTTGCGCCTCTTGCAGCAACACCCCCCAACTGATGGCCGGCGCGCGCAACCCCAACCCGATAAAGCTGAGGCCCGTCTCGGCGAGGATAATCGCCGGAATCGCCAGCGTCAGCGATGCGATGATGTGGCTCAGAAACGACGGCAACATATGGCGGAAGATGACCCGCATCTGGCTTGAGCCGGCCAGCCGCGCCGCCATGACAAAGTCTTCTTCGCGCAGGCTGAGAAAGCGCCCGCGCACCACGCGGGCCAACCCGGTCCACCCGATCACCGAGAGCACCAGGGTGATGCCAAAGTAGAGCCGCGTGATCGGCCAGTCGGCCGGCAGTGCGGCGCCCAACCCCATAATGAGTGGAATTTCGGGCACCGAGCGGATAAATTCGATCAGCCGCTGGATCAGGTTATCGATGGTGCCGCCATAGTAACCGGAAAGGCCACCGAGCACAATGCCAAGCACCAGGCTGACCACCACACTGACCAGGCCGATGGTAAGCGAGATACGCGCGCCAAAGCTGATGCGCGAGAAGACATCGCGGCCGAGCCGGTCGGCGCCCAACAGAAAGACGCCACGTTCCACTTCCCCGGCGTCGATGCCGAAAAGTCGCATGTTCATGGGGATGCGATTCCAGAGTTTGTAGTCGCTGCCTTGCACAAAAAAGCGAATGGGGTGGATTTGTGACGTATCTTCGGTGTAGATGCGGCGCAACGTCTCTGGGTCGCGCGTCAGTTCGACGCCGTAGATAAAGGGCCAACGCAAATTGCCTTCGCTATCAATCACGCGCACACGGCTCGGCGGCGCCAACTGGTATTGAACAAACGAATACTCCGGGTCGTAGGGGGCCACAAACTCGCAAAAGGCCGCCACCCAATAGAGCACAAAAATGATCACCGCACTAATGACCGCCATGCGATGTTTGAGAAAACGCCACCACATCAGTTGCCAATACGAGGCAACGTAGATCTTCTCTTCCTTCTCGACAAGCGCATCAACCAGCGTCTCATCTGCCGCAACCGTTTCTTCTTGGTCAGTACGTTCAAACCAGGTTTTTTCCGCCGATTGCATCGTTCCAGACTCCCTCTATCCATGCGCAGATTGCGCAGTTTTTCTTTAGTTCAACCGGATCCGCGGGTCGACAATCGCCAGCAAAATATCTGAAATCAACGTACCGATCACGGTCATCACGCTCAACAACAGGATAAAACTGCCGGCCAGATACATATCCTGCGAAGTCAGCGCGCGCAGAAGCAGCGGCCCAGTGGTCTGCAAGTTCAGCACCAGCGACACCAGCGTAACGCCAGAGATGAGCGAGGCCAGCGACCAGCCGACGGTGCTGAAAAAGGGGTTGAGCGCCACACGCACCGGGTATTTCCAAATCAACCGGCGCTCGGTTAGACCCTTGGCGCGCGCCGTTTCCACATAGGGTTTGTTCAGTTCATCGAGCAGGTTGGCGCGCGTGATGCGAATGTTGCCGGCTGTGCTGCCCACGGCAACGATCACCAATGGAATCCAAAGACGTTGCAGCATGTCGAAAAACTTGGCCCAGCTCCACGGCGCCATAATATACTGTTCGGAAAAGAGACCGCCAACACTCATGCCAAGCGCCGATTGGGCCCAGAACATCACAATGAGCGCCAACAAAAAACCGGGGGTGCCCAAGCCCACAAAGCTAAAGAGGCTGAGCGCATAGTCGAGCCATGAATATTGATGCGTTGCCGAATAGACACCAATCGGAATGGCGACAAACCAACTGACCAAAAGCGCCGCGGCAGAAATCAGCACCGTCAGCCAGAGCCGCTCCCAGATCAAATCCTTCACCGGCTTTCTCCACTCCATCGACTGGCCCCAATCATTGCGCAGCACAATGCCCGTGATCCACTTGGTGTATTGGACATAGACCGGCTGGCCAAGGCCATAACGTTCGCGTAGATTGGCCAATTCGATTTCGTCAATCGATTCACCCTGTGCGCGCAGTTGTGCGGCATAGGAGGTCAAGAAGTCTCCCGGCGGTAGTTGGATAATCATAAAGGAGAGAATCGAGATCGCCACCAAGGTGGGAATCATCAGCAAGATGCGACGCACAATATACAACAACATCGACAACCCTCCTCCATCGATACAACTTGATTTTTGGAGTCCATGCGCAGCGCCTGTCCGTGCATGGACTCCAAAACCCTACATGCTACGCGTGATTTTCCGGGTCATCCCAGAAATAGGTCTCGGTGTTGGCCAGATGCTCATCGCCGGTCGGGTCGTCGATGGGCAGGCCCTGCGGGAAGTTGCGCACCCCATTTTTAACGATGATGGGGGCCGGCAACTGCCCCAGATAGGCGATCATCGGCAGCTCTTCGGCCCAGATGTCCAGGATCTGGTAGAAGAGTGCGTTGCGCGCATCCGCATCCGGCTCCGCTGCGCACTGGTCCCACAGATCCCAAATCGTGCGGATCCAGTGGTCGGCGGGCGGTTCTTCAGCCACCGGGTTGGAGGGATCGGTGCGATAGTAGCCCCAGCCCACGGCCCATGGGCGGTCGGGCTGGGTGCCGATCCAGATGATGGGCGCCACCAGCGGCAACACGGTGCGGTCGCCGCCCCACCAGGCCGCCTCGATCTCGTTGGCCCGATAGTGCTCCTCATAGAGCGAACGCTCCACGCCGCGATAGGTGGCCTTGACGCCGACCGCCGCCAAGTAGCGGATCACCTGATTCACGGCGTCTTCGTCGGCAGAGCCGGGCAGCGCCGTACCTTCGATGATAAAGCTGAGCGTCTCACCGCTGCCGTCCTTCCACAGCCGGAAGCCGTCGGCATCCTTCTCCGTATAGCCGGCGGCGTCCAGCCGGGCGTTGGCCTCATTCGGGTCATACTGGATATAGGCGTTGCTCAGCTTTTCGTAATACTGGGGCGAGCTGCTGATGGGGCTATATTGGCGGGGGGTGGCCAGCCCATCAAAGATCAACTCGTTGAGCGCGTTGCGGTCCACCGCCACCGACAGCGCGATGCGGACATCACGATTTTGGAAGAATTCGCGCAGGCGCGGGTTCTTGGTTGTGTGGTTGGGTTGGAGCGCCTGATGGCCCGAGCTCGTGCCGACGAATACGCTATAGGCGCCGTTGGCCTCGTTCTCTTTGAAGAGCGTAAAATCGGCGATGCTCACATGGCGATTTTGGAAGTCGATCTCGCCGTTGGTGATCCACAGATTGAAGACCTCGGTGGAATCGAACAAGCGGTGCGAGATGCGGTCCACATAGGGCAATTGGTTGCCGTCGGCGTCCACAGCAAAGTAGTAGGGGTTCCGCTGCATCAAGAACACTTCATCCGAAAGCTCGTTCTGGGCAAGCCAGGGCGCCGTCGTCGGCAGTTCTGTGTTAAAGAACCAGAGACGGCGATTGTCCAGGTAATAACTCGACCACGAGTCAAAGCCCGCCGTCGACACCTTCTCCTCCAGCCCGGCTGGGTCGTCGGTCACCGCCATATGCCACTGCGCCAAATGGTGCCCAGGCGAGTAAGGCGGCGGTGTGGGGCGGGCCAGCCGGTAGCCGAACAGCGGGTTGGAGTGGGCAAAGGTGAACTTGAACGTATAGTCGTCGATCACATCCAGTTGCATCAACGTGCGTTCGGCGCCGGTTACCCAATCAGCCGGTGGCGCGGGAAAGAGATCGGTGTTGGTGATTTCGTTCTCGTACCACCACTGCACATTGGCGGCGGTAAACGGTGCGCCGTCAGACCATTTCATCCCCTGGCGCAGATGGAAGGTCCACTCGGTGGCGTCGTCATTGACCTCCCAAGATTCGGCAATGTGAGGGCGCAGGTTCAGGTTCTCGTCATACCAGACCAGGCCATGGTCCTGGCACTTGGTTGGCCCCCAGCGATCCGACACGCCACGGAAGGCGCGGCGGAATGTGCCGCCATAGTTGCCTGTCTGTTCGACAACCGGCAACACGCCAGGATTGGTGGGCAGGCGCTCGTCTACCGGCGGCAACGAACCGGCCTGCACCAGTTCGGTCAGCATAGGCGCTTCGTTGTACTGACCTTGCGGCACGGACGCAGCAGGCGCTGCTGGCGCGGCGGCTGCCGGCGCTTCGGCGGCGGGCGCCTCTGCGGCCGGGGCGGCGCCGCCGCCACACGCAGCCAATGCCGCCCCGACTGCCGTATACGCAGACAGGCGCATGAACTGGCGACGGGAGACCGCGCGCTTTTGGATAGGTTCCATCTAGTCCTCCTTTGTTGAAACGACTCAGTTGCTTACCGACATTCATTCACAATCACTGATGACATTGTGAATGGGTTCACGCCACCGCCGTCTCCTGAGCCAGCCAAGGCGGGCGGACAAGGCCACGCTCGCTCAGATGGCTGGCATAGAGAAAACGATAGACATCACTCACATAGAACTGTGGATAAGGCTTGATCGGCAGCGTCGCCAAAAAACGCTCCTCGACGAGGCTGGCCATCCGGTCATCCATACCCCGCTCCACCTCATAATCGAAGTAGATCGCAAGATCCTTATCCGGGTCTTCGAGAATCAACTTCACGCCAAACGACTGCGGCGCCACATGCGCTGGGGAGTAGCGCTCCATGAGAAAGGTGCCCAGCGCCGCCGAATTGATATAATGCTTGTGGGCGTACAAGAAATTGACCGTCTGTTGGGCGTCCTCCAGCGTTTCACCGGGGAAGCCAAAAAAGAAGAAGGTGTGGTTCCAGATACCCACCTCGGCGCTCTCGCGCAAGATGCGGCTCATTTGGGGCAACTCGGTGCCCTTGACCATTGCCTGCATAATCGCCTCAGACGCGCTCTCTAGCCCAAAGAGGATCATGCGACAACCGCCGTCATACATGCTCTGCAAGAGCGGTTTGCTCACAACCTTTTCGAAGCGAGCGCAGCCGCCCCAATGCACCGGCGCGCCGACCTCCGCCAACAGCGGCGAAAGCGCCCGCAAGTTTCGCGGCGTGATCGCCTCGTCGGCAAAAAAGATGTGGCGGACGCCGTAGCGTTCGTGCAGGGTCATCATCTGGGCTGCCAGGTGTTCGGCGCGCAGTTGGCTAAAACTTTCCGCCTCGCCATAACCCACATTACAAAAGGCGCACTTGCCGAAATAGCAGCCGCGCGCCGTCAACAGCGGCAACACCAGTTTGGGCGCCAGGTAGCGGTCTAGCGGCAACCCATCAAAATCGGGCAAGGGAAGGTCGCTGATCTTTTCCGGCTCCTTGCGGGCGTTGACAACGATGCGCTCGCCATCCCGGTGGATGAGATTGGGCACGTTGCCCAAATCCCTCCCGGCGGCCAACGCCTCGGTCAGGCGCAGAAGCGCCACTTCGCCGTCAAAGACCACCGCGCTGTCGATCAAGCCAAAGAGCGCGGGAACCTGTGGCAATTGCTCGCGCAACATGCTGATGTGGGGACCGCCCACAGTAACATGACAGGGCAGACCGGCCTCCTTGATGAGAAAGGCGAGGGTCATGCCCGCCAACATCTGCGGCATAGACGGGATCGAGATGCCCACCACATCGGGCTGCTCCCGTTCGATCTCACGCAGCGCGCCCTGTCGGTAGAGATCGAGAAAGATGTTGTGTTGCGGGTCGCGCACCGCATGGAGCAAAGCGCGGCTACTATCCACCGGTGCGGCTGCTTCGTATGTCTGTAGCTGAAGTGAAGCGGGGAAGTAGGGGAGTGAGGCCAGGTCCAGACAATCGGCGATCACCTGAAAGGCGCGCAGCCCCACAGGGCCATCGAAGAATGCATCGCTGCGCAGGGTGCGCTTTGCGCTTTCCACCTGGGCGGCCAGTTGGGGGCCGTTGCGCAGCGCCCACTGGATCGCCTCGGGGTTGGGCGCCGGCCCGCGTGCGGCCGTGTGGCCGGCGGCGTGCGGCCCATAGCGCGCCCGCAACCGATCCAGGCTGGCGCGCAGATAGTCGCGGCTGAGGATTGTGTCAAAAAGCTCAGCATTGAGATCCCGCTGGATCACATTCACGCCGTGGGTCCGCAGATAGGCCGTCAACGTGGGCAGCGCCAGATGCGGCATCGTTGGCGTCCAGTTGGGCGGGAAGAACAGCATGACTTTCATGCACCGACCCCAACAAGATTCAGTGTATCCGCAAAGTGACATCGCACCACATGGCCCGGCTGAACCTCACGGAGCGCCGGCGTCTCAGTGGTGCATCGTTTGCCATCACTGTAGCGACAGCGGGGGTGAAAATAGCAGCCGCTGGGCGGGTTGGCTGGGTCAGCCACGTCGCCCGGCAACACAATCGGTTCGCGGCGGGCGCGCGGGTCGGGCTGCGGCACGGCGGAAAGCAGCGCCTCGGTGTAGGGGTGCAACGGATTGGTGAACAACTGCTCGGTGGTGGCGCTTTCGACAAGTTGCCCCACATACATCACCGCCACCCGGTCGCTAATATGCTCAACGACACTCAGGTCGTGGGCAATGAAGAGATAGGTGAGCCCAAATTGCTGTTGCAGATCCTGCAACAGATTGAGAATCTGCGCCTGGACCGATACGTCGAGCGCGGAGACCGGTTCGTCGAGCACCACGAGCTTGGGGTTGAGCGCCAGCGCGCGGGCAATGCCGATGCGCTGGCGTTGGCCGCCGCTAAAGGCGTGGGGGTAGCGGTTCATGTATTCGGGCCGCAGCCCGACCACACGCAGCAAAGAGGCGACCCGATCTTCTAGTTCGCGCCCCTTGGCCACATTGTTCACCGTCAGCGGCTCGCCCACATTTTGCAGCAAGGTCATCCGTGGATTGAGCGACGAATAGGGGTCTTGAAAGACCATCTGCATGTTACGACGAAGCCGTTTCAGGCCGGCGGCGTCCAGCGTCGCCACGTTGACGCGCCCCATCTCTGGGTCGGTAAACCAGATTTCACCATCCGACGGATCCATCGCCCGCAAGATCACGCGCCCCGTGGTCGTCTTGCCGCAACCGCTTTCGCCGACAAGGCCCAACGTCTCGCCAGGCTCCACATGGACATTGACGCCGTCGACGGCTTTGACATGACCAACGGTGCGTGAGAAGAAACCGCGCTTGATGGGAAAATACTTTTTGAGGTTATTGACTTCGAGCAGCAACGTCCCTGTTCTCCTGCTTTGAGACTGGATACGCCGTCAGCGCGCTGAGGGCGATTCAATACAGTAATCCGACACCAACCATCTCGGTCAATCCCGTCCGCTCCGCGACGATCATCGCAGCCGCGTGTGCGTTAGTGCATCTTTAGCAGAGTGAGTTTGCAAATCGACAGGTGGTAAGAGCACCACTCGTCACACAGCTGGGTTGCCGAACAAGCATTAGGGAGCCACCACCCACCGCAGCCCATACGACAGAATGCCAAGCGTCCCCATCGCCAGCGCCACTCGCCCAATGCGTTTCCATAGTTGGTGGTGGTCGACGCCATGTCGCAAGTAGCTCTCAAGCCACAATACGAAGAGAAACCAGAAGATGCCCAGCCCGTAGATCGCAAAGCGATCAACCGTTCGCACCTGCCAGCCATTCAATTGTAGAGCCGTCGCCAGGTCGAAGACATTCGTACGCAGCGAGCCAAAGAGCAGGAAACCAAGGGCTGAAAAGGCCAGCCAGAACAAATAGCAAGCCACATAAAACAAGACAAGGCGCCATGTCTCTACGGGCTGGTTGTTATGTGAGGAGTGAATACCCATTTGTCAACAGATTGGCCGACCGTTCTGCGGCGCCGCAGCCATTTGGCAAGTCGGATACGCCGGTGAGTTTCAGGTGTTGGGTGGCCGCCACCATGCCTCAGCGCCGCCAACGTGGCCAGCATGAATCGTGGCGACAATCAAGCAGATCGGTCGAGGCATCCACAATGGCGCAAGCCGCAGCAGTTGGTTGCACCCTTTCACGCACACGGGTCGGTTTTGCTGGATCCGGATTGGCCGATGTCCCTAACGCCGATTGGGAAGTACTGACGGCATCGAAACAATAAACAGGATGTCACGGCAGGCAATGGTGGGCGAAGCTCGGATAGTTCTGTAACGAAATATAGGCAGGTTTTCACATCATAGCCGACGATTGTTGTTGTGTCAAATACATTGTGTCAAATGTGGTGATCCTTCGGGTGACAAAGACCCGCTCCCCGGATGCGCCCCCAGCCATGCAGACTCTTTACACTTTGCGGGTTTCAAGCTACACTGTTGTCAACGCGCGCGGGCCCGGCAGACCTTTGCAAACAGTCTGAAGGTAATCGCCGCTGAACGCATCAGGGGACGTCTGCTGTCCAGGAAGATCCGTTCATGAACCAAGAACGCAACGCACCCATAGCACGCACGGAAGACCCGTTGCACACACACAAGTCGAATGTCGCCGCACGTTCAGCGATCTCCGCTGCTCCGCCACTCAACAACCTGCCGGCGCCGTTGACAACCATGGTGGGCCGGCAGGCTGAGTCACAACATATCTACGACAGACTGCTCAACCCATCGTGTCGCCTGTTGACCATCGTGGGGCCCGGTGGCGCCGGCAAGACGCGACTTGCGCTGGAGGTGGGCTTTCGCATCCTCAATTCCCACGTCGCTGCGCTTCACTTCCCCGATGGCCTGATCTGGACCTCCCTGGCCGATGTGGAACGGATCGAGCAGGCGCCCGGCGCATTGGCGGCGGCGCTCGGTTTCCAGTTTTTGCCCGACACCGACGCCACAATGCAGTTGGTCAGTTCGCTGCGCAACCGCAAGCTATTGTTGCTGGTGGATAATTTGGAACACCTGGTGGCCGGCAGTGCGCTCTGGTTGACAATTCTTCAAGCCGCGCCTGGGGTGAAGATTTTGGCGACGTCGCGGGAAAGGCTCCATCTGGATGGTGAGTGGTTGGTGGAATTGGAAGGTCTGCCAACCCCAGCCTCTGTGCACGAAGCAGGCTTTTCGCGCTATCCCGCCATTGAACTGTTTGTACGCACGGCGCAGGCAACGGCGCCGGCCTTTGCACCCGCAGCCGAGTGGCCCACGATTATCGAGATCTGCCATCAGTTGCAGGGGCTGCCCTTGGCGATCCAGATGGCCGCCGGCGCTGTACGAACCTATTCATGCCGCCAGATCGCCAATGCGCTGCGCGAGCAGCTCGACTTCCTCTCGGCCACTGCGCTGAACACGCCAGAACGCCACCGTACGTTGCGCGCGGTTTTCGAGCACTCGTGGGTTTTGCTCACACCAGCAGAGCAGCAGTTGCTTCAGCAGCTCTCCATCTTTGCGAATGGGTTCACCGTGACGGCAGCGGCTGAGCTGGCGGGCGCTACCCCCACCTCGCTCGGCGCGCTGGCCGACAAATCGTTGATCCATCGGAGCCAGGCCCAACAGTTCGCCGAGCAGACAGAAAACGAATTGTCTCCACTCGAGCCACGTTATCGCCTGCACCCGCTGATCCGTCACTTTGCCGCTGAAAAGCTGGCTGACAATCCGCCGCATCAACAACGTTTGGGTGAACGGCACAGCCATCATTTCTGCCAGCTTTTGGCCGAGCAGGGCAAGCGATTGAGCACCGCACACGCTGCGCGCGCCATCCATCAATTGCGGGCTGAGCACGAAAACATTCGGGCAGCGTGGCAATGGGCGGCAAACAACCAGCAATTGGATCTACTGTCACAAGCCACGCCCGGCCTCACTGCATATTATTTGTCACAAGGGCCTGTGGCCGAACTCCAGCAGGCGCTGCAACACGCCGTTGCTGGCGTGCGACCCCTTGCTGCAAAAATGGGCGACGCCCTGCAAGCAAAGGCCATTGCTGTGTTGGGCTTGCTGTTGAGCCGGTTGGCCGAGGCATATAACGAGCAGGGCGCCTATGCGGAAGCGGCGCAGACGGCGCAGGAGGCGATTCAGCTTGCCCAGAACGGGCGACACGCCGATGTCGAAGGCATGAGCTTTCTACAGTGGGGACGGGCATTCTTTTTTCGCGGGCAATATGAAGAAGCGCAAAAAAAGCTGAGCGCGGCGCTGACAATTGCGCTCTCGGTTCGCAATACGGCGCTGGCGGCGGCAGGCCACACATCGCTTGGCGCCAACCGCCTTTATCGGGGTGATTACGTGGCCGGCAGTGATCATTTTGAGGAGGCGCTTCGGATCTATCAGACGCTGGGCGACGAGGGCAACATCCTCAAAATGCGCTACAACATGGCGCTCCTTCTCTTTTATAGCGGCGACTTTCTCAATGCGCGCGCGGTCTTTGCCGATTGCCTTGAACAATACCATCAGCGCAACGACCAACGGGCTGCTGGGCTGCTCCTCAACAATTTGGGGGCCGTTCACACCCAATTGGGCGACTATGAACAGGCGCGCCGCCACTATCAAGAGGCGCTCGCCAACAAACGCGCGCTGGGGGATCGTCCATCCGAAAGCCTGATTCTGGCCAACCTGGGCCTTCTTGCTTGCTACCGGCTCGACTATGAGGCGGCCGCGGCCTATTGTCGCGATGCGTTGCAGATTAGCCAGACCCTGGAAGAGCGCGCGATCATGGCCTTTGCTCAGACGTGTCTGGGTCATGCGCTGGTCGGGCTGGGGTGGCTGGCCGAGGCCGCCGAGGTCTTTGGTGAAGCCGTGGCGCTGCGCAAGGAGTTGGGCCAGCGCGACCCCATGCTGGAACCGCTGGCAGGGTTGGCGGGCGTCTTCCTGGCGATGGAGCAACCTGCCCAGGCGCAGACTTATGTGGAGCAGATCTTGCCCCACATGCAAAACATTACTGCCGCCGGCATTATCGAGCCGTTTCGGATCTACTGGACCTGCTATCGTGTTTTAGAGGCCAATCGCGACCTGCGCGCGACCGAGGTGCTCACCGTGGCGCAGGCGGCGCTAATGGCGCGCGCAGCCAAGATCACAGACGATACCCTCCGCCGTCATTATCTGGAACAGATCGCGATTCACCGGGCGATAATGGCGGCGCACGCACAGTTGCCAAGCGAACGGCGCACCGAAAGCAGCAATCGCTGGCGTCAGCGCGTCGAAGAACATGCTGATCTGGTCGAAGACCTGGAAAACTTGCTGCGCCCTCATCGCGAGCCAGAAGACGCGCCCCACCATGCGCCAGAAGACGCGCCAGTAAACATGCCAGAAGCTAGGCCAACCGACGATGCCGCCAGTCCGGCGCATCCATCGCCACCCAACCCGCCAGGAGACGCATGATGACGCTTCGCTTTGCGCCCAATTTGACGATGCTCTATCCCGAAATACCCTTTTTGGATCGCTTTGCGCGCGCGGCGGCGGCAGGGTTCACTGCGGTCGAGTTTCTCTTCCCCTATGAGTTTGGGGCGCCGGCCATCAAAAATCGCCTGGATGAATACGGCTTACGCGCCGTCTTGTTCAATATCAATCCCGGCAATGTCGCGGCTGGGGAACGCGGCTCGCTCAACGATCCGGCTCGCCGCGATGCGTTTCGGCAAAGCATGCAAGAGGCGCTGGAGTACGCTCATCATTTTGCCTGCCCGCGTATTCACGTCATGGTGGGCAATCGGCTGCCAGGCTTGACCACCGAGGCGCAACTGGCCTGTGTGCTGGAAAATCTTGCCTGGGCAGCGCCCCTCGCCGCCGCCGCTGGGGTGACACTGCTCATTGAGCCGCTCAACGCGATCGACATGCCGTGCTATTTCGTTCACTCACCCAGCGAGGGGATGCAGATTGTGCGCGGGGCCAATCACCCTGCTGTCAAGCTGCAGTATGATGTATACCACACCCAAATGACCGAGGGCAACTTGATCCAATCCATGACCACCCTGATGCCCTACATTGGTCACATCCAGATCTCAGACGTGCCCGGTCGCCATCAGCCCGGCACAGGCGAGATCAACTATCCGGCGATCTTCGCCGCAATTGAGCGACTGGGGTACACAGGTTATATCGGCCTCGAATATCGACCGGATGGCGACACCGATGTGTCGCTGGCCTGGTTGCCCCGTGAGGCGCGCGGCCGTTGAGCATCAACCGTAGTGATAGCGTGAATTTGAATCTGCACGCTGCAAATCGTGCGGTCTCTTGAAAGCGACCACCATGATTACCGAGAGCGCAGAGCGCCGGATCGACGCCCCCCGGCTGCAAAAGCTTGTCACCAATATCTTTGAGCACTGTGGTATGAACGGCGAGGATGCGGCGCTCCTGGCCGATTCACTTGTCTTTGCCGACTTGAACGGCGTCCACTCCCACGGCGTGCTCCGTGTGCCCGACTATGTCCGCAAGCTCACCGTTGGCGGGGTAAACCCACGCGGGCAGCCGAAGATCGTACGCGATAGCGCCGCCTGCTTGGTGGTGGATGGGGGCAATAGCATGGGGCAGATCGGCGCGGCGTTTGCCATGCAACAGGCCATCGAACGCGCCTATAGCTTTGGCATTGCGGCCGCCGCCGTCTGTGGCAGCAACCACTGTGGCGCCATGGCCTATTTTACACGCATGGCGTTGAGCTACGACATGATCGGCATCGCCACCACCAATGCGCTGCCCACCATGGCGCCCTGGGGTGGGGCAGACCGCATTGTGGGGATCAACCCCTTGTCGATTGCCATCCCCACCGGGCGCCATACCCCGATTGTCTACGACGCAGCCTTCAGCGGTTCTTCGCATGGCAAGATCCGAGTCCATCACCAGAAAGGAATCCCTTTGCCCGAAGGCTGGGCGCTCGATCCGGAAGGCCGCCCTACCACCGACCCAGCCGTGGCGCTCGACGGGCTGTTGGCGCCGATTGGTGGGTTCAAAGGTGTGGGGTTGGCCCTCGCAATGGGCATCCTCTCGTCGATGTTGTCTGGGGCAGCGTATGGCGCTGAACTGGGCGATATCATCAACGGGCCGCGCCCTGGGCTGGATGGTCACTTCGTGATGGCGCTTCGAATCAGTGCGTTTGAAGAGGTGGCCACCTTCAAGACACGCGTCGACCGCGTCATCGACGAGATGCACGCCAGCCGCGTGGCGCCTGGGTTCGACCGCATCTATGCCCCCGGCGAAGTCGAAGAGCGCACTCGCGAGGCCCATCGACGCATGGGCATCCCGCTCAACGCCGTCACCCTGGCCGACATCGCCCAAACGTCTGCCCAATTGGGCATCGACGCATCCTGGCTCACTGCCCAGGCCGCCGCCAAACTTGCGGAATGAAAAAGCGCGATTGGCCTTCGCAAGGGGTAAAAAGAAATTATGTTCGATTTTATCCCTGTGCTATAATGCATTCTATCTCTGCAAATTTATGTTCAACGCAAAGACGCAGAGGAGCAAAGACGCCAAGCGGTTGGTCGAGCCACTTCTTTGCGTCTCTGCATCTTTGCGTTCAAAGTGCAAACATAGCATAGTTGAGCAATGGCGAATCAAGCAGACCAGCAGGCTCCAAGCCCCAATCCAAACGACACCCATCGGGAACGGCTCTATCGAACCCGCGCCGTGGTGCTGAGTCGCCGCGACCAGGGTGACGCCGACCGCATCCTGACCGTCTTCACGCCGGAGCTGGGCAAGCGCGAGTTGATCGCCAAAGGCGCGCGTAAGACAACCAGCCACAAGGCAGGCCACCTGGAGCCCTTCACCCACACGGCGCTGTTGGTGGCGCAGGCGCGCACGTGGGACATTATCACCGAGGCCGTTACGGTGGAGTCGTTTCGCCACCTGCGCAGCGAACTGGAGACAATCGCCGGCGCAGGCTATCTGTGCGAGTTGATTGCAAGCTTCACCGAGGCCGATGACGACAGCCGCCCCCTGTGGGATCTATTGCTGTTTGGCCTGCGAACGCTCGATGAATTCAGCGCTAGCGGAGCGCCGGTCGATCTGCGCTTGCTGCTGCGGTGGTTCGACCTTCGTCTCCTCAGCGTCACCGGTTTTCAGCCCCAGTTCTTTGCCTGCCTTGGCTGCGAGGATGATCTGCAACCGACGGTCAATTATATGAGCCTGAGCGAGGGGGGTGTCTTTTGCCCGCGCTGCGCAACGCGACGCAACGATGTCGAGTCGCTCGAACTGGATGTGCTGAAGGTGTTGCGCCATCTCCAACGAAGCCCGTGGGCCGATGTGGCTGGGCTAAGCATTCGGCCACACATTCACCAACAGGTGGAATCGATCCTCTATCGCTATTTATTGCATCTGTTGGAGCACCACCTGAAATCCACCGATTTCCTGCGCAAACTGCGAACACTGGTCGTGTAACCACCCAGGCTTGCGGCTATCCGTTTGACACAAAACAACCATCCGAGTACGTAACGAGCACCCACCATGCATATCCGTGAATATCAACGATGGCTGGAAGCGTGGGATCACGAGCGCGCGTGGGACAAGGTGCTGCCCAGCCACACCCTGCTCCATGCGCTGGAAGAGCTGGGTGAAATCAGCAAGCTGGTGCAGATGATCGAAGGCTATCGTGCGCCCAACCCGGCTGACCTCGAAACGTTGCGCAGCGAGTTGGCGCTTGAATTGAGTGACCTTCAGGTCATGCTCTTCAAAATCGCCTATCTCTGTGGCGTCGACATGGAAGAGGCCATGATCCGCGGCCAGCAGAAAGCCGACGCCCGCTTCCCCAACCCGGCAGCCGGCCCCGCCGATCAACGGGCTTACTGGGCTCGTTTTCAGCGCTACCTGGCCGAAGCCGGGCTCGGCAGCGAAGAAGACCCGTCGGCCTGACCCCCGTCGCCGCCGGCGCTGCGACACCCAATAGAACAAACGTCCAATGTCGGGCTTGACACCGCACATATGTTCGTGTATACTTTGGGAAATTTGGGAAACAGACGTTCTGATTTGGGAAATTCTTGGGTTATCACTTTGGAAAGACCCACAGGCGCTCCTCGGTCTTCCCTGAGACCGAAGGGCCATCCTGAATAGCGCCTGTTCATGTTGCAAAGTGTACAGAAAGGAAACGAACATGTCGGCAAACGGTGACAAGGCGAAGAAACTGTCGGAGCGTCAGAAAGAGATCCTGCGCTTCATCGTAACATTCTTCCGCGCCAATCGCTTCCCGCCGTCGATTCGCGAGATCGGCGAAAAGGTGGGCATCTCCAGTACATCGGTTGTCAGCTACAATCTGCGCAAACTGGTGGATGAAGATCTGCTGGAACGCCGCGCCGATGTCAGCCGCGGGTTGAGTGTCAAGTGGGATCGGCTGCGCGAGCTTGGCATGGTTGACGACCACGACGGGGCCGATGTCGAGAGCGCGCCGCCACGCCCGCGACAGACAGAGGCCAGGCGTTCGTTCAACCTGATTCAGGTGCCCGTGCTGGGGCACATTGCGGCAGGCGTGCCGATTCAGGTTGAGGGGCGTGAGGCAAGCAACCCCGAAGACGTGATCGAGATGGCTGAGGCCTTACTCGGCAACACTGACAATCTGTTTGCCCTCCGCGTCACGGGCGACTCGATGATCGACGCCAGCGTGCTGGATGGCGACATTGTGATCCTCCGGCAACAGGAAACTGCGGACAATGGTGACATGGTGGCGGCGTGGATCGTGGATGAGGAAGAAACAACCCTCAAGTATCTCTTCCGCGAAGGGCCGAATGTGCGGCTCCAGCCCGCCAACCCCAACCCGACCTATCAGCCGCTCATCAAGCCGGCGGACAAGGTACGCGTCAACGGAAAAGTAGTTTCCGTGATCCGAGTGGTGTAACACGAAGCGCGACGAGGGTGATGGCGGCTTGGCCCCTATGCAAGCAGCGCACAGGCCGCAGCCCACTCCGCCGGTGTGTTGACGTTCAAGAAGGAATACAGGTGAGGGTCGAAGGGACGCAATTCCTCCTCAGCGACCCACCGTGTCCGCACTTGGTGAAGAAGGGCAACCACGCGCCGTTCTCCGGTCGCCAATTGTTGCTCGGCTACCGGCAACACGGCGCGATGATAGAGTGCATGAAGCGGCTGTTCACGCCCGCCCACCACAGGCACAATCGCTTCGTGCGCTTGTGCTGGCCCTGGGCCAGCGCCTTCTGCCAGCGAATACAGAAAGCGACAGAGCGCCGGGTTGATCAGCGGCAGATCACATGCGACCACCAGCGCCCAATCAGCGCAGATAGCCAGACCGGCGATCAGGCCGGCCAGTGGGCCTCGGCCTGTCTCGGCGTCGGTCATCACCCGCACACGCCCTGTGAGGCCGGCGGCAGCCACCAAGTTCGGGTCGTTGACGACGACGATCACCTGCTCAAGGGGCAGCGCCGCCAGCCGCATGATGACATGGCGTAGCAACGGCTCCCCTGTGTTTGGAACACGCAAAAGCGCTTTGGGCTGGCCCATGCGCCGGCTTGCCCCTCCCGCATTGACGACCAGCGACAGACCGGCCATGCCATCCCTTCATTCCCCACAAACGCAAAAAGGCAGGCCAGGCGGCCCGCCCTTTTGTGGCCAAGTCCTAGTTGTCGAGAAAGTTCACAGCATCGCCCACCGAAACAATCTGCTGGGCTTGCTCATCGCTGATGTCGCCCCCAAATTCCTCTTCAAAGCGCATGATCAGCTCGACCAGGTCCAGGCTATCGGCCTCCAGATCGTCACGGAACTTTGCTTCCATGGTGACTTCTTCGGGCTCGACTCCCAGTTGATCCACAATGATATCGCGTACGCGTTCAAAGGTGGTAGCCATTCGAAAATCTTCTCCTCTAGGTTTTGAATTTCAGATCACTACATTCAAATCATGATGCTCCGACTGGGGCCCAATTGCTCAACCCTCACCCAGACGGCCATTGTTGGCAATGCCCGGCAATTGTAGTCAGCACTGAGACGGCTGTCAAACGTACGCCCAACCGTTTTCACCCACGGATCAATGCGCCCTAGTTCCCCCAAAGAGACGATTCGAATCACACGGCCGCCGACTCCGTTCGTAGGTGTAGCGATTGGGCGGCACAACTGTGATACGGATCGGCTCTAGGCTTGCGCCCCGATTCGGGTTAACCCTCCCGATTATCGAAAGCTTGTAACACCCAATGCGAAATAGAGTTGCGCGATATACTGCGGTTACTTTGAAAACCGGACGTTGCAATGGTGCTTACTTCTTCGGGTAACTCCGATTTTCAAGCAGAGCTCACGATAGGCCTCATTTTGAGTTCATCTCCGGGTGCATTCCACAAAAGAGCGTGGTCAATCGCCACTTTTATGTGACTCCCATCGCCGTAATTCCTACCCATAGAACTTTCGACAAAATCTGGCAGATCATTCGACAAAATGCGAAAAACCCTACAGAGTTGTAACTGAAATGTAACTATACTGGCTATAGTAGAGACACGATTGTGAATGTCGTAACAAATGGTCGCCGGTAACTGCGTGATGGTGCGGCAAACATTTTCGACCCACAATCTGAGGTTGTAGGTGATTCCGGCAAGCAGCGAAGTCACGGGTTTGACAAGTAGATTTGGCTATTTACCGGAGCTGTGAAGTTTGAGGGGAGCTTACTTCACAGCTCTACGTTAGCACCTCTTTGGTTCCTCCTTTGTTGAAAGCCCATCACCCTGTATCTCCATACAGGGTGGTGGGCGACCTCTTTTTAGGCGCAATGATCATTGCTGACCAAATGGCCGCCGCCAACTCCATCATTTGGCGCACTCGCATCTGCGTCTTTTGTGTCACCTCAAACCACCAGCAAAAATACGCCAATTGGCGGATGCGCAAAGCCAGCCCCTATGATAGACTCTGGGCGAGTAGAAATGGTGCATCTACTCGTCTCCTTTTGGGGTTTCCTTTCTCCTTGCAAACTCGCCGGCTCGATGAGCCGGCGAGTTTGCATTTTGGGTTTGCCATAACCCTCGCCCTATGCCAGGCTTTCCAACGCCTGCTTTAGGTCAGCAATCAGATCGTCGGCCTCCTCGATGCCCAGGCACAGCCGCACCAGCTCGTCGCGGATGCCCATTGCCGCCCGATCCTCTGGTGGGACATTGGCGTACCCCATCAACGCCAACGGGCTGACCATGCTCTCGACGCCGCCCAGGCTGGGGCCAATCGTGGGGATGGTCAGCGCATCCATGAAGCAGTGGGCCCGCGCCGCGTCGCCCTCAATCTCAAAGCTGACAACGCCACCAAACCCCCGCATCGTCGCCGTGGCCAGCGCATGGTCGCGGTGACATGCCAAACCTGGATACCAGACTTGGCGTATCTGAGGCTGCTCGGCCAAATAGCGAGCCACCGCCAGCCCGTTGGCATTCTGTCGCGCCACCCGGAGCGCCAGCGTTTTGATGCCGCGCAGGATCAGGTACGCAGCATGGGGATCGACCACATACCCCAACATGCTGTGCGCCTGGCGCAGGCGGGTTGTCAGGTCATACGAGCCCACAATGGCGCCCGCCATCACATCATTGTGCCCGGCCAGATATTTGGTGACACTGTGGATCACCAGATCGACGCCATAATCGAGGGCGCGCAGGTTGACGGGTGTGGCAAACGTCGTATCGATCACCGTCTTGATCTGGCGCGGCTTCGCTATGTCGACCAGGCGAGCGAGATCAATGCAATGGTTGAACGGATTTGTGGGCGACTCGGAAAAGATGAGGCGGGTATTTGGTCGGATAGCCGCCTCCAGCGCCGCATAGTCGCCGTGGGGCGTCACCGTGACTTCGATCCCATATCGGGGAAGAAAGTTCTGGCAATAGAGCAACGTGTTGTAATAGCACTCATCGGTGAGGATCAGATGGTCGCCGTGGCTGAGCATGAGCAACAAGGTCGCTGTCACCGCGGCCATTCCGCTGCTAACGAGGATGGCGTCCTCAGCGCCCTCCAGCGCAGCGATCTTGGCCTCTACTGCGCGCACCGTTGGGTTGCCATAGCGACCATACTCTTCGCGCTCCGGCTCTTCCCAGAACATGTGCTCTTCGGTATAGTTGACGAGCGCGGCCGTCGATTCAAACGTATAAACAGCCGTCTGCACAATCGGCACGGTAAGGCTGTTGTGGGCGCGAAAGCGCCGCTCTCCGGCGTGGACTGTGGCCGTTCCCAGTGTCGGTGAAGGAGGCCGTGAATTGGCGTCAACTGTCATATTGTCATTTTCGTCCAAAGAATATTGAGGCTCTCCAGCGTCGGACGGGAATACGCGCATTCTGGACTGCAAAATCCGCATGGCGCATTCCCCAGAGAAATCCAGAGAACCAAAATTGATCACCTGTAAAAGTCATAGCGGGGCCACCACCGGGGACCAGAAGTGCATTGCACTCCATTCCCCGCCATGCTATGTTCCGGCGCCACCATCATAGCAGGAACTCCCCAAAAATCTATCATTCACATTGGCGAGGGGGTGAGATTCTCGAATCCTCTCCCCAGACAAGGAAACAGGTAGACAGGCGCACAGGGGCCATACCCTGTCTTCCTATCTACCTGTTTCCCTGACTCCTGTGGCAGAGGCGCTATCTCTGACGGTTGATGTTACTCTTTGCCCTGGGCTTTGGCCGCCGCACGCGCCTTGGCGGCGGCGATGCGCTCCTGGGCAGTCGTGCTCAACTTCGGTGTTGCAGGAGCGGCGGGCGGCGCCTCTGCAGCAGGTTCGGCGGGCGCTGGCGTAGCAGGGGCGGCCGCACCGCCGGCTGCGGCAAGTTTGGCCGCTGCGCGGGCCTTGGCGGCAGCAATGCGGTCGGCGGCGGCGCCGCTCAAGTTACCAGGTGCAGCCGGCTCTTTGGCTACTGCCGGTGCGGCAGGCGCAGGTTTGGCGGCGGCGTGGGTGCTCTTCTCCGGCTGGAGAAGGCCGGCCAGATCCTGCAACAGATGCCAGTTGTTGAGACGATCCTGCTGGGCAGCGAGCAACATTTCGCCCGGGTTGCCATCCTTGTCAAAGTGCTTTTCAAAGCGCCCTTCTCCGCGGGCAAAGTCGATAAAGGTGAAGGGCTGCTTTGTCTTGGGGTCCACATACCAATCGTCATTGATGGCGGGGTTGCCCTTGAGGTCGAGCCGTTCGCGGATCGTGCGCCCCTTGCGAGGATCGTAGACCAGCAGCGGGAAGGCGCGGCTGTCTACCGCCGCGCGCGCCCGTTGGGCGGCTTCATGGTCGCCCACACCATGTTCGGGCTGGCAGGTGGTAAAGACGCTGATGATGGCCGGGCCGGGATACTCGTTGGCGTCCAGCACGGCCCGGTAGAAGTGGTTCATGTGGGCGGCGGTGGTCTGCGCCACAAAGACATTGGGGTGCATCATGGCGATCTGGGCAATCTCTTTGCGCGCTTCGGATTTACCCAGCTCTTCCTTGCCAAAGGGGCTCATCTTGGTGCCCTGGCCCTGGAAGCTGCCGGTGGACGCCTGCCCGCCGGTGTTGGAGTAGACCTGCGTGTCGAGCAGCAACACCTTGATGTCCATCCCGCTGGCAAACATGCGGCTGAGCGCGCCAAAACCGATGTCAAGCATGGCGCCGTCGCCGCCGATCACCCAGAGCCGCTTCTTCTCCCACCCCATCTGGTCCCAGCGGGCGCGCACGCCCATGGCGTCGGTGGGGCCATTCTCAAAGAGCGAATTGGTCCACGGGACGCCCCATGGATTGTAAGGGTAGGTGCTGCCATAGACAGTCGTACAGCCGGTGGAGTTGACGATGCCGATGTTCTCCTGACCCACCTGGAAGGCGGTGGCGGCCAGCCACATGCGCAGCGCGGTCGCTTCGCCACAGCCGGCGCACGAACCGGCCCCGCCCACATAGAGCAGGCTGCGGTCGGCCAACATCATGTCCACCAACACCCGTTCGTTGATAAAGCGTTCTGGCGTGGGCGGCAGCTTACGGAAGAAATCAAAGGCCTCACGATATTGGGGGACGGTCTTCTCTTCCTTCTGGATCATCTTGAGCGCGTTGTAGCCCAGGTCGGCGCAGACCTGGACACACTCGGCGCACCCCTTGCACTTGGTCGGGTCGATAAAGATGCCAAACTTGCCGCCCGAACCGGCTTCCTTCTTCTCCGGCACACTGTAAAACTTGTTGGTGACCGCCCACTGGCGACCCAACCAATCGCGCTCCTCTTCGGGCGTCTGCGCCAGGGCCAGTTCGAGCACCGACCCCTCCGTCACCTTGCCCAAGATGGCGGTGTCGGGGCATTCGGTGACACAGGTCATGCAGCCCACACAGTTGTCCTGGTAGAATTCAGGGATTTCAGGGGCAATGTAGGAAAAATCGCGATAGGCGCCCGTGCCCGCCGGGATGAGCGACCGGGCCACGCTGAGATCAGCGATCAGGTCATCGTCCTGGCCGGCTTCGTAGGCGCTGACAATGCGGGCGTTGAAATCAGCGATATAGGCGTCGAGGTTGAGCTCAAAGAGCGCGCCGGGGATGTCACAGGCATCGGCGCCATTGGTTGCGCCGTGGGTGTGGCCGTTTGCCTGGCCATTGGTATGCCCGTTGGTTGCGGCCTGTTGTTCAACCGGTTCGTCGTCGATCAGGAAAATCGGGCTTGCAGCCATCAAAGGTTCTCCTTTCCGCATTATGCGGCCACCGCGGTCAATTCGGTTTCAGACAGGACGCCAACCGGTTTTTGATGCCCATTCTCTTGTTGCACCACCACCAGGCTGTGGAGCCCGTGCTCGACCAGCTTCTTGCGAGCGTCCTCCAGATGATCGGTCGGCATAGCCGTGAGCACATCCCGGCGCATGATCTGGGCCGAGGAGAGGTCGGCGAGCGACTTGTGTTCGCCATTGCCGCCGTTGCCTGCACGGGCTTGCTCGATGTCGCTGCTGCTGACCAGCCCTTGCAGGTTGCCCTCGTTGTCGATGACGACCACCGCGCCGACACCGTGCGTCTCCATCGCCTGGGCGATCTTGGCGACTGGGGTAGTCAGGCGGCAGGCAAAGACCGGGCTGCGCATGACATCTTGCACCAGTTTGCCGTTGGTGTGGCCTGCTTTTCCATTGGTCTGGACGCCGTTGGTTTCGACTGCGACCTGCCCGTCGGCGAGGATGACCTCGCGGGGGATCTCCAACACTTCGGTAAAGCCGCGGCGGACACAGGTCAGATTGTCCTGGACGATCCGCTCCCCACGCTTGCCAAAGTATTTGCGCAGGCTCTTCTCGACCCCGGCCATTAGTTCCTGTTCACCGATGTGACGCCGCTCGAGGAAGGGGGTGGCCTTCAAAAAGACCCCCAAGAGGACGATGCCCTGCATACGCACTTGCAGGTCGGGCACCGAGGCCACCGTACGGGCAATCGCGGCTGCGTCGAGGTAGAGCACCCGGATGTCGCGCTCGCGGATGATGCGCCGTGCATAGGCCGGGATATTGTTCCAAACCTGCTGCGGGTCGGTGTAGCTCGACTGGACAAAGACGGCGCCCCCCGGCTGCAACCCGGCCAGCGGGTTGCCCGAATTGAAGGCGTTGACATCGTTGAGCGGCACAAACTCGACAAAGTTCATCTCGCAGTGAGTGCGCACCGGTTGGTCCGCCACCGTCAGATAATAGGTTGTGGGAAGTCCCTTCTTCTCCGAGCCATATTTGGGATAGGCCTGGACATAGAGATCGAAGAGGTCGCCGACAATGGTGGCGATGACCTTATTGGTGGTGACCGAGCCATACCCACCCACCGAATGGCCGCGCATGGAGAAGGCGCCATTGGGCCGCACATCGGGGTCAAAATTGTTGGTCAGCGCCAGTTCGTGTTTGATGCCGAGGACAAAATAGCGGCGCCCTTCGTGAATCATATTCTCGACCGTGGCGATAAAGTCGCCGGGGCGCACGTCGCGGCTGCCCAGGCCGGCGGCGCCGCTGTAGATCACCGGCAGGCGCTCCACCTTGGGGTAGCCATCGGTTCCCACCAACGCATCGGCAAAGGCGGCCTTGATCTCGGCGGTCAACGGGTTACTCTGGCCCATGGGGTTGTCCATGCGTTCGAGCACGGCAAAGGCTTTGGTGTTGCGCAGGCACGCCACCAATTCGGGGCCGGGGAAGGGGCGGAAGCTGGTGACGTGGACGACGCCGACCTTCCAGCCGCGCTGTTCGCGCAGGTAATCGCACGTCACTTCGGCGGTTTCGGCCATGCCGCCCATGCACACAATCGCGTACTCGGCGTCCTCCATGCGGTATGGCTCGATCAGGTCGTAGCGCCGCCCGGTGAGTTCGTAGAATTCGTCCATGGCCGCCTTGAGCGCGGGCTTGACGCGGTCGTAGAAGGCGCGCTGGGCGATCTTTCCCTTCATGTAGCTGTCTTGATTTTGGACCACACCCGACATCATGGGCTTGTCGGGGTTCATCAGGTTGCGCAGCTTCTCTTCCGGTTTGCCCATAAACTGCTTCATCAATTCGGGTTCGAGCAGCCGTACATTTTCCACCGTGTGGGTCGTCAGAAAGCCGTCTTGGGCGCTCAGGAAGGGAGTCTGGCTGTCTTCGGCGGCGCGGCGGGTGATGAGCGCCATGTCGCCGGCGCCCTGGGCATTCTTGGCGATGGTGATGCCCCAACCCGTATCGGCCACGCCCATAATATCATCATGGCCGGCGTGTACGTTCAACCCCTGGCTGGTGAGCGCACGCGCGCCGATATGAAAGACGATAGGCAACCGTTTGCCGGAGATGACGTAGAGCACCTCTTTCATCAAGATCAGACCCTGGCCCGATGTAAAGTTGGTGACACGGCCACCGGCCACGGCAAACCCTTCGGCGGCTGAGGCGGACGAGTGTTCGCTTTCTGGCTCCATGAAGATCAGCGGGTCTCCCCACAGATTCTTTTGGCCGTTGGCCACGGCAAGCGCATAGTGCTGCCCCATCACCGTCGACGACGTGATCGGGTACGCACAGGCGCCCTGTGTGATATTTACCTCCACCCAGGCGACGGTTCCGCTGCCATCATCGGTCGTAGGGATACCCGGGTAGCGGACTGCGCCAGGGGACTTGCCATTGTTACTCATGTTGAACACCTCCAAATTACGGATTACACAGGCGTTTGCAGATCGAGAAAATCGCGAGATGGTAGCCAGTGCGGAGACTCCTCACGCAAGTGAGGGCGCAACGCGCCACTAGCAAACTAAAACAGAGTCCTGTATGAAAACGACGGGTTTGCCGCCGCAGAAGCCGTCATTTTCATACAACCACGAGTATAGTTCATCAATCCAACGATGACCGCTGAAGCCAATTGAACCGTTGAAGCCAGGTGAAGATGTGAATAAACAGGAGCTTGATCTTGCGATCAGTTCAGGTAATTGCGTCACTTGTATTTGGCGCAGCCGCGCCCAGATCAACCATCCAGCACGGTTACACAACTGAACGCTGATAGTATATCGGAAAAGTCGTAAAAAGGGAAGAATAACTACAAAGCGCAATTGCCATAATTTGAGCCTACTTCCCCCTGCGGGTATAATGAAATGGCATTTATGATCCTCGCCGCGGGTTCGAGCCCCGCCTGGGCTCCGTAGCGCGCCTGGAAGGTGAGAAGCATAGGAGAATGGATGCGCGTCTATACTGAGCTCTGTTTGACAACCGGAGTCCTCTGTAGCGGTAACAGTCGCGCAAATTCCGGTTTTCAAAACAACCGCAGTATAGCGATTGGGACCGCGCGCCATGCCAGATGGGTGTTGGCCGATGATCACCGGCTTGATTTATGGGCGACCTCACTGCTCGATTCCTCGCCCCGCTGGCAATTCCACCAGTTGACGCCAAAGCCATTCGACACAGCCCGCTGAATGAAGGTTCGGGCCGGCTGTATGCTATGTCAGTGTTGGCCAGGTTGCAGCTGCGCGTCGCTCATCAATGCGGCTGGATCTGCGCTGTCTCAATTACGCAAATAGGAGAATTCAATCGATGGTAGCACCAGCCAAGACACGGGCAAAGAACAAGACAAAAAGCAAGGGCATCTCCATGAACGCGGCGATCCCATCCGTAGCGGCTGCGGATGGGCGGGCGACGAGCGTGCTTCCCACCGAGACACTGCTAGAAATGTACCGCCGCATGTTCCTCATCCGCCGCGTCGAAGAATCGTTGCTCAAATTGACCGAAGCCGACCTCATCGGGGGCGCCATGCACACGGCCATCGGCCACGAGGGCAACGCTATTGGCGCGGCCTGGGCGCTCCGCCCCGACGACTACCTGACTTGCACCTATCGTGGCCACCATCACTCGCTTGCACGCGGGATGGACCCGAAACGAGCCATCGCCGAAGTGCTGGGTCGCAGCGACGGATTTGCCAAGGGCAAGGGCGGCTCCATGCACTTCATCGATCCCGCGCTGGGCCTGATGGGCGCCAACGGCATTGTGGGCGCTCAGGTTCCCCATGCGGCGGGCATGGCGATGGCCAGTATGATGCGCGGTGACGACCGCATTGCCATCACCTTTTTTGGCGAGGGGGCCATCTTCCAAGGCGTCATGCATGAAACCTTTAACATGGCCGCCAAGTGGAAGCTGCCGGTCATCTTCTATTGCGAGAACAATCGCTATTCTGAGATGACACCCATCTCACGCACATCTGCGATTGACAATCTCTATGAGTTTGCCCGCGGTTATGGCATGGAAAGCGTCCAGATCGATGGCAATGATGTGGAGGTAGTCCACCATGCGGTGAGTGAGGCCGTGGCCCACGCCCGAGCCGGCGCCGGCCCTACCTTTGTCGAAGGCATCACCTACCGGCTCGCCGGCCACATGGCCAAGGATCTGGAGACCTACCGCAGCAAGGATGAAATCGAAGCGCAACGGGCGCATGAACCGTTGGTGGTGCTGCACGACAAGCTCATTGAGCGAGGGGCGGCGGAAGAGACGCTCGAACAGATCCGCGGCGAGGTGGAGCGAGAGGTCAACGAGGCCGTGGACTTTGCCCAGAACAGCCCCTGGCCGCCACGAGCAGAAGCATATACCGACGTCTTCGCCGTGTAGATGCAGCAGTGTAAATGCAACAGTGTAGATGCAACAGTGTAGATGCCGTGTAGTATAGCACAGAAAGTCACCTATGCGTACAACAACCTATATTCAAGCAGTCAACGAGGCCATGAAGGATGAGATGCGGCGCGACCCTAGCGTCTTCCTCATCGGCGAAGACTTGGCCTACTATGGCGGGCTGTTCCGTGTGACCCGCAACTTGATGAACGAGTTCGGCGCGTTCAATGACGACCCCAAGGGCCGTCTCGTCGATACCCCCATCAGCGAGCAAGGTTTTATGGGGATGGCGCTGGGCGCGGCCATGGTGGGCATGCGCCCCATTATCGAACTGATGTATATGGACTTCTTTCTCGTCTGCGCCGACCAGATTCTCAATCAGGCGGCCAAGATGCACTATATGACCGGCGGCTTGGTTCATGCCCCTATGGTCATCCGCGGTCAACACGGCGGCGGCAAAGGCTATGGCTCGCAACACAGCCAGTGCGTCGAGAGCGCGCTCGCCCACTTCGCCGGCATCAAGGTGGTGGCCCCGGCCACGCCCTATGATGCAAAGGGGCTGCTGATCTCCGCCATCCGCGACCCGAATCCGGTCGTCTTTCTCGAACATAAGATGCTCTATTTCACCCGGGGTGAAATGCCCGCCGCCAATGAGGAATTTACCGTGCCCCTGGGCCAGGCCGATGTCAAACGTCAAGGCGCAGACCTGACCATCGCCACGTTTAGCTATTGCCTGCTCGAAGCACTGGCCGCCGCCGAAGAACTCAAGGCCGAACAAGGCATCGACATCGAGGTGGTGGACCTGCGCAGCATTGTCCCCCTCGATATGGAAACAGTCTTTGAATCGGTGGCGAAGACAGGTCGCCTGCTGGCCGTGCATGAGTCCCAGTCCAACTGTGGCATCGGAGGGGAAATCGTGGCCCGCATCTACGAAGAAGCGCCTCATCTGCTCAAGGCGCCCGCCCGCCGCCTCGGCATGGCGCCCGTCTCCATCCCCGTGTCCGAGGCGCTAGAGCAAGAAGTGTTGCCGTGGAAGAAGAATATCAAGGCCGCCGTCCTGCAAATGCTAGGGTGAATGAGTGGGGGGATGATCAGTGACGAGTGATGAGTAGATTATCCCTCACTTATCACTGCCCACATATCACTCCTCACTTGTCGCTCCTCATGAAGAAGAAGCGAGGGAAATCATGGCGACAGAAGTCAAATTGCCCGAACTGGGCGAAGGCGTGGAAGACGCCGCGGTCAGCCGCTGGCTGGTCAAGGTGGGCGATCAGGTCAAGGCCGGCGATGTCATCCTGGAGGTCGCAACCGACAAGGTGGACACCGAAGTCACTGCGCCCGCCGACGGCGCGGTGCTCCAGATCAACGCCGACGAAGGAGAAATCGTGGCGCTCGATGCGGTGCTGGCCGTGATTGGCGCCGAAGGCGAAAGCACAGCCGACGATGCCCCCAAGGCCGCGCCCAAGCCGCCGGCATCCGCCCCCGACGCGGACGCAGCCGACGCCGAGCCGGCATCCACCGCGGTGGAGGTCTCGGTTAACGGCCATGAGGTGAAGGCCACCCCGGTCGCCAAGCGCATTGCGGCGGAAAAAGGGGTGTCGCTCGACGGTGTGACGGGCTCGGGCCCGGGCGGCGCCATCACCAAAGAAGATGTGTTGGCTGCCGCCGATGGCAAGGGCCCAGCGCCAGCCCAAACCGAGGCTCTCCCCGGTGACCTGGCTGATGTGCCCACGTTGAGCGTCCAACGGTTGGCCGCCGAACACAACCTTGATCTGAGCGAGATCGCGGGCGGGCGGCCCCTTAGCGCGCTCACCCGCTATGATGTGCTCAGCGCCGTCGCCAGCCGCGAGGCGGGCAAGCCGGTCACGGTGGAACCCCGGTTTCTCGCCCCCCAGGGCGCGCCCACGCCCGCCGCTCCGCCGGAACAGCCTACCAGCGAGCCGCCTGCCGCCAAGCCCACACCGCCGCCAAGCGCGCCAACCGAGCCCAGAGGGGGTGAAACACTGGTGGCGCACTCGCGCATGCGCGCGGCGGTGGCGCGCAACACCACGCAAAGCGCCTTCACCGCCCCCCATGTCACCGCCTGGTGGGATGTGGACATGACGGCCGTGTTGGGTCACCGCAAGGCGCACAAGGCCGAATTTGCCGCCGGCGGCGTCAACCTGACCGTAACCGCCTATCTCATCGAGTCAATTGTGGCAGGGTTGAAGGCTGTCCCCGCCGCCAATGCCAGCTATACCGATGAGGGGGTGGTGCTCAAGCACTATTACAATGTGGGCATGGCTGTGGCGCTGCCGCCCGACCAGCATGGGCTGGGTGGGCTGATCGTCCCGGTGATCAAAAACGCCGGCGACCTCAACCTCATGGGCATTGCGCGCGCTGTCAACGACCTGGCCGAAAAGGCGCGCGCCAACAAGCTGCGCGGCGAGGATCTGCAAGACGGCACCTTTACGCTCACCAATTATGGCACGTCGGGCAGCGTCTTTCAGACCCCGATTATTGTGCAGCCCCAAGTGGGCATTTTGGGCACGGGCGCGATTGAAAAACGCCCCGTAGTGGTCAGCAATGGTAGCCCGCTCGAAGCCAACCTGGGCGACTATCTCACCTTCAAACCGATGATGACCATGGCGCTCAGCTATGACCATCGCGTGCTCGATGGGGCGACCGCCGACGCCTTTTGCGCGGAAGTGAAAAAGGCGCTGGAAGGTTACCGATGATCGGGACGGAAAAATGAGATTGAACAAGAGGCGGGCCGCACGGCTCGCCTTTTTGTTTGTAACCCTTTTGAGGATATGGTGTGTCTGCAACTCAAGTGCAACCGGTTGCGTTATGATAGTGGCTTGGCGAATGTTTTGCGGCGCCGGCGCAACGGACGGTCCGTTGGTCAATCAGCAAAGGCGCCCAACCCGCCTGTGACGTGCGTGAACCACGTCACGAAAGGAGCCAATATGTTCGACCTAACAATGGTAAACCTTGCCCAACAAGCCTACGAGGAACGCCTGGCGCAAGCCGAGATGCAGCGCCGGTTTCGTCGCGTCGCCCAGAGCGAACCGGGTCTCGTCGACCACCTGCTGGCCAACCTGGGTCGGCTGCTCGTCGATACGGGCGAACGGCTGCAACACCGGGCCGAGATGCGACCCGGCCTCAGCTAGACTCGGTGCGGTTTGAAAACAACCACGAGGATAACAATGTTGTTGCCGTGGCGAAACCCCACCCGATAACTGAATAAGAAACGCTGCGCCGAGCGCAGGTAATCACATAACAACCAGAGAAGGAGCAACCAGGTCACACCGGCCACCCGTAGCCATTCCCTACATGGGGATGTCGCTACGGGTGGTCTCTTTTCTGGGCTCTCCGACAGACGACGACGATCCGACCTCGGTTCCTGGTTGCTTGACGAGCATACCACGCAGCGCCTGTTTGAAACGGGGAGACCGTAGCCGATCTATGTGATCAGGACTTACGCAAGCCTTGGCTGAAGATCTGTTCGTTGACCTAGTTGCCTCTCCTGATAACCATCAGGCGCTGCGTAAGTCAGGGTGATTTGATTCTACCACCAAACACAGCTACAATAAATGGATAAACCCATCACACAGGAATCAAAGCCCATGACCACAGCCACACACATTGAGTCGGTCAAAGCCTACGAGGTGATTGTGCCGGCCAAACCGGGCTCGATCAACAGCCCAGCATGGACCGGCCCCGGCGACGACTGGGACCGGATGCCCATTGTGCTGCTCGAAGTAACGATGGACGATGGGATTACCGCGCTGGGCGAGGTGGAGCGCGGCAACTCGCTCCAGGCCATCGAACCGTGGCTGCACCAGCTCCCCGGCGTGGCGTTGCGCGGGTGGAGCCTGCAACCGTTGCCCGCCAACTGGCGCGGCGCAATGCGCTGGGGTCTTCTCGAAAAACAGCCACCCGCACTCTGGCAATCGCCGTCGCCCGCCATCCGCGCCGTCGAGGTGGCGCTGCTCGACTGGGCCGGCAAACGACTGGGCTGCCGCGCCGTCGATCTGCTCGGCGGCCAGGTGCATGAGACCGTCCCCGTGGACTGGTGGTGCGCCCGCCAGACGCCCGACGACCTGGCGCGCATTGTCCGCCAGGCGCGGGCGATGGGCTTCAGCGGGCTCAAGATGAAATCGAGAATCGGCGACCCGGTGGTCGAGCAGGTGCAGGCGTGCAAGGAGGCGGGCGGCCGCGACTTCCACCTCACCATCGACCCCATGTGCCAGTGGCTCAGCCCCGCCGATGCGCTCGCCATGCTCAAGCGCCTTGAGCCCCTCGCCGAAAATGTGCAGATCGAAGACCCCTTCCCGCAAGACATGCCCGAAATGTGGCAACGGGTGCGCCAGGTGTCGCCGATCCCGCTCGTGCTCCACGCGCGCGGGCTAGATGTGCTGCGCCGGGGGCTGCAAGAGCGCTTTGCCGACAACTTCAACGTGAGTGGGCAGACGATCTCCGAATTTCTCACCCTGGCGCGCACGGTGGAGGTGGCCGGCTACTCGTGCTGGCACGGTTCGTCGCTGGAGATGGGGGTCATGCAGGCGGCCCGCCTCCACGCCACCGCCGCCGCCCGCCCTTGTGTGCTGCCGTCAGACTTCCAGAGCCATCTGGTGCGCGAATCGACCCTCATCACGTGGGATTGGCCCTATCGA
>JAHDWG010000560.1 GCA_023384495.1 Caldilineaceae bacterium
AGCTATTCCTTCGCTGTACAACTGCCCCAATCATGTGCGTACAAAAGGATGATGGCGAAGAGACGAATGACTGATTTGCCCACTCGTTATGCAGTGGCTAACCCCTCCAAAACTTACGTCAAAGAATCGTTGACCCCACAGTAAATCCATGTTATATTCTGATAATGTAAGGTTCTTATAAGGTTGGCGCGGGTTGCGATGAAACCAGAGCCCATCCGTAACTGGATATAGGCGCCGACTCACGGCTCGGCTGCTCACATTGACGCTGAAGCCCCCATATTGTTGGTGATCGCTCTATGCATTCATGTCAAACGTAGATTCAGTTTTTTCATTGAGGCCAATGGCAGATATGTACTCTCATATACCCACCGAACCAACATTGTGTATAGCAAGGCGTATGCTCGAATTGCAGCATCCGCCAGTGTCCTTACCGTCCCCGTTGTTCGCTGCAATGGATGGCATACGGCTATTCCCCCTTCTGGCTGACGGCGCGGTTACTATGAGACCCGGCATGGTGGCCGTTGCATCTGCCCGGTTCCAACCACCGCATGCTGTCAGCCTAGGTTCTGTTTTGATTGACACAGGGCCATAAATCTCCTACGCATTTTGAACAGTTACAGAGACGCATCGCTCGTTGCGGGTGGATGCCGACGCCAGGCCGATCAACCGACCGGTCTGTGTGGAGCGCGGTTGCGCCAATTTTCTGGCCGGTTCAAGGCTGGGAGACTCTGCTTTTGCACTTACGATAAAGGGGAACTGCCGATGCGCATGAATCCAATCAATGAGGTGTTGACGTCTGGCGCCAGCCAATCTTCCCCAGAAGGGCTCATCCAATGGCTGCGCGACTATGCCGACCAACGGCTGAACTCACGCCTGATCGACGAGCGGCGCACGATATCGCCCGCCGTTGTGTTGGATTTTGGCAACCGGGGCCTGCTGGGCATGCACACGCCCGCGGAATATGGCGGGCTCGGGCTGTCGATTTGCGAAACCCTGCGCGTGCTGCAACAGGTAGCCGCCATCGACCTGACACTCGCCATCTTTACCGCAACCAATATTCTGGCCGCCCGGCTCATCGAGCGGCATGCACAGCCGGCCCTGCGCAACGAACTGTTGCCGCGCCTGGCCAGCGGACGTGAACTTGCGGCCTTTGCGGTGACTGAGCCGGGCGCCGGCTCGAACCCGGCGGCGATCATGACCCAGGCGATCCCCGACGGCCGGGGCGGCTGGCGGTTGACCGGCGCCAAGCAGTGGATCGGGTCGGCCGCCTGGGCCGGTGTGATCAACGTGTTTGCCCAACGCTACGACAGCAGCGGCGCCCCCCTGGGCATGGCGGGTTTCGTCGTGCGGCAGGGCGCGCCTGGCTTGGAAATTGGCCCCGAGGCGCTGACCATGGGGCTGCGCGGCATGGTGCAAAATACGTTGCATTTGCGCGGCGTGCCTGTCACACCCCATGATGTCCTGGGCGAGTTGGAGCAAGGCGCCGCCATCGCCCAAGACACCATGATGTTCACCCGGCTCTGTCTCGGCGCCATCTGTGTCGGTGGGATGAAGCGCTGTGTCCAGTTGATGCACCGCTACGCCAGCCGCCGCACCGTGGCCACCGGCCTGCTGCTCGATAACCCGGTGAGCCTGCTCCGCCTGAGCGAGTTGACCGCCGCCATCGAGGCGCTCGATGCGCTGGTCACGCGGACGGCGACTCTCGTGGATGAGGGCGGAACAGCGCCGTCGCCCGCGCTGCTGGCGTGCAAGGTGCTGGGTTCCGAGCTGCTGTGGCAGGCTGCGGACGCGCTGGTGCAAATGCTCGGCGGCCGCGGCTATGAGGAGAAGAACGTCGCGCCGCAGATCATGCGCGACGCCCGCGTCTTTCGCATCTTCGAGGGTCCCACCGAAACCCTGACCATGCATCTGGGCGCCCTTGCGCTCACCAGCGACGAGGTGCAACAATGTCTGGCGACCAGTTTTGGCAACCCCGATCTCGCCCACAGCCTGCGCGAGATCGCGGACGAAATCCAGGCCCGCAGCGCGGGAGCCGCGGCGCCCTTTGCCGACCGCACCTGCGCGCTCACCTGGGCCTACGCCGTCGCTGGTGAAGTGGCCCTGGATGCGTTCTTGCTCGCCGCTGCCGAGCACGCCATGCGCCACTCGCCAGCTGCGCCCTTGTCGCACGCAGTGACGTGGGCGCAGCAACGTTTTGCGCACTCGATCACGCGGGCGCGCACAGCCACACCGGCAGAGGCCGCGCGGCTCGACGCCGCCACCATCACCTCGCTGGTGGCCGGGTATGCCGAGGCCATCGGCGACATCGAGCAGGGGCTGCCGGGCGTGGATGAGCGAGTCGATCCACTCCTGCAGCGCCACTTTGCAGCCAATGACGTGCATTTGCCAGCCGCGCTGCGGGCGCACAGCCCGCCAGCGACCGCAGCGCAGGAAGCCGAGCCGCCCAAACTCAGCGCAGCGGAACGGCAGCGCATCCTGGTCGAGTGGAACGACACGCAGGCGGATTTACCGGCGCACAAGTGCATCCACCAGTTGTTCGAAGAGCGGGCGGCGCGCACACCGGAGGCTGTGGCTCTCGTCTTTGAGGACCAGGCGCTGACCTACCAGGAGCTGAATCGCCAGGCCAATCAGATGGCCCATTACTTGCGGACGCTGGGCGTCGCGCCGCGCAACGAAAATCCGCAGGGTGCGGAGATGCTTGTGGGCATCTGCGTCACGCGCTCGCCCGAGATGATCGTGGGGCTTTTGGGCGTCCTCAAGGCGGGCGGCGCCTACGTCCCCCTGGACCCGGCCTATCCGCCCGAGCGGCTGCGGTATATGCTGGAGGATGCCCAGATCAAGGTCCTGTTGACCCAAGAGCAACTTGTAACAAGCCTGCCGAAGCCCAACGGCATGACCGTCGTCTGTTTGGATCGGAAGCAACACATCTTTGCGGCGCAGCGAGAAGCCAACCCCAACCGCACCGTGCAGCCCACCGACCTGGCCTACGTCATCTACACCTCGGGTTCCACGGGCAAACCTAAGGGCGTGCTGCTGGAGCATCGGGGGCTGGTCAACCTGGCCCTGGCTGAAATCCAACAATTTGCCATCAAGCCCGAAAGCCGGGTGCTCCAGTTGGTTTCGTTCAGTTTTGACGTGGCGACCTCGGACTGGGCCATGACCTTGTGCGCCGGCGCGGCGCTGCACCTGGCCTCTGAGGAAGCGCGCCTGCCCGGCCCCGCGTTGTTGCAACTGATGCGAGACCAGGCGATCACCCATGTGGAGATGGCTGTGTCGGTGCTGGCCGCCATGCCCGTCGCCGATCTGCCTGCGCTCCAGACGGTCATCGTCGGTGGAGAGAGCTGCCCGGCGGAACTGGTGGCGCGCTGGGCGCCGGGTCGCCGCTTCTTCAACGCCTACGGGCCCACCGAAGCCACCGTCTGCACGACCCTTGCCGAATGCCATGCTGGCGGTGGCAAGCCGCCGATTGGCCGGCCCATTGCCAACGCACAGGTGTACATTCTGGATGAGCAACGCCAGCCCGTGTCGATTGGCGAGGCGGGCGAGCTGCACATTGGCGGCGCCGGCCTGGCGCGCGGCTATCTGAACCGGCCTGACCTGACCGCCGAGAAGTTTATCCCGAACCCCTTTGGCGCGGGCCGGCTCTACAAGACCGGCGACCTGGCTCGCTTCCAGCCTGACGGCAACATTGAGTTCCTGGGCCGGGTTGACAACCAGGTCAAGATTCGCGGCTTTCGCATCGAACTCGACGAGATCGAGGCCGTGCTGCAAAGCCATCCGCTTGTGCGGCAGGCGGCGGTGCTCATTCACGAGGACCCACCCGGCGACAAGCAGTTGATCGCCTATGTAACGA
>JAHDWG010000561.1 GCA_023384495.1 Caldilineaceae bacterium
GGTGGCGCAACACCCGGTGGGCAAGCTCTATGAGCAGGCCGACATCGCGCTGCGCAGCTACCGGGTGCGCTCGGGCGCGCCGGGGGTAGGCCCCCTCATCGAGTGGGTGCGGGTCAACAGCACCACCCACATCAAGGAAGCCTATCTCGACCCGATCATCGAGCGGCAGGTCAACTACAACCGGCTGCTGGCCGATGAGATCATGCGGCTGGAGGGCGAGGTTCGCCAGCTGCGCGAGGAGATCGCGGCGTTGCGGGGTCAGCGCAATCCGTAAGGCGTGGGTGCGCCAGACGTCAAACGTGATGACGCGATGTCTGCGCTTTGAACGCAAAGCGCCAGGATGCAGAGACGCCAAGGGGGTCGAATCGTAGATCTTTGCGTCTTTGCTCCTCTGCGCCTTTGCGTTGAATTCGATCTGCAAAGACAGTGGTGATGCATTTGGGTTGTGAAAAAGCACTATGCTGCGGACCGGTGTAGACCTGATCGAGATCGAGCGTGTCCGGCTGGCGGTCGACCAACAGGGCGACCGCTTTTTGCGCCGCGTCTTTACGGCGAGCGAACTGGCGCTATGCGCGGGCCGGGTGGAGTCGCTGGCGGCCCGCTTTGCGGCCAAGGAGGCGGTGGCCAAGGCGCTGGGCACCGGCATCTGGCGGCAGGGCGTCATGTGGACGGACATCGAGATCCTGCGCGACGCCGAGAGTGGCGCGCCCCAACTGTGTCTACACGGCGCGGCGGCGGCCCGCTCGGCCACCCTGGGCGTGGAGGAGTGGTCCATCAGCCTGAGCCACGACCAGGAACGGGCCATCGCCTTTGTGGTGGGTCTGGGGTGAGCGAACAGCCGATCCCCGTCAATGACAATCGACATCACTAGATTCTGGAGGCAACCGTGACCATACCGCTCAGAGCCTTCAACCCGGCGCTGCGTGACGACGAGCAGGCGCCTCTCACACTGCATCCGGCGGGCCCGGCAGGCAACCCCGTGATCGCCATGCTCCTCAATGCCCACAGCATGGACCTTTTGGGCGGGCCCCATACGCTCATGGATGATCACGGGCGGCTGCGCCAGGTGCGCTACACGCCAGGGACAGCCACCCAGGCGCTGGTCACGACACCGGGCGGGGAGGCCGTGGCCTACGCCTTTTGCAGCGGCGAGGCGCCCTTCGTTGTGACCGAGGTGGGCGGCGTCGTGCATCCCGCCTATCGGCGGCGGGGCATTGGGACGGCGCTGCTGCGCTGGGCCGAGCGGCAGGCCCGCACCATACTGGCCGTTGCCCCGGCGGATGCGCACCTGGTGCTCAACGCTCACTGTTATGACGTGGACCAGGGCGCGCGGGCGCTGCTGGGGCAAGGAGGCTATCACCTGGCGCGCGAGTGGATTCACCTGACGGTGACGTTAGGCCAGTCGCCGCCCGCGCCTGTCTTCCCGCCGGGAATCACCGTGCGGGAGCTGGACCAGCGCACGGATTGGCCGCGGGTTGGCCCCGCGCTGGACGAGGCCTTCATGGACCACTGGGGGCAGATCAATATGCCGCCCGAACCGCCACCAACCCCAGACTCGCCCGTAGACGAACAGCCTTCCACAGAGACGGCCAACGAGGATGACCCTTATTTCAACTCCGCAGGGCTCTGCTTTGTCGCGCTGCACGGCGACGAGGTAGTAGGCTCCTGTCTGTGCAATGCGCGCACCATCGAATGGCCCGATGTAGGCCGGGTGGGCAGCCTCAGCATCCGCCGGCCCTATCGCCGGCAGGGGATCGCGCGCGCCCTGCTCCACCATGCTTTTGGCGCCTTTTACCAGCGCGGCGTGCGGCGCATTGTCACCGACACCGATGGCGCCAGCTTCACGGGGGCCAACCATCTCTATGCCCAGGTGGGGATGTCGATCTACCGGCGTGAACTCACCTTTGAGCGCACACTGCGACCGGGCCGCGAATGGCGCGCCCTACACGCTGTCGCTTGACCGCTCTAGGGACAGCATCTACGCAATCCCCGTTGGAGAGACCGCGCCCAGCGGGCGCCCGCGTGCCTCACCAAAAAAATGCAGGGTCAAAAACCGTGACTGATAACGAAAAGTCGCCTCAGCGACTAGACGTTCAGTGCCTGCACTCAGAGGATCACCGACTTTTCACTGTCAGACGCCGAATTGAATTCGTCGCAATCGATTGACAATCCAGCCAAATATGGGATAATAAAAACATCCTCTCTACGTGTCTGCCTGGACCGGAACAGCGCGCTCACGGCGATGCCCCGGATTTTGGACCGTGGAATGCACACGCAATTGCAGCAACCGATTTTGCCAGTGCCACTCACACCTTTGCTCGGTCGCGAGCAGGATGTGCGGGCAGTGGCGGCTCATCTGCGCCGCCCCGCCGTACGCCTGCTCACGCTCACCGGCCCCGGCGGCGTGGGCAAGACGCGGCTGGGGGTGCAGGTGGCCGAGGATCTGGCGCAGGAGTTCCCCAATGGGGTGACCTTTGTCTCCCTGGCGCCGTTGCGCGATCCTGACCTGGTCATGCCGACCATTGCCCAGACCCTGGGCCTGCGCGAAGAAGGCAAGCAGCCGATCTTGGAACGGCTGAAGGCGCACCTACACAACCAGCAGGCCCTGCTGCTGCTTGATAATTTTGAGCAGGTGGCAGTGGCGGCTGTGCAGCTGGTCGAACTCTTGACAGCGTGTCCGGCCCTGAAGGTCCTGGTTACCAGCCGGGCAGCGCTGCGCGTCTCCGGCGAGCACGAGTACCCTGTACCCCCTTTGGCCCTGCCCGATCTGAGCCATCTCCCTGACCTGGAAACATTGTCCGCGGTGGCAGCCGTAGCTCTGTTCGTGCAACGGGCACAATCCGTGCAGCCAAATTTTGCCCTCACTGCGTCCAACGCCCCGGCGGTCGCCGAGATCTGCGTGCGGCTGGATGGGCTGCCGCTGGCCATTGAACTGGCCGCCGCCCGCGTGAAACTGCTCCCGCCTCCGCTGTTGTTGGAGCGCCTGGAGAAAGGGCTGGCGTTTTTGACCGGTGGTCCCCGCGATCTACCGGCGCGCCAGCGGACGCTGCGAGACACCATCGACTGGAGTCACAACCTGCTGGCCGCCGACGAGCAGCGCCTCTTCCGGCGGCTTGCGATCTTTGCCGGCGGCTTTACGCTGGAGGCCGCCGAAGCCGTCTGCGACGCGCCGGCTTCTGATGCCGCTGATGCGTTCTCCGTGCTCAGTGGCCTGGCCGCACTGCGCGACAACAGCCTGCTGCAGCGGGTCGAGGCCGCGGCGGGCCTGCCCCTCCGCTTTACGCTGCTGGAAACGCTCAAGGAGTACGGTCTGGAGCAGTTGGCGGCCAGCGGAGAACTGGAGACCTTCCAGCAGCGGCAGGCCGCCTACTACCTGGCGCTGGCCGAGGAGGCGGAGCCCTACCTGACCAGTACCGAACAGAGCGTCTGGCTGGAGCGATTGGGTGTGGAACATGACAATCTGCGCAACGCAATGCGCAGCGCACTGGACCGGCGCGATCATGCCACTGCGCTGCGTCTGGCCGGGTCGATCTGGTGGTTCTGGTATCTGAGAGGCTATTTGAGCGAAGGCCGTCGCTGGCTGGAAGAAGCGATTGCGGCCGCCGGTGCTTTCCCTGCCGCGTCTGGCAAGAGGCGCGGAGAATCAGAGTCCGAGAGTGCCCCATCCATGAATCGCTGGCGCGCCAGAGCGCTGGCCGGTGCAGGCATCCTGGCCTATTATCAGGGAAACAGCAGTCAAGCAGGCGCACGCTGTGGCGAAAGTCTCGCTATCTTCCGGCAGTTGGGCGACAAGCGCGGGATCGCCGTTGCCCTCCACGGTCTGGCTGCGGTCGCCCGTTTGGGCGGTAGCTAT
>JAHDWG010000015.1:0-25221 GCA_023384495.1 Caldilineaceae bacterium
CCCCGGCATGGCCGCCGCCGACGAAGAGACCACGGCCCTGGCCCTCTTTCTCGAAGAAGTGAGCCTGGTGAGCGATAGCGACCAGTTGGATGACGGCAGCGGCGCGGTCACGTTGATGACGCTGCACACGGCCAAGGGGCTGGAATACCCGGTGGTCTTTCTGGTCGGGTTGGAAGAGGGTATTTTGCCCCACAGCCGCAGCATGGAAAGCGGCGACCCCGAAGACCTGGCCGAAGAGCGCCGGCTGACCTATGTGGGCGTGACGCGCGCCAAAAAACGGCTCTATCTGCTCCATGCCTTTCGGCGCAGCCTCTGGGGCAACAGCGAAACGCAGGTGGCCAGCCGTTTCCTCGACGAAATCCCCGCCGAGTTGCTCAGCGGTGTGGTAGACCGCCGCGGGCGGCGCGAGGCGGCCTTTCAGCGGGCCACCAGTTGGGGCGACGGAGAGGCCCGAACCAACCGCGGAGAACGCGGCGCGCCTGAGCGCAACCCCTACAACTGGTCGCGCCCCGCTGAGCGCGCCCCGGAACGCCCACCCGAACGGAATCGCGAGGCAGGCGCGGCCAAGCCGGTCTACTGGTCGCCGGGGGGCGGGGCGGCGTCGCGATCTGCGCGTAGTCAAGCATCGACGCGCATAGAACAAGATGGCCGCACACCCCAGTTTAGGCGGCTCGACAGCGTCCAACACGCCAAGTTTGGTGTGGGTACGGTGATCGAAAGCAACCTGACGCGCGACGACGAGGAAGTGACCATTGCTTTCCCGGGTATTGGCATGAAAAAGCTTCTCGTATCGCTGGCAGGATTGAAGAAGTTGTGACAGGGACCAGATCTCCCCATAGGACTGACGCAACTGACTCTGGGAACGCCGGAAGCTGCCAGAGATGGCAGTGTTCCCGGCTGTGTAAAGTCACGCCCCCTGACGTGACGAGTCCGCCCAGAGACCGTACCTACGAAGTAAAGTCTCGGTTTCAAAGCACATTCCCATTCAATATGGATTCGTTAGGGTGGTTCTCGTGAGTGAACAGGATCCAACGCCAGCCGCTGGCGGCGAATCCCCGCGATGGGGTGTTGCGGCCAAATCCATTGTGGTGATCTTTGGCTTGTTGTTGATTGCGCTGGTTGTTTGGCGCTTCCAAGAATTGATCCGCCCCATCGTTGTGGCTGCCATGATTGCATACCTTCTCAACCCGTCGGTCAACTGGTTGATGCGGCGGGCGGGGCTTGGGCGTGGCGCGGCGGTGGTGATCATTTACATCACCATGTTGGTGGTGGTGATCGCCGGGCTGGGCGTGGTGGGCTTGGTGGCGGTTGACCAACTGATCCGCTTGACGCGCCTGCTGCCCGATAGTATGGCCGAGTTTGTCGATCTGGTGCAGGCGCAGCTCGACTTTGCGTTTGCACAAGTTGCGGCGCTGACCGGCTATGATCTGCGCGCGCTCGAACAGACCTTCGAACTGCGCTCGTTGGCCGAGCAGGCGGTTTCGCTGGTGCAGGCGACCCTACGTCGGGGTGGAACACTGGCCGCCACGGTGGCGCAGAGCACCATCAACACGCTCACAACGGGGCTGCTGATCTTTTTTGTGTCGCTCTACATCGCCAAAGACAGCCCGCAGTTTGCCAAGGTCGTCGGCGATGCGGCGCATCACCCCGGCTACCGCCGCGATGTGGAGCGACTCATGCGCGAGTTTCTGCGCATCTGGGACGCCTATCTGCGCGGACAGGTGATCTTGGGGCTGGTGATTGGGGTTGTCGTGAGCCTATCGCTTATGGCGCTGGGCGTCAACAATGCGCTGGGGCTGGGCATTCTCTCCGGCGTGCTGGAATTTCTCCCTGTGATCGGCCCCGTGATCGGCGCGTTGGCGGCGGTGTTGGTTGCCTTCTTTCAGCCCAGCAATTATTTCCAACTTGAACCTCTCTATTACGCCGGTGTGGTGCTGGCCGTCATGATTCTGATTCAACAGATTGAAAACAGCGTGCTGGTGCCGCGGATCGTGGGTGAGGCGCTTGACCTGCATCCGCTGGTGGTGATGATCGGGGTCATTATGGGCGCGTCGCTGGCCGGTATCTTGGGCGCAGTCTTGGCGGCGCCGGTGGTGGCGTCGCTAAAGCTATTTGGCGTTTATGCATGGCGCAAGTTGCTCGATCTGCCTCCCTTCCCCGAACCGGAGCCCCCACCCAAACCCAAGCGTGGTGAGATGGGATGGCCGGCGCGTTTGCGGCTCTGGCGTATGCAAATGGGACGAATTTGGCGGCCCCGCGCATGATTGGCCCCCCTTTTTGCGATAAATTCTGATGAGCGCTTTAATCAAATCGAGAATAGAGTTACGCAAGCCTTGACTGGACACGCGCTCCTGGAGGATGAAACTTCTCCTGGCCTGCGTCAGGCGCTGCGTAAGTCGTGAATAAACAAGACGTACCGGCTCGCACACCGATGTGTCCATGCCGGGGTGGGAGAATGTACAATGGCTGAGCGTGAAATCTACCCCCTAACCTTCGACCCCGTCTTCAAAGATTACCCCTGGGGTGGCCGCAATCTTGGCAACAAACTGGGCCGCCTCATCCCCGATGGCATTGTGGCCGAAAGTTGGGAAATCGCCGCGCACCCGAATGGTTCGAGCACGGTGAACAACGGCCCGTTGGCTGGGCTGACGCTGGCGCAGGTGCAGGCGCAGATGGGCCTGGCATTGTTGGGTGAAAACAATCAAGATGCGCTGGCGCGCGGTAAGTTTCCGTTGCTTATCAAGCTGCTCGACGCCAATCGTTGGTTGTCGGTGCAGGTGCACCCCGGTGATGAATACGCCCTGGCGCACGAGAACGAATGGGGCAAGACCGAGATGTGGGTGGTGCTCCACGCCGAGGCAGGGGCCGAGATCATCTTCGGTTTCAAACCCGGTGTCACTTGCGAACACTTTGCCCAAGCCATCGCCGACCACTCCGTCGAACGCTGGCTGCAGAAGCTGCCGGTTGCTGCGGGGGATGTGGTCTTTGTGCCCAGCGGCATGGTCCATGCGTTGGGGCCGGGGATCATTGTGGCCGAAGTGCAGCAGAACAGCGACGTTACCTATCGCATCTACGATTGGGGCCGCCCCCGCCCAATTCATGTGCAACAGGCGTTGGATGTATTGGACTTTACGCAGATTATGCCAACTGTCTTGGCGCCCACCTATCTGGTGAAAGACGCCATGCTGTCGGTCGAACAGATCGGCGTCTGTCCTTACTTCGAGACAGAACGGATCGCGCTGCCGGCTGGCGGCAGTTTTTTTGGATTTTGCGACGGGTCCACATTTGAGATTTGGGCCGTGCTCAATGGCGCCGCAACGGTGGATTGGGCAGGCGGCGCGCTGACCCTCACCGGTGTCTCTTGGGCGCTGTTGCCAGCGGCATTGGGCGAATACCAGGTGACGGCAGCTGAGCAAAGCGTGTTGCTGCGGGTCGTTACGCCGGAGGGGTGAGCCGACGGAGTAGCATCTTGCGTGGGCAGGACATCGTCTTGCCTGGTGCACTGCGTTCGATAGCCAACTTGACCGTTGTGGTATAATCACTGGAAGCAGCAGCGCCGGCACTGTGGATGCGCAGCCAGGTGAATGCCGGCCAGGTCGCAGTTGGAGGGTCATGTCCAAACGTCAAAAGACACAAGCAAATCGCGCCGGAACCGTCCGCCACCGGCCCACGCCCAACGAGGCTGGGGCCGTTGTCAAAGATTGGGGCGGCCGCCTCACCGTGGCCCTGACCATGCCCAACACCTATTACGTGGGCATGAGCAGCCTCGCGTTGCAATTGCTTTACCGGCGCTTTAACGAAGAGCCTGATCTACTCTGTGAGCGGATTTTCTGGGAGAAGGGAGCAGCACAGGCTGGCAAACCCCTGCTCTCGCTGGAAAACGCCCGCCCTGCCACCGATTTTGATATTTGGGCATTTACCATCTCGTGGGAGATGGACTATTTCAACGTGGTTGAGTTGCTGCGTCACGCCAAGATGCCGCCGCTGGCCGCCGACCGGCAAGCGACTACGCAGTGGAATGGGCAATCCTGGCCGCTCTTGATTGCGGGCGGCCCGGGCGTCACCATGAACCCGGAGCCGGTGGCTCCCTTCTTCGACGCCATCTTGATTGGCGAGGGGGAGGCGGCGTTACCCCATTTTGTCGAGCAGTGCCGCGATGGACTGCATGACGATCGAGAGGCGCTGTTGGCGGCCCTCGACGCAACGCCCGGCTGGTATGTGCCCAGCTTGCGGCCCTCCAACCGCAACCACGCGCATTTTCGTCAGGTCGAGCGGCTCTGGGTGCGCAATCTGCCGGACTATGACACAAGCAGCACGCTTTATACGCCTGACACCGAGTTCAGCAACATGCACCTGATGGAGATTGCACGCGGCTGTGGGCGCGGTTGCCGCTTTTGCCTGGCCGGTTATGTCTATCGCCCGGCGCGCGAACAGCCGTTGGATCGGCTGCTGGTTTCCGCCGAGCAGGCCATTGCGGCGGGATACACCAAGGTTGGGCTTGTCAGTGCAGCGGTCAGCGACCATACCCAGATCGACGAGTTGGCGACCGAACTCCAACGCATGGGCGCATCGATCAGCGCCTCGTCCATGCGCATGGACCCCATCAGCGTCCCCCTGATCCGCGCGATGGCCGAGACGGGCGCCCAGACGCTCACGGTGGCGCCCGAAGCGGGCAGCCAGCGGCTGCGCAATGTGATCAACAAGACGCAGACCGAAGAGCAGATGATGCGCGCTATTGATCTGGCGCAGTCGCTCAACTTTCCCCAACTCAAACTCTACTTCATGGTGGGCCACCCCACCGAGACTGACGATGACATCCAGGCCCTGATTGACTTCACGCTGGAGGCGCGCAGCCGCTTCAAACGACGCATTGCCATCAACGCCACCCCCTTTGTGCCCAAGGCCCACACGCCGTTCCAGTGGGAGGGCATGGCCGACGCAGCAACGATCCGCAAACGGCAGCAGACGGTTCACCGCGCGCTGGCTCGTCACGGGGTTGAGGTGCGCGCGGATTCGCCCGACTGGGCCGAGGTGCAGGCCGTGCTCAGCCGAGGCGACCGGCGCCTGGCCGACGTGCTGCTGGCGCTCCCCTCCGGCGGGCTGACTGTGCGTAGCTTTTTTGCCGCGCTGCATGAGCTGGGCCTGGAGAAGGAGCACTATACGGGCGCCTGGGAGATTGGCTCGCCGTTGCCGTGGGATGTGGTGCAGAGCGGAGTTAGCGAGAACTACTTTCACTATGAACTACGGCTGGCGGCCCAAAGCCAGACGGGGCTCAGTTGCCCGCCCGACTCAGCAGGTTGCCTTGCCTGTCAGGCGTGCGATGAAGGATGGGCCTTCCGCTATGGGTCCAACCAGGCGCGGCCCATTCCCGCCGCCAAGGGTGGCCCCTGGCGCGCCCAAGATTGGCAGCCGTGGAGCAAGCTCAAAGGCCAACAACATGGTCTCGTCACGCCGATTGAGCTAGCGGAGATAACGTAGGCGCCAACCTGCCTACGCTCAACCGAACCGAATCAATCTATGCGCCTGCAATCGTCTATGGGCGGGTTCGATTTGGTTGGAACACTTTGGCGTCCCTCTCCGTCCCCTATCATCAATGTGCGATAGAGCATCATTGTTGTAATGCGCGGCCCACCGCAATCAGGGGGCACAATTGCGTAGCGGGCTAAAACCCGCGACTGACAAAGAAAAGTCGCCTGAGCGACTGCGTATTCAGTGTCTACACCGTGTTTGTTGGCCGATTTGTCTCGCCTGATCATCATCGGGCGCTGCGTAAGTCATGTGCATATCACCCCATTGTTTACCCTATTGTTTACAGCGTCTGTGATCGTGAATTTGTGATGGTGAAAACGTACTTATTCAACACGATGTAAGGAGTGTGCTCTCATGCTGATACGCGTTCGAAGAGTATATCAATGGGCGGCGCCGGCGTGGATTGCGCTGCTGCTTGCGCTCAGCGCGCTGCCCGTGGCCGCCGCAGGTGAACAGCCACAGGAGGCCGGCCGCGTGGCGCCGCTGGAACAGGCGCCCATCCCCAAGCCGGGGCGCGGCGGCGGCAGCGAACCCGGCGTCGCCAATCCAGCGGAAGAGGCCGCCGAAATCCTGACCGATGAGGTCGACACAGCGCTGGCCGTCACCAGCCTGGATGATGTGGTGAAGGCTGTGGTGCAGATCGAGGCCGTGGGCGCGTTTGCCGACCCCACCGAAGGGATGATGATGAACGTGGCGGGTCGTGGATCCGGCTTCATTATTGATCCGTCGGGCATCGCGGTCACCAACAACCATGTGGTCACCGGTGCGGCCTTTCTCAAGGTCTTTGTCGCCGGCGAAGACAAACCGCGCAATGCGCGCGTCCTGGGCGTATCCGAATGCGCCGACCTGGCTGTGATTGACATTCAGGGCGAAGGCTTCCACTATCTGAACTGGTCGGCGCAGCCGATCAAGGTGGGGCTGGATATCTACGCCGCCGGCTTTCCGCTGGGCGACCCGGAATACACGCTGACGCGCGGCATTATCGCCAAGTCCAACGCCAATGGAGAAAGCAGTTGGGCGTCGGTTCGGCGGGTCATTCAGCATGACGCGGCCACCAACCCCGGCAATTCGGGGGGGCCGATTGTCGATAAAGAGGGGGGTGTCGTTGCAGTCCACTATGCCGGCAACGGCAACACAAACCAGTATTTTGCCATTGCCATCGACGAGGCGTTGCCCGTGCTCGACGAACTGCGCGCCGGGCGCAATGTGGACTCGATCGGCATCAACGGCGAGGCGGTCATGGTGGGCGACGAGCTTACTGGTATTTGGGTGGCGTCGGTGGCTTCTGGCTCGATTGCCGACAATGTGGGCATCAAACCTGGCGATGTGCTCATCTCGATGGAGGGCGTTTCGCTGGCCCTCAAAGGCGATATGCGTGAATATTGCGACATTTTGCGCAGCCATACGTTGGACGATGTCATGGCGATTCAAGTGCTGCGCCTGGAAACAGGCGAGGTGCTCGAAGGTCGGCTGAATGGCCGTCCGTTGCAAGTGAGTTTCTCACTGGCCCAGCAGATCGAAGAGAAGGGTGAGGAGCCTGAGCGGGTGGCGCGTGGGGACGAAGTTTACGAGGAATTTGTGACCATCTCTGATGACACCGGCCTGCTCTCGGTGGAAGCGCCCGCCGCATGGGCGGATCTGGTGAGCGGCCCCTGGGTCAGCAACGACAAGGAGATCGGCGTGCGGCTCATGGCCTCCACCGATGTCGAGGCGATGACGAGTGGCTGGGACACGCCGGGTCTTTTCTTTGGGGTGTCGGCTTCCTTGGCCGAATCGACCACCACCGAAAGTCTGCTCGACGGCATCGACTACAAGAATGCCTGCACCTACGGCGGCCGTGAAGCGATCCCCGATGGCTATTACACCGGCCATTTTGATGTGTGGAGCAAGTGTGGCGCTGCCGAAAGCACGGCCATCGTGGCCGCGCTCGTGCCGCAGACCAATGCCTATTTGGTGCTGCTGGAGATTTACGCCGTCACCGACGCCGACCTGGCGGCGCTGGACCGGATCGTGGGCAGCTTTGTGGTGAATGTGGCCGATGAAACGGCCGACGCAGGCGCAGCCGGTTTGCTCGACGCGGTAGACACCACGGGGTTGGTCTATACTTATGGCGTGGTGAGTCGCCCTGCGCTGACCGCGCTCATGCCCAAGGAATATGGGGAGATTCAGGCCGCCGATTGGGTGGTGGATGACGAGGTGGTGGGGATGAAGCTGACCGTGGCGCCGAGTGTGGACAAGTTCAACAATACATGGACCGCCCCTGGCGTCTATGTGCGCACCGCCACCGACCTAACCGAAGAGATCGACATCGACGAGTGGCTCGATTCGTACGATCTCTCCGATGATTGCGAATTCGACGAGCGCATCAAGCACGCCCACACCATCAACGGCATGACCTATGTCGGCGCATTCGACCTGTGGACCGACTGCAATGGTTCGGACAATCTCTTTGCCCATTTGGTCGCTGTCTCTGACCCGGCTGGGCAACTGGTGATTATCGACTTCCAGGCCACGGAGATGGCCGATGCGGAGGCGTGGCAAGTGCTGCTTCAGAGCTTCTATGTCGGCGACGGCGGCGCGGCCAACAATGGTGGAACCGCTGAACCCCCGATGGAATATGTGGCGATTGGCGATGATTCCAGCTCGCTCACCGTGCGCGTGCCAGCAGACTGGAGCGATGTCAACGGCGCCACCTGGGCCGAAGACGACGAGACGATTGGCTTTTCGGTCTCCGCCTCGCCCGATTTGGAGGCCTACAATGCGACCTGGACCATGCCGGGCATGTTCTTTGGCGCGACGGCGGTCATGGCTCAACTGTATGACGCCGAAGAGATGCTCAATCAGTGGGACTATTCCAACGCCTGTGGCGAAGTCGAACGTTTTGACTATGATGACGGTGTCTACGCCGGCCCGTATGACATCTACTCCGACTGTGGCGGCGAAGGCAATGTCTTTGTCGTGTTGGCGGCTGCGCCCAAGGCCGTCGACGGCATCCTGGTGCTGCTGCAAGTCTCGATCCCTGCCGGCGAGTCCACAGACCCATTTGAGCAGATCCTGGCCAGCTTCCATGTGGAACAGCCCGACAACCTTTTTGCCCAGGCGGGCGATTTTGCCGATGAGAGCGCCACTGCCGACGTGCTGGCGGCCACGCTGAATGTGCGCGCCGGCCCTGGCGTCAACTACAACCGGATCGCCGCCGTCAACCAAGGCGACCAACTGACGGTGGTCGGCCAGGTGGACAACTGCGCCTGGCTCCAGATCCGCACACCCAACGATGTGGCGGGCTGGGTGTCGGGCAGCGCACAGTATGTCCAACTCAATGGCAATTGCCGGGATATCCGCGAGGCGGAAGCGCCGCCCCCGCCGCGCACGACCACATCCGGCAATACAGGTTCCGCTGGCGCCACCGGCTCGACGGGCAGTGGCGCTCCAGCGGCCACCAATGCGTGCATCACCTTCCGCAACAACATCGGCGCCGAACTAACCATCACCTTTACCCGCACGCGCGACAACTGGAACAAGACCTTCAAGGCGCCGGGCAAGTCGCAGCATCGTGAATGCTTTGACCCCGGCAGATATACCCTCACGGTGGATGCGCCACCGCCGTGGGGTTCGTTCAATGACGATCTGGACCTGAAGGCCGGCGACAACTTCCCTTACGATGTGAATCCGGGGAATTGACGGGCGCGCCAGGGTGACGGCGCTCAGCGACGATTGCCATACCGACTTGTCAGGAATCAGGGTGTCGCACATATTGCGTGCGGTGCCCTGATCAATCCCCACGCCCGTCCCGTCAAGTAGATTTGCCATAACCCTGTTGCCTGTGTAAACTGCCCCTATGCAGCGGATCTCCCATGCCAACGGCGTTGTCACCTATGTGTTTGACGCGCTGGCCAGCCTGCCCGTGCGCGCACATGTGGCCACACGGCATGGCGGTGTCAGCCCGCCGCCGTGGAACAGCCTCAACTTCAGCATCTTTCGCGGGGATACACCCGAACGGGTTCGTCGCAACCAGGAGCGGTTGGCCGACGCGCTGACGCTCGACGCAGACGCGATTATCCGCTGCCGCCAGACGCATGGCGTACGCGTGGCCAAGGTCGACGCAGGCGACGCCGGCCAATGGCAAGAGGACTGTGACGCGCTGATCACCGATACGGTCGATCTGCCGTTGATGCTGGTCTTTGCTGACTGCACCCCGCTGGTGCTCTACGACCCGATCCACCATGCCGTGGGTGTCTGTCATGCCGGCTGGCGCGGCACCGTGAATGGCGTGGCCACCGCCACCCTGTGGGCCATGCAGGCGGCCTATGGCGCCGACCCCGCCGACGTGCGCGTCGGGATTGGCCCCGGCATTGGTCCCGCCAGCTACCCGGTTGGGGCGGAGGTGGTGGATCTGGCGCACGCCAAGTTGCCCGCCGCCGCCAATCTGTTTTCCCACCCTAATGGGGCAACCCAGCCCCACTTCAATTTGTGGCAAGCCAATGCGCAACAACTGGCCGATGCCGGTGTTCCGGTTGGGCGGATCGAGATCAGCGGCATCGATACAGCCCAGCATACGAACGATTTCTTCAGCCACCGCGCCGAACAGGGGCGGTGTGGGCTGTTTGGCATGGTGGCCTGGCTGGCCGAGCGGTCTTGAATCAAGGGATCTGACTGATCGCGTGGGGCTGCTTCTATCCCGAGGAGGTGTTATGTCTGCTCGATTGAACCGTTCGCTGTTGATCGCCTTTGGCCTCCTTGCGGTCTGCCTGGCCGCGCTGGGCGGTGTCGCCGACGCAGCTGCACCCATCGGCGACACGATTCCCCCAGTGGCGCCGGTGTTGATCAACGGGGATGTCGAGTGCGCCACAGGCTACTACACCACTACCAATGCCGCGGGCAGGGTGATCTATATCCCTAACGACTGGCAGCTTGTCATTAACAATGGCGCGCCCAAGACGCACAGCGCCCGCCTCAACTTCACCGGCGCGTGCGGCGATGGTGGCCATGTGGAGCGCTTCACCGGGCTGGACAGTATTCTGGTCGAGGCGCAAAACCTGGAGACGCCACCCGACCCCGGCAAACCCTTCGATGTCAGCTTTGTTCAACAGGTGGCGGCGGTCGAAGGCGGCGCCTATAGCTTTAGCGGCTGGCTCTTGAGCCTGTGCGGCGGCAGCGCAGTGCCCAGCGATTGCCCCGAAGGCTACTATATGGCGAAGATGCTGGGTATCGACCCCACTGGGGGCGCTGATCCGCTGGCCGACACGGTCGTCTGGGTCGAGAACCGCCGCAATTTCTGGGAGAATGGCAATCGCGTCGGGTGGGCCAATCTCTATCTGAGCGTAGTGGCCGAAGCGCCGGTGATCACCGTTTTCGCTCGCATCGCCAGCCCGTTTCAATGGCATGGCAATCATGGTTTTATCGACGCCCTGAGCCTGGTCCGTGCGCCCGCGGCCAGCCTGGCCATCCCCAGACGGGTGGAGGGCGGGGCGCTATTGGTCATTTGGGATGCCGTGCAAAGCCCCGATGTGGCGGCCATCCCCGGCGGCAACTACAAGCTGTTGGTGGATGTGCAGACGCGCCACATCAATGCCGAAGCATGGACGGATTGGGTGGACAGCCACGAGGGCAGCGGCAGCCAGGTCTTTAGCCCGACCTGTCTTGCGGATACCTATCAATTCCGCGTGCGCGCGCGCGCCGAGCAGCCCGATAATGAGGACGGCGCCTGGCCAAATCACCGCTTCCCCGGTGTGTGGAGCGACCCCGTAAACGTCACTTTCCGCCCCGTGCGCGAGCCGGCCTCGCCAGCCCCGGGCGACCATCGGGCGTACCTACCCTTGATCGGGGCGTATCGTGTGTGTTAAACTAGGCCTGTTTTCGTTTTCTGCGATTGTTCGGGCTGAGCGATTGGCGTAGAATCCTCAGTTGACCTTTCGCCCCTCCGGTCGTGCAGCGACACTGCACATCCCTCCTGGCGTTTTGAGCTATGCTGTGTATGATGGAAACGCGAATGATCCGCAGCCGATGTACGTGGCCAGCGCCCATGTGGCGCCTCAATATGGCGCCCGCTGCCTGCCGCCGGTGCGTTGCCCCATTCACCCCATCCCCAACGCGAGCAATGCTCTGGTTGAACGGAGATTGAACATGATGCGGTCAGGAATCTGCCTTCTGTTTGTTGCGCTCCTTGCAGTGGGTTCTCCCCTGTGGGGTGTATCTCCCGTCGCAGTCTCTCCCATCGCCGTCGTCTATGCCCAAGATGAACCTGATGATGCCGATGACAACGCGCGCGACGCGGGGCAAGAGGATGTGCAGGACGAAGATCGCCCTGAGCCGCTGACCGGTGATTATGTGCCTGGCCAGATGATCATTCGCTTCAACCCCGGCACAACCCGCCAGCAAATTTCCGACTTCTATGCCCAGCACGGCCTGGCGGAAAAGGAGATCCTCTTTCGCGTCGATGGCGATGAGGCCGGGCTGCGGCTGGTGACTGGGCCGGCAGAGGTGACCGCACACCTGTTTCAGGTGCTGGAAAACGATGAACGGGTTGCTTATGTGGAACCCAATTATCTGCTGCGCGTCAATCGTACCCCCAACGACCCCGACTATAACCGGCTGTGGGGGCTGAACAACACAGGGCAGACGGGAGGCGCCGCCGGCGCGGACGTGCGCGCCCAAATGGCGTGGGATGTGACCACCGGTTCGCGCGATGCCGTCGTGGTGGTGATCGACACGGGCGTCGACTATCTCCACGAAGACTTGGCGCAGAATATCTGGGTCAATGCCGCTGAGTGCCCCCAGGGGTACGGACGTTGCGTGCCCAATGGCCGCGACGATGATGGCAATGGCTACATTGACGACTTCTATGGCGTCAACACTATCACCGATACCGGCGACCCCATGGACGATTTTGGGCATGGCACGCACGTGGCGGGCACCATCGGCGCTGTGGGCAACAACAACCTCGGCGTGGCAGGCGTTAACTGGAACGTCCGCATCGTGGGCTGCAAGTTCCTCGGCGCGGGCGGCAGCGGCACGGTTGCCGGCGCGGTCAAGTGCTTCCAATACGCGCATGACTTGAAGAACAAATATAACCAAAATGTGGTCGCCACCAACAACAGTTGGGGCGGCGCGGCCTTTTCGCAGGCGCTCTACGACGCCATGGCCGGCCCCGGCCACCCGCTCCATATTTGTGCTGCGGGCAACTCCAACAGCAGCAACATTCACTATCCCGCCGGCTTTGACCTGGACAACATCATTAGCGTGGCGGCCACCGACCACAACGACCGCTACGCCAGCTTCTCGAATCATGGCGCCGAGTGGGTCGACCTGGCCGCACCCGGTGTAGACATCTATTCCACGGTGCCCAAGGCGCCCTGCCCGCTCTGCTCGCCGTCGGGGTATGATTCGGCCAGCGGCACCTCGATGGCGACGCCCCATGTGGCCGGCGCAGTCTCGCTGCTGATGGCGCGCTATCCCACGCTTACCAATGCGCAGGTGAAACAGCGCATTTTGTCGGCGGTGGACATGCTGGCCGACCGCACCAAGCTGACGATGACCAATGGCCGGCTGAACCTGTTCAACGCCTTGGAAGACGACACAACGCCGCCCGCCACCGTGACCGACCTCAGCGTTAGCGGTGTGCTGCTCACGCGGGCGGTGATCCGGTGGACAGCGACCGGTGATGACGGCATGCAGGGCAACGCCAACGCCTATGATATCCGCTACAGCAGCGCGCCTATCTCCGACGCCTCGTGGGAACAGGCGACGCGCATTGAGGGAGCCCCCCGCCCGCAGCCCCCCGGTTCGACGGAAACCTTCACCATCGACGGGCTTGACCCAGGGATGACCTATTATGTGGCGCTCAAGGTGCTCGACAATGTGGGCAACGCATCCGGACTCTCCAACGTCGTGGTGGTGCGCACCAGCGGGGGTACGGTGGTCTTTGCCGATGACATGGAGAGCGGCCCCGGCAAGTGGACCACCGAGGGGACGGACAACCTGTGGCATCTCTCGAGCCAGCGCTACAACAGCCCGGTGACTGCCTGGTATTATGGTAAGGAAGATACGCGCAACTATGATACGGGTGGGCGCAACTTTGGCATGTTGACCTCCGAGGCGATCAGCCTGGTCGGCGCCGATGATGTCATGCTCACCTTCTACGAATGGAGCCAGGTGCAATCCAGCGCGCGCCTCGACCGGACCCAAGTCCAGGTCTCCACCGATGGCAATAGCTGGGAGACGGTCTTTGAGTCGCACGGCACTGACAACGCCTGGGCCAAACGGACAGTGAACCTGACATCGTATATCACGCCAACGGGCGCGATCCATCTGCGCTTCTTCTTCGACACGGTTGACGCCGCCGCCAACAACTTCGAGGGCTGGTATGTCGATGATGTCGAAGTGCGCACCGCCCAACTGATGTTGCCGGGTGAAGAGATCCCCACCGCCAACCTGGTGATGCACGAGCGAAACATTCTTTTCAACCCCGCCGCGCCGGTTGCGGGCGACGCGGTTGTGGTTCACGCAACGGTGCTGAACCAGGGCGCCACCGACGCCAATGATGTGTTTGTGCAGTTCTTGGATGTCACCGGGGACGAGCCCAGGCCGATTGGACAACCGCAGCAGATCGCCAACATCCCGGCTGGGGGCAGTGGTGTGGTGCAGACAAACTACCCGCTTGCCGTGGCCGGCGCCTACGCCATCCAGGTGGTGGTGGACCCCAACAACTTTATCCGCGAGACCAACGAGGCCGACAACCGCGCCACCGCCGCGCTGACCGTGGCCCCGGCGCCCATGGCCAATCTTGTTATGCGGACGGCCAATATCGGCTTCGACCCGCCGGAACCAAACCCCGGCGACCAGGTGACGATTCGCGCCACGGTGCTCAATACCGGCACGCTTGAAGCGCGCACGGTGACCGTACAAGTCTACGATGTAACCAGCGGGGGTACGACGCCCGTTGGCCCGCTCCACACTATCGACCTGTTGCCCGCCGGGGGCAGCCATACGGTCGAGGCCACCTACGATACGGCCGGTCTTCAGGGCAACCGCGAGATCGAAGTGGCGGTGGATGTGAACAACGCGATCTCGGAGACGCTGGAGACAGACAACCGCGCTAAAAAGACGCTGCGACTCACCCCAGTGGTTGCGCCCAACCTCAATGTCCAGGCCGCCAATATCGGCTTCAACCCGCCCGACCCGGTGGCCGGGGATGTGGTGACCATCTACGCCACGATCCTCAACGACGGCAACGCCGCCGCGCACAATGTGGCCGTGCAATTCCAAGAAGTGGTCGGCTCAACGACCACGCCGCTTGGGCCGCAACAGATCATTGAGACCATCCCGGTGGGGGGGAGCGCGCTGGTGCAGATCAGCTACAACACCACCAACCGGGTGGGCGACCGGCGCATTGAAGTGGTGGCCGACCCGAACAACTTTATCACTGAGATCCGCACCACCGACAACCGGGCGCAGAAGACCTTGCGCGTCACGCCGCCCGCCGCGCCCAACCTGGTGATGACTGCCGCCAATGTAAACTTCAGCCCCGGCAGCCAGGGCGGCCCCGTCATCGAAGGCGACACGGTGACCATCTTTGCCACCGTGCTCAACAATGGTTCGCTCGACGCCGCCAATGTGGAGTTGCAGTTCATCGACGCCACCGGCGGCGGCGCGCTGCCGATTGGCGAACGCCAGATCATTGAGCGGATCCCCGCCGGCGGCAGCGCGGTGGCGCAGGTGCGCTACGCCACCGCCGACAAGGCCGGCGACCGTTCGATTCAGGTGGTGGTGGACCCCAGCAACTTTATCATCGAGTCTGACGAAACCGACAACCTGGCGCGCGCGCTGTTGCGTGTCCAGCCGCCGCCGGCTGCCAATCTGGTGATGCTGGCGAACAACGTCGAATTCTTGCCGCCCGACCCGACCCACAGCGATACGGTGACGATCCACGCTGTGGTGCTCAACAGTGGCTCGGTGGACGCCCGCAACGTGTTGGTGCAGTTCATCGACCTCACCACGGGCGAGGCAACGCCCATCGACGGCGAGCAGTTTATCGACATCGTGCCCGCCGGCGGCAGTGGCGTCGCTCAGGTGATCTATGATCTGGCGGCCATCGGGGGCATGCAACTGCGCGACCGCCGCATCCAGGTGGTGGTCGATTCCAACAACCTCATACCCGAAACCAACGAGGGGGACAATGCGACGACCCGCATGTTGCCCGTGCGCTCGTCGCCCATGCCCGATCTGGTGATGCTGGCCGAAAATATCGGCTTTAGCCCGCCCCACCCCATCGCCGGTGAGGTGGTGACAATCCGCGCCGTGGTGCTCAATCAGGGCCAGGCCGACGCCGAACGCGTGGTGGTGCAGTTTGTCGACATGACGAGCGGGCGCCCCTTGCCGATTGGCGCTGAGCAGACCATCGAGCGGATCACGGTGGGGGGCAGCGGCATCGCCGAGGTAACCTTTGACACCGCCGGCCGCGTGGGCGAACACGAGATTCGTGTACTTGTCGACCCGAACAATCTGATCAACGAGAGCAGCGAGATCAACAACCGCGCCAACACGACGTTGCGGGTGACCGCCCCGGCGCGCGCCAATCTGGTGATGCTGCCCAATAACATTGGCTTCAACCCGCCCAACCCCACCGAAGGGGCCGTGGTCAGCGTGACGGCCACCGTGCTCAACAACGGCGTGGTGGATGCGGATGAGGTGCTCGTGCAGTTTGTGGACACCACCGACGGGGCCTTCATTCCGATTGGAGAGAAGCAAACGATTGCTCGCGTCCCCGCCGGTGGCAGCGCCACGACCCAGGTCACATACGAAACCGAGGGCAAGGTAGGCGAACGCAAGCTGCAAGTCTTGGTAGACCCGCACACGACGATCCCCGAGACGAGCGATGCCGACAATATCGCCACACAGACGTTGATCGTGGCGCCGCCGCCGCTGCCCAATCTGGTGATGCAAGAAAACAACATTGGCTTCCTCCCGGCTGACCCCAATGCCGGCGAGGTGGTCACCTTGACGGCGACGGTGCTCAACAACGGGCTGCGTGACGCCGTTAATGTAACGGTTCAGTTCCTCGACATCACAGGCGCCTCATCGGCGTCCAGTGGCGTCCCGATTGATGTCAGCCAGGTGATCTCGTCGATCCCGGCGGGCGGCAGTGCGGTTGCCCAGGTTGCCTACGACACGACCGGGCTGGCCGGTGACCGCCGCATTCAGGTGCTGGTGGACGGGGCCAACCTGATCCGCGAGACGAATGAGACCGATAACACGGCGCGCAAAACGCTGCGCGTAGCGCCGCCGGCCATCCCCAATCTGGTAATTCAAGCCGCCAACGTGGGCTTCGACCCGCCCACCCCTAATCCCGGCGAGCAGGTGACGATCTACGCCACGGTGCTCAACGATGGTCACGCACGCGCGGCCGGCGTCACCGTACAGTTTATGGACGTGACGGTGAGCAGCGCGCCGACGCCCATCGGCCAACCGCAGACGATCACGCTGATCCAGGCCGGGGGCAGCGGAGTGGCCCAAGTGACCTATGACACCGCGGGCCTGCGCGGCGACCGCCGCATCCAGGTGTTGGTCGACCCGAACAACTTTATTCGCGAGGTTCGCACGACGGACAATAGCGTGCAGAAGACGCTCTCGCTGGTTGCGCCGCCCTTGCCAAACCTGGTGATGCAGGCGGGTAACATCGGCTTTGCGCCCGCCAACCCGGTGGAGGGCGAGCGGGTCACGATTGCCGCCACGGTGCTGAATGAGGGTGGCGCCGCCGCCACCGAGGTGATGGTGCAGTTTATGGATGCAACCGACAGCCGCGCCATTCCCATCGGCGAGCCGCAGGTCATCGACCTGATTTCCGCTGGGGGCAGTGGCGTGGCCCAGGTTCTATACCCCACGACGGGCCTGGCCGGTGACCGCCGCATTCAGGTGGTGGTGGACCCCAATAGTTTTATCGAGGAGTCGCGCGCAACCGACAATAGCGCCACGCGCACGCTGACGGTGATGCGCACGCCGCTGCCCAACCTGGTGGTGTTGGCCAACAACATTGGCTTCAACCCGCCGGCGCCGGTCGAGGGCGACGAGGTGTTGGTGCAGGCCGTGGTGCTCAACAACGGCCGGTTGGCCGCGGGCGATGTGGTGGTGCAGTTGGTCGATGTGACCGGCGGCGCGGCCACACCCGTTGGCCCGCCACAGGTGATCACGGTCATCCCCGCCGGCAGTAGCGGCGTGGCGCAGTTTGTCTATCCCACGGCGGGCCTGGCCGGGCCGCGCCAGCTTCAGGTGGTGGCGGACCCCAACCACCTTATCCCCGAAGCAAGCGATGAGGACAACAGCGCTTCGGTGACGTTGGCGGTGGCGCCCACCCCCATGCCAAACCTGAAGCTACTGGCGGGGAATGTCAAGTTTGACCCGCCCGCCCCGCAACAGGGCCAGGTGGTGACGATCACTGCCACGGTGCTCAACGACGGCGCGGCCCCCGCCTACGACGTGGTGGTGCAGTTTAGCGAGACCACGGGCGGCGGCGCAATGCCCATCGGCCCCGAGCGCACGGTTGACCTCATCGAGGCCGGCGGCAGCGCAACTGTCAGCGTGTTGTATGAGAACACCGAGGAGCCTGGCGACCGGGAAATTCAAGTGACGGTCGACCCCGCCAACCTGATCCGGGAGTCGGACGAAAGCGACAATCAGGCAGTCAAGACGCTGCCGATCTCGCCGCCCATCATCCCCAACCTGGTGGTGCGCGCCAACGACATCGTCTTTGCGCCGCAGACGCCGGTGGAGGGTGACCCCGTGACGGTGACGGTGACCATCCGCAATGAGGGCATCGGCGACGCCACCGACGTACTGGTGGTGCTCTCGGATGTCACCAACGGTGGCGAGGAACTGATCGGTGATCCGCACACCATCCCCACGGTGGCGGCGGGCAGCAGCGTGGTGATCTCGGCCACCTATGACACCACCGGCAAGGTGGGCGACCGGCGCATCCAGGTCTCCATCGACCCAGATGGGGCTATCGAAGAGAGCGACAAACGGGACAACGTGGCGCTGCGCACGCTGCGTGTGGCGTCGGAGGCCGAGCGGCCCGAGCCGATGCCCAATCTGTTGGTCGTGACGGAGAACATCTCGTTCAATCCGATTACGCCTACGGTGGGCAGCCCAGTGACGGTGACGGTGATGGTCAGCAACACGGGTGAGGCCCCGGCCACCGATGTGGTGGTTGAGTTTGTGGACATCACTGGCGATGATGCCGAAGTGATCGGCCGCGAGCAGATCACCGGTACGCTGGCCGCCGGGCGTAGCGGCCGGGCGCGCATCGTCTACGACACGACAGGCCTCTCCGCTGGCGTGCGCACGATCCAGGTCACCGCCGACCCGGATGGCGTCATCGATGAGACCGACGATACCGACAACCAGGCCACGGGAACCTTCACGATTACCCAGCCGGCGGAAAACGGGGACGCGGCGGACGTTGCGCCACCCGAACCGGTTTCCACGGAAGCGGCGCTGCCCGAATCGGCGAGCGCCGAAGCGCCGCCAGGGCTTGACCTGCCCAATCTGTCGGTGGCCGCAGAGGACCTGGTCATCTTCCGCGCCGACTATGTGGCGGTGGCCGCGGCGGACGCCACAGGGTTCGTGACGATTGCCGCTACCATCCGCAACATCGGTGCAGTGGATGTGGGGGGCGTGGCCGTACAATTTGTGGTCATGACCCCCCGCGGCTGGGAGGTGCTGGGTGAGCAGCAGGTGGGCTATCTGCCCGCCGGCGAGAACGCCACCGTGGAGATGGCGGTGGCCGCCGCGCGTGCGCTCAATTTCCGCGAACTGCGCGTGCTGGTCGACCCGCAGAACGCCATCTTCGAGGCGGACAAGCGCAACAACCGGGCCAGCATGGTGATCGACTGGTCGCAGCTGGGCAGTGGGGAGTAAGAGTGCGGACTCTTGGCCCTTTGACGATCCAGAGGTGCGTCGCCTTCAAATGACCTCTGATTGAATCGAGTTTCCGACGGTGTTCGACATCCCTGCCGACAGGCTTGATGCCTCGCTGGCAGGGATGTTGGCGTGTCGACACATCAGGCAGCAGGGCTGGAAATCCGCCCCTGACAGTGAAAAGTCGCCTCAGCGACTGCGGTAGTGGGCGCCGTTGCTGATAAAATGTTTCGGTAGTGAAAACACACATGAAAGTTGGGAGGATGGCAGATATGCCGAAGATTGCCTTTATTGGCGCAGGGAGTTGGGGATTTACGCGCAAGCTTGTGCGCGATGTGCTGACCTTCCCTCGGTTGGCCGACGCCACCATCGCGTTGATGGATATCGACGCTGAGCGACTGGATTTTGCCCATCGCGCGGTCAAGCGGATCATTGAGCTGGGCAACTACCCCGCCCGCGTCGAGGCGACCATGGACCGGGCGGAAGCGCTGCGCGGCGCCGATTATGTGGTCGTCACCATCCTGGCTGGCGGACTGGATATCTGGCGGCGCGATATTGAAATTCCCAAAAAATATGGCGTGGACACCAACATCGGCGACACGCGTGGCCCGTCGGGCATCTTCCGGGCGCTGCGCACCATCCCGTCCATGCTGGAGATCGCGCGCGACATGGAGCGCTATTGCCCCAAGGCGACCATGCTCAACTACACCAACCCCATGGTCATGCTCTGCCGCGCCATGCAGCGCGAGACGAGCATCCAACTCACCGGTCTCTGTCATAGCGTGCAGGGCACCGCCGAGATGCTGGCCCGCTGGATCGGCGCGCCGATGGACGAAATCACCTATACCTGCGCCGGCATCAACCACATGGCCTGGTATCTGAAGTACGAGTGGAAGGGCAAGGACGCCTATCCGCTGATCCGCAAGGCGATCACCGAGCGACCCGAAGTCTATAACGAGGAAATTGTCCGCAACGAGATGTTTCTTGCGCTCGACCACTATGTGACTGAATCGAGCGGCCACAACTCGGAATACAACTGGTGGTTCCGCAAGCGCCCCGACCTCATCGAGCAGTATTGCACACACGGCACGGGCTGGAATCCGGGCGAGTATGCCTATGTGGTCAAGCGCTATTCCGAGCGGATGGACAACTGGCGCGATGAGGCGAAAGAATGGTTTGCGCAGGAGAAGCCCATCGAGCTGGAGCGGGGCCATGAGTACGCCGCCTACATCATGAACGCGCTGGCGGGAGGGGAGCCGTTCCAGTTCAACGGCAACGTGCCCAACAAGGGGTTGGTCAGCAATCTGCCGGCGGACGCCTGTGTGGAGGTTCCTGTCTGGGCGAGCCGCAACGGGCTGGAAGCGACGCCGGTCGGCGCGTTGCCGCCCCAGTGTGCGATGCTCACGGGGCTTAGTTCGCAGATCGAGGAGATGGCGGTGGAGGGCTGCCTGACGGGCAACCCGCGCCTGATCTACCAGGCGATTGCCCACGACCCGCTCACGGCGGCGGTGTTGTCGCTGGCCGAGATCAAGGAGATGGTCAACGAGATGTTCGCCCAGAACCGGGCGCACCTGCCCACCTTTAGCCACTATCGGGCGTGAGCCGGTCCGCCGCGAGTGCCTCCCGCCGCCACGCTTCCTCCTCTGGTGTGAGTGGGGGTGGCGGTGGGGCCTCGGCATAATTGATCGACAGATCGTAGGCGGCGCGCTCATAGATCGTGCGCAGCGCCAGGCCCAGCTCGAGCGCCACATCGTTCTCTGGCGCGTGTAAAGGGACGGGCAGAACAGGCAGCGGGTCGCGCAGGCCCAGCACCCAAACATCGGCGCGGGCGGCGTGGGCGCGCAGCAACGTGACTCGGTATGCGCTGTCGGGGATGCGCGCGCAGCTCAGCGGGCGCTGCCCCCGGCGCAGCAGGTCGATCTCCAGGAGGTGGACGCCCGCATCGCGCAGACGGTGATACTTTTCCCGGTATCGGGAAAGCCCCGGCTCGCGCTTGTTGACCGGAGAAAGAATCTCGATGCTGGTGACAAGCTGGTTCTGGGCTGCATCGCGGATCTCCACCGTGGCAACGCGCACCTCGAAATGGGCAACCGGGACAGAGAGCGTGGCCGGCGTCACCGTGGGCGCTTCGGCCACCAGTACGCCCCCTGGAGGCAAAGATGGGGGTTCTGGTTGAGGCCGGACGCGGAAGATCTCCACGTCGGGGTACATGATGCCGATTTCGCTGGCCGGCGTTTCGTCTGTTGTCACCTGCACTTCGATGCGCGCCACGTAGCGCGGTCGCACCGCCGGCGCCAGTTGGTCACGAATTTGGGATGCCAAACTGTGATGCACGTCTGGCCAGAGGTGGCCTTCGAGATAAGGGTCCATTCCGGGAAAGGGTGAGGGCATGATGCGCCGCCTTTCAGTGTCAGAGGCTCTACAGATGTGTTGCCCGCTGCGAGTGCGATACACCGTTGAGCCAATCATAGCCGATGGTGTGGTAGCCTGACAAATTGGGGCCGGCGATGCCCTGGGGCGCCAGCGAGGTAGATTCTGGAGTTTGCCAATGCGTATGACCTCCTGCCAGTCGCCGCTGATGGACGATGCCTGCCGCGCCATTGCCGGCTATGTGGCCGCGCGGCTGGGGCTGCCGGTTCGCTTTGTCGACGAGCTTCCCTGGCCCGAACGGTACCGGCAACTGGATGCCGGAATGATCGACGTGGCCTGGATCTGTGGCGCGCCCTATGTGCGCCGCGTGGACGCCGGCGCGGACATTGAGTTGCTGGCGGCGCCGGTTTGGGTTGGCCCGCGCTACGGCGACCAGCCGGTCTACTTTTCCGATGTGGTTGTGCGCCGGGAGAGCCGCTTTGCGACCTTTGCCGACCTGCGCGGGGCCATCTGGGCCTACAACGAGCCAGGGTCGTTTTCGGGTTACGAAGTGATGCGCCATCATCTGGCGGCGCAGGGGCTGGACGGCAGCTTCTTCGCCGCGTGGGTGGAGTCGGGCGCACACGGCCGCTCGCTGGAGCTGGTGTACAGCGGCGTCGCCGATGTGGCCGCCATCGACAGCACCGTGCTCGAAGCCGAATCCGCACGCCGCCCCCAACTGCGGGATGCGCTGCGCGTGCTCGCTGTGTTCGGCCCCAACCCCATGCCGCCGTGGGTGGTCAGCCGTCATGTCGCGCCGGCCACACGGGCGCGCCTGCGCGAGCTCTTCACCGCCATGCATGTGGACAGCGCGGGCCGCGCCATTTTGCAGGCTGGCGGCATGGCCCGTTTTGTCGCGGTAACCGACACCGATTACGATCCCACGCGCCGGGTGCTGGAAGTCACAGCCGGCGTGAAACTCTGACGCCAACACGCACGACAAAAAGGCACAACAAAAAGGCACAACAAAAAGGATCACAAAATGAATGACTATCGACCGGTTTTGATTTCGGTCATGCAATTTGAAGAGGAACTCAACCGTGGGGCCATGACCGTCTTCGACGTGATCGACGCAGCGCAGCGGCTGGGCGCCGATGGTGTCGAGTTGCGCCGCGAACTGTGGCCCAACTGGCGCGACGAGCTGCCCGCCGCCCGCGCCCAGATCGCAGCGCGGGGGATGCTCGCAACCTACGCCACCTTTGTGACGCTTTTTAGCGATGACAACCAAGACCAGACAACGCTGCGCGCCGACATTGACGCCGCGGCGGCGCTGGGTTCGCCCCAACTGCGTGTCTTCCAAGGTCCCATGCCCGCCCCCGCTGATGAAGCTGGGGGGGCCGCCGGGCGCGCCGCCGCCGACTATGCGGCGCAGCAGGGGGTGGTCATCGCGCTGGAGAATTACGCCCGCACCCCCGGCGGGACGTTGGCCGAGATCGCTCGCGTGCTCGACCGGGTCCAACACCCGGCGTTGACCACCAACATCGACATCGGCAACTACGTGCTGCATGGCGAAGATGTACCGGCGGCCATTCGCACGTTGGAGGGGCGCGCCACTTCGGCTCACCTCAAAGACCAGCCCGCCGACCTCAGCCAGCCGCCGACGTATCTTGGCGGTGGCGGCCAAGACCTGGCCGCCGTCTTTGTCGAATTCGACCGGCTGCCCCAACGGATCATCTACTGCTTCGAGTTCCGCGGCGGGCAGGACGCCGAGGAGCGCATCCGCCGCAGCCTGGCCTGGTTGCAGGCGCGCCAATAACAAGAATAGGCATCATGACCTGGGGACACCCCGAACGATGAAAATGATAGCGTACAGCAGGAACACAGAGAACACTGAGGAGACACCGAGCACACTGAGGTTTTTCTCTGTGTTCTCTGTGCAATCTCTGTGCTCTCGGTGTTGCGCTGTTTTGCCCTATTTTCACAGCAGGGGGTAGGGCGACACGATGCTGGTTGATGATGTCACCCGCGCCCCTCCTCACCCGAACAGAGACGACGGCTATGACTTCTTGGCCCCATAGCTGTGGCCGCTCATAATGGCGCGCAGCTCGGCGGCGGAGGTGGCGGCCTGGAGGCGAGCCATGCGCTCCGCCTCTTCGTCGCGTAGCTTGCGTACGTTTTCGAGCACAGCCTGGAGCTTGTCGGCGGGGAACTTGCACGCGCCGTTCTCGTCCATGTGGATGATCTCGCCCGGCGCCACATCCATGCCGCAGACCGAGACGGGCGTGTTGACCGCCTGCACCGCCTGCGCCCCATGCCCCGGCGAGATGCCGGTGAGCATGTATTGGAAGTTCATGGGGCGGATTTCGTCCACATCGCGCGAGGGGCCATTGGAGATGAGACCCACGCAGCCAATTGCGCGCATGGCCGAAACCATGTTGCCGCCGGCGAGCCCGACTTTGCCGGCGATCTCGGGGGGGAACTTCTGTTGCAGCACCAAGACTGTGGGCTTGGGCATGGCGTCGAGCGCATCGAGCACATCCATAAAGGTAAGCCGGTTGTAGTTGGGGTCGGGCAGGCCATAGACACAGGTGACGGCGTAGCCACAGCGTGCGCCCAATTCGGGATACATACAGCGCAGCGTCTGGTCGGTGTACCAGTTCTCGGTCCACGGGTTGTAGAGACCCAGGCAGAGCGGGCTGGTGGGATAGGTGGCGACCACGTTGGTGATGGACGGCGTGTCGAACTGGCATAATTCTTCGAGCATGGCTTGGGGCGTCATCGACATGGGTTCTCCTTGGTTGGTTTTGGGCTATGGGATGCAGGCTATGGGATGCTAGGCGCGCCGGCAGCCTGCCAGCGCCGAAGCCTTGGCCGCGCGGCGCAACGAGTTGCGTCGCGGTGGATCAAATGATAAACTTTGTCAGAGACTTGGCCAAATGCCGTTTTTGTTGAGCGACCATCCGCACGTTGTATGCTGACGCTCTCAGCCAAGTCCGCCGGGCGGGCGGCGAGCCAACTGCCGGATGGGGATGTTTCGAATCGGTTTATCACCAAAGGAGCAGACCGATGGTTGCAACAGTGGTTGCCCCGCCGCGGGGTGGTCTTCGCGTGCAAGTCGAGCGCCCGATGCGCGGCCGCCCCAAGCTGGCCGTGATTGACTGCGACATCCACAACGCCGTGCCGAACGACAAGACCTTGCTCAAGTATCTGCCGGCGCGCTGGCAACGTCACCACCAGACCATTGGCATGCGCGGCCACTACGGCGGCTATTATCCCCGCGCCATGAAGAATGCGGCCCGTCACGATTCGTGGCCGCCATCGGGCCTGCCGCCGGGCGGTGATCTCGACTTTTTGCGCGAGCAGTTGCTCGATGAATGGGACATGGAATATGGCGTCCTCAACTGTCTCTATGGCGTGGGCGGGCAGATCAAT
>JAHDWG010000015.1:25231-36038 GCA_023384495.1 Caldilineaceae bacterium
ATCAATCTGGACTATGGCGCGGCCTTGGCGCGGGCGGTCAACGATTGGCAGATTGCCGAATGGTTGGAGCCGGAACCGCGGCTACGGGCGTCGATCTCCGTGGCCTATGAGGATGGCGAGCTGGCCGCCGCCGAGATCGACCGCGTGGGGAGCCATCCCGGCTATGTGCAGGTGATGCTGGTGGTGCGCACGCGCGAGCCGCTGGGCCACCGCAAATATTGGCCCATGTACGAGGCGGCAGTCCGCCACGACCTGCCGATTGGCATCCACTTTGGCGGGACGGGCGGCGGGCCCATCACCGGCGCGGGCTGGCCGTCTCACTATATCGAGGACCACGGCGGTATGCCGCAGGCGTTTTATGCTCAGGTGGCCAGCATGGTCACTGCGGGCCTCTTCGAGCGCTTCCCCACCCTCAAGATCGTGCTCATTGAGGGGGGCTTTGCCTGGCTACCGCCGCTCATGTGGCGGCTCGACCAGTGCTATCGGGAACTCAAAGAGGAAGCGCCCGAACTCCGCCGCCTGCCCTCTGACTATATCCGCGAGCACTTTTGGGTCACCACGCAGCCGATGGAAGAGCCGCCGCAGCGCCGCTACTTTTTGCAGTTGCTCGACCAGATGCAGATGAACGACCGCATCATGTTCGCCACCGACTATCCCCACTGGGATTTTGACGCGCCGGACCGCGCCTTCCCGGTCGAGTTGCCCTTCGACCTCAAGCAGCAGATTATGGCAGGCAACGCGCGGCAACTGTACAAACTGTAAGGGTTGCGCACATCATTACTGAGCTCCTTTCAGAACCCGACTGACGCGGAGGAGCAAATATCTTCGAAAAGTCTGGTTTTCAGAGCAACCGCAGTGTAAAACCGCAATGGCCAAATACATCATCGGAACCGTAGACGAGATCCCGCCGGGCAGCCGCAAGGTATTGGAGGTGGCCGGGCGCTCGATTGGCGTCTTTAACATTGGCGGCGAATTTTTTGCCATCCGCAACAGTTGCCCACACCAGGGCGGGCCGCTCTGTTCGGGCCGGTTGAGCGGCTTTCTTTTGGCCGAGAAGCCGGGCGAATATGCCTATGCGCGGCGGGGCGAGATCTTGCGTTGCCCGTGGCACGGGTGGGAATTCGATGTCAAGACGGGCCAGTCGTGGTTTGACCCGGCCAAGACGCGCGTGCGCAGTTACCAGGTGACGGTCGCCGCTGCGCCGCCACCCGACGCCGAGCCGGCGCTGCCCGGCCTGGAGAAGGGCCCCTACGTAGCCGAAACCTACCCAGTGACGGTGGAGCGGCCTTATGTCTTGGTGGAGATGTAGTGAACGGGATTGCGCATAGTCAACCGGCGGATGATGGCGATCCAGTTTCGTGATTCTGAGTGGACTTGCCTTTATGGCGTCGAGCCGCGAGTAGCCCGGGAAATATGAGCATGACGCAAGTGATCGATTTTTCCGCGTATCAGCGCCAATCGCGCAAGACCTGGAGCTTGATCCACACCGACCATCCTATTGTCTACCCCACGCTGGGGTTGGTCAACGAGGCCGGTGAATTGGCCGGCAAAGTCAAGAAGATTTTTCGTGACAAACAGGGCCAGATCGGTGACGATGACCGGGAAGCGCTCAAATATGAGTTGGGCGATGTGCTCTGGTATCCCACCCAGATCTGCACCGAACTCGACCTGACGCTCGAGGAAGTGGCGCAGGCCAATTTGGCGAAACTCTTCTCCCGCTTGGAGCGCGGCGCTATCGGCGGTGAAGGGGATCAGCGATAGCCAACCGTTATTGAAAGGTTCAATAGATTCATGACCAAGATTACGTTTATCGGCGCGGGGAGCACAGTGTTTGCCAAGAACTTGATGGGCGACATTCTGAGCTTCCCTGAGTTGCAAGATGTGACGCTCAGCCTGCACGACATCGACCCGGAGCGGCTGCGCACCTCGGAGATCGTGGCGCGCAAGACCGCCGCCGCGCTGGGCGCCAACCCGGTGATTGAGGCGACCACCGACCGCCGCCAGGCGCTGGCCGGGGCCAATTACGCCATCAGCATGTTCCAGGTGGGCGGCTACAAACCCTCCACCGTGGTCGATTTTGAGGCGCCCAAGAAGTACGGCCTGCGCCAGACCATCGCCGACACACTGGGCATCGGCGGGATCATGCGTGGGCTGCGCACGATCCCCGTTTTTCTCGACATGTGCCGCGACATGGAGGAGCTTTGCCCCGATGTCACCTTCCTCCAGTATGTCAACCCCATGGCCATGAATTGCTGGGCAATCAGCCGCGCCACGGGGATCAAGACGGTGGGTCTCTGTCACAGCGTCCAGGGCACGGCCGGTGAACTGGCGCGCGACATTGGCGTCCCGCTCAGCGACATCAACTACATCTGCGCCGGCATCAACCACATGGCCTTTTATCTGCGGTTTGAGCGGAAGCATGGCAATGGGGTCGAAGACCTCTACCCGCTCATCCGCCAGGTGCTCGAAGAGGGGCGCGTGCCCAACGGCAACCGGGTTCGTTATGAGATGTTCAAACGGTTGGGCTACTTTGTCACCGAATCGAGCGAGCACTTTGCCGAGTATGTGCCCTGGTTTATCAAGCGCGACCGGCCCGACCTGATCGAAGAGTTCAACATCCCGCTCGACGAGTATATCCGCCGCTGCGAGGTGCAGATCGAAGAATGGCAGGGGATGCGCGTGGCGCTGGAAGACCCCGACCCCGACGCCGTCGTCCGCTATGAGCGCGAGCGGATTGAAGCCCGCATTGCCCACCTGGAAACGATTGACCCACTGCGCGCCGCCGAACTACGCAAGCGGGTGGCGGAATACACAGCCGAGCGAAAGATCCGCCGCAGCCACGAATACGGCTCGTACATCATCCACAGCATGGAGACGGGCGAACCCGGTGTGATCTACGGCAACGTGCCCAATCACGGGCTGATCGACAATCTGCCGCAGGGCTGCTGTGTGGAAGTGCCGGTGCTGGTGGACAAGAATGGGCTCCAGCCGACCAAGATCGGCCACCTTCCGCCCCACCTGGCCGCGCTGATGCAGACCAACATCAACGTGCAATCGCTGGTGGTGGAGGCAGCGCTCACCGGCAAGCGCGAACATATCTACCACGCCGCCATGCTCGACCCCCACACCGCCGCCGAACTCTCGCTCGACCAGATCTGGAACCTGGTCGATGACCTGATCGAGGCGCACGGCGAGTGGTTGCCGAAGTATCACTGAAAGCGAAGTTACGTCCTAAAGAGGGCTGTATGCCAGAAGTGAGCCGATTCTATGGCATCGTTATCCGAATGTACTACGATGAACACAACCCGCCTCACTTTCATGCACTACACAGCGGGCAAGAAGCACAGATTAGCCTTGACCCCATTGGCGCCCTGCATGGCAAACTCTCAAGCCGGGCCCTGTCAATGGTCATCGAATGGGCAGCGCTTCACCAGCGAGAATTGGTCGAAAATTGGGATTTAATGCGGAACGATCATCCCCCGCGCAAGATTCCGCCGTTGGAGTAAGGAGGCTATCATGTTCCCGCGCGTGATTGCTGTTCGACATTTGAGGGAGTATTGGCTTGAATTGACTTTTGCCGATGGACAAAAGGGCCGCCTCGATTTTCGCGAGCGCATCACAGGCCGCAGAGGTCCCTTTGCCGCGTTGCAGGATGTGGACTTCTTTAAGCAGGTGCAGGTTGATCCAGAAGCGGGGACATTGGTCTGGCCGAATGACCTGGATCTGGACCCAGATGTACTGTATTGCGCAGTGATGGGTATCGAACTGCCAGAGCCTGAACAGGCCCAAATTCCTGCTTGAACAGCAACGGCTCTGCTGCTATAGACACGGGTCGCCGGGTGTGGGGGTGTGCGTCCATATGCACCCCTCACATCCGGCAAACTGGGCAAGCCACAACAATCGATGAGTAAACCAATCATCAGCTATGCTTCAAGCGATCATCTTTGACTTTGACGGCACGATCCTCGACACCGAGCGCCACGACTACGGCTGCTGGTCCGAAATCTATCAGGCGCACAAGGTTGAATTGCCACTGGCGACGTGGTCCAACATTGTCGGCACGGTGCATGGTGACTTTGACCCGCACCAGCTTCTGGAAACGCTCACGGGCCGGTCTTTTGATCGCGCCGAGTTGCGGGCGCAAAGGCGCCAGCGGCTCGTCGAACTGGTGGAGCAAGAAGCGCTGCGTCCAGGTGTACAGACGCTGATTGAGGCCGCCCAGACCGCCGGTCTGCGTCTGGGTGTGGCCTCGAGCGGGACGCGTGATTGGGTGGAAGGGCACCTGGTGTCGCGTGGGTTGCGCGGCTACTTTGGTGTCGTGCGCACCGTGGAGGATGTGGCGCGCGCCAAGCCTGACCCCGAACTTTATCTTTCGGCGTTGGCTGCGCTGGGCGTTGCGCCGGAGCATGCCCTGGCCATCGAAGACTCGCGTCACGGCATGATGGCCGCTAAGGCCGCCGGGATGAAATGCCTGGTCGTGCCCAACGAGATAACCCAATCGTTTGATTTTTCTGAGGCCGATCTTGTGTTAAGAACGTTAGCTGGGGTAGACCTGGATCGCCTATTCGCTGCGGGATGAAAGCCTGAGGCCATGACTGCCAATCGCTCGGATCGCCCCAACGTCATCGTCTTTTTCACCGACCAGCAGCGCTGGGATACGACCGGGGTGCATGGCAACCCGCTGGGGCTGACGCCCAACTTTGACCGCATGGCGCAGCGGGGGACGGATGTCCATTTCTCGTTTACTTGCCAGCCGGTCTGTGGGCCGGCGCGCTCGGTGCTGCAAATTGGTATGTACGCCACGCAGACCGGCGTCTGGCGCAACGGCCGCACGCTGGCGGAAGATGCGGTTACGCTGGCAAAATGTTTTCACCAGGGCGGCTACACCACCGGCTATATCGGCAAGTGGCACCTTGCCGCCAATGACCCCGTGCCTGAACGCGAGCGCGGCGGCTACGAGTACTGGCTGGCCGCCAGACCGGCGCCACGCCAACAATCTTGACCCGCCCAGCTACCGTGGAAGTGCATTTCATCTACACGCGCCATTTGACGCTGCCCCTTGTTTGCAATTTCCTTCTTTCCACCTATCATCCATCATCCCATCGTCTATCTCCGCAACACGGACCACTACACTACGGACCCGGCACTTGACGTATGGGTCTAGTCCCAAAGTACTGGACAATATCCGAATTTTACACGATTTTTTTTTGTGCTTCCCTTGCTACACTATCCTTATATCGAAGCTCTCTGTTTGCATTGGCGATTGCGTCAACGTGAGGCAGCGCTGCATCCTCAAAAAGAACAATCGAATTGGGGCACGACTTACGCAGCGCTCGGTACCTGCCAGGAGAAGATTTGCGCTCAATCATTGTATGCTCAGCCAGGGCTTGCGTAAATCCGTTGGCGATTGTTGCTGTTTGACGTCGTTGGGTTCGGCGTTGGTAGACCGTCGATGGCGCCCAGACGAGCAACAGCAGCCACGCAAACTACGTGGTAGGCAGCAGCAGGCGATATGAACCAGGTTACGTAGCAACATAGGGAAGGGGGAATCTGATGGCGCTTTATGTCCAACATCTGGATCGTCATAAATTGCAGCAACTCTACGCGCTCACCAATGAACAAGAGGAGGAGGTGCCCGAAAATCGCGTCCAGATTGTGCTTCTTTCTGCCGAGGGCCTGAGCGTGCCAGAGATCAGCCGTCGGGTCAATCTGCACCCGATCAATGTCCGCAAATGGATCCATCGCTACCGCCAACATGGCGTCGATGGCCTGCGCAGCGGAAAGTCACCGGGCCGGCCCCGGCTCTTTGGGGAACAAGAACGCCGGCGCATCCTCACCATCGCCAACGCCGACCCACGCAGCCTGGGTCTTCCCTTCTCGCGCTGGTCGTTGCAACGTCTCCGCAACTATCTCATCGAGCAAGGCGCCGTCAAGCATATCAGCGTTGAGACCATTCGCCAGATCCTCCAGACGGCGGATGCGCCACATAACCGCCGGTTGCACAACTGACGCCTCGTTCACATCGTACGAGGTTTGTTGCCTTACCCCGGCGACAGTGTAGCCCCCCAACGTACCTGTATCTCTGTAAACGCCGCTCGAGGCGTCAAATCAAATTCTGCTTCATAATACGCGGTCGACCGGCAACGCCGCCATCCTTGCCCATACCGGCAGCGATGGCGGCGTTGCCCAATACCGCGACCCCTACGTTTCCGCCAACCCCATGGCGGCGATCCACCCGCCAGGTAGCTAAGCGTGGCGTGCGTCTCTCAGATGAACAATTGAGCCATTTCTTGCTTTTGTCGATTGTCTGGTGGGGCTCGCTCCCAAAATTCACCTTTCGGAATCGCTGGCGCAAGGGAACAAATCAGACTAAAATGTGGTCTGTATAGTAAGGAATGTTTGGGTTCATATTATTGGAATTGTAAGGCTTTTTTGAAGTAACTCTTGTGAGTCCTGTCTGGCGCTCAACCAACCCTGGGTTGCGATGAAGGCTGGCCTGGTCATTCACCTGAGTACGCATAGCCCCAACGGAGGTGTCGGAATCTGGGTGATCACAGGTTGGAGAGCACACATCGAATACGAAATCCGGTTGTTCACTGTACGCATGCGCCAGAGTGAGACAGCAGTGCATACGTAAGCAGTGCATACGTACAGTGAACAGCGCGATTCGGTGTAAATGTGCCGTGTTACCTGGCGCCTGGTTTACCGGTCGATGATGGGGTAAGGGGAGATCAGTCATCATGACACAATTACAAAGGATGTCCATAGGGATGTCACGTGTGGGGAGGGGGCGCTATGGCGCCCTGGCAGCGCGTTTGTTGGCGCTGCTTCTGGTTTTCGTACTGGCCGGCTGTGTGATCCCCATCACCCCACGAGCACAGGTGGATGTTCTGCCGCCGGGCGCTGCGGCCGGTGAACCGGTCATTGCAGTGGCCCCCAACGTGGTGGAAGCCGGAGACTTTGTCTCGGTTGCGGGGGCCGGATGGCCAGCCAATGCTGCGATCTACGTCAACGTCGAAGCGACCCAAGACGGTGAGAAAGTTGCCACGACCGTGGCCGTTGCGACGGCAGAGACCGATGGGCGTTTTGTCGCTTCGTTCTTCTTACCCGATGAAGCCGCCCAAAGTGACACACCCGAACTAACCATCGTCGCCTATGCCGACGACCTATCGGTTAGCACCATGCTTACCGTGCTGTCTACGGGCGCGCCTCCCACCGCCACCGCGGTGGAAGAAGCTTCGCCAACCGCCACCGCACTGCCGGCGACAGTCGCACCCACTCCGACGCCCGTTTCTCCGGCCACCGGCGACACCGCGCAGGTCGTCAGCCGCGGGTTGAATCTACGCTCCGGCCCGGGGGCCGCCTATGCAATTCTACGCGCATTGGGGCAGGGTGACACGCTTGCAGTGCTCGGGCAGAGCAGCGATGCCTACTGGCTCTATGTGCGCACCACCGATGGGCTGTTGGGATGGGTGGCTCGCCCGTACACCAATTTCACCGGCACGGCGCCCGTGACGCAGCCCCCACCCCCACCCCCTGTGGTCACTCGCCCGGCCACCCCCGCGCCGACGGCCACCGCCGTACCCAGCGAAGGTTGGCGCGGTGAGTACTTTGCGAATCGAACCCTGGCCGGTTCGCCGGCGCTAGTGCGCACCGACGCCGTCGTTGATTTTGATTGGGGGTTTGCGGCCCCCGCCCGTGGCCTGCCCAGCGACAACTTCTCGGCGCGCTGGACCCGCTCAGTCTATCTCGATGCAGGGACGTACCGTTTCATTGCCACCAGCGATGACGGCGTGCGCGTCTGGCTCAATGGCGATCTGATCATCGACCAGTGGCGCGAACAGGCTGCAACGACGTTCAGCGCGGAACGGTCGGTCAACGCCGGCTACCACAACCTGCGCGTCGAATACTTCGACGGCTTCCAGCAGGCGCGTATCCGCTTCAGTTGGGAGCGGATCGGCGACGTTGATGGCTGGCGTGGCGAATACTTCACCAATCGCACGCTGTCGGGCAGCCCGACGCTTGTGCGCACCGACCCCACGCTCGACTTCAACTGGGGCAGCGGCTCGCCCGATTCGCGCATCCCCAGCGACAACTTCTCGGTGCGGTGGACGCGCACGCTCTACTTTGACGCCGGCGACTGGCGCTTCCGCGCACTGGTGGATGACGGCGTGCGCGTTTTTGTCAATGACCATCTGCTGATCGATGCGTGGAGTGACGGCAGTGAACGCGAGCGAACCGGCGATATCTACCTCAGCGCCGGTCACCACACCGTACGCGTAGAATACTACGAGCGCACCGGCGACGCCCGCATCCGCCTGACTTGGGACCGTATTGATAGCCAGCCCGATCATTTTCCCGATTGGAAGGGTGAATATTGGGATAACCGCTCGCTCTCGGGCAGCCCGGCGGTGGTGCGCAATGACCGGCGCATCGACTTCAACTGGGGCAGCGGTTCACCCGATGGCCGCATCTCCGACAATGACTTCTCGGCCCGGTGGACGCGCAGTCAGCGTTTTGACGCCGGTCTCTATCGCTTCTATGCCCGCGCCGATGACGGTGTGCGCGTTTGGGTAGACGGTGAGCGCATCATCAACGAGTGGCGCGACAACGACTACAGCCAGACCTTTACCGCGGATCGTTATCTGGATGGGCGCTATGACCTGCGGGTCGAATACTTCGAGCGCAGCGGCGGCGCACGCATTCGGGTCTGGTGGGAACGCATCGGCGATAGCCCAACGCCGACGCCGCCCAGCCCCTTTGCCGACGTGAACCCGACGTCGGGACCGGCGGGCGCAACGGTCTTTGTGACAGGCGGTGGTTTCCCCCCCAATACGCCAGTGCATGTCTATCTGGGGGCGCTGGTGCGCGCAAGCCGCGCCCAGGCCGAGCCGACACGTTATGTCAGCGGCGTCACCGATGCCCGCGGCGAATATCGCATGTCGTTTGTCATGCCTGCAACCTGGCCCGATGGTACGCCGATTGAGGCAGGGGATCTGACCGTCCTGGTCGCCACCGAGAATTTTGCGGTCGAGGCCAGTGACACCTTTACCTTCCAGGCCGCGCGGCCGCCCGTGTCGCCCGCGCCGTATATCAGCGTCAACCCTGGCTCGGGCGGACCCGATACCCCGGTGGTTGTCTTGGGTGGAGGCTTCCCAGCCAATATGCGGGTCAACGCCCACCTGGCGCGCGTGGTCAGCGCGGCCTTGCGCAGCAGCGACAGCCCCGAGGCCTATGCCAGCGCAATCACCGATGGGCAGGGCAATTTCTCGCTGTCGTTTGTCATCCCGCGTCAGTGGAAGGGAACCAACGACAATATTGATACCGGCAAACTGCTGGTGGTGGTTGCCACCGACAACTTTGCCGTGCAGGCCAGCGACACCTTTGACTACTTTGTCACCGTACCACGGCCATCGATCAACGTTGCGCCAGCCTCGGGCGGCGCGGGCACACCCGTGGCCGTGAGCGGTGGCGGCTTCCCGGCAGATCGAGCGGTGGCTGTCTATCTGGGTGTCTTTGGCGACCAGATCGGGCGCGGCGCGGCGCAACGCTACGCCACCACCGTGACTGACCGCAACGGCAACTATGGTATGGCCTTCACAATGCCCGCCACCTGGCCCGATGGCTCACCGGTGGCGCAGGAGCGGCTGATCATCGTAGTGGCCACCGACGACTTCAGCGTGCAGGTGAGTGAGACCTTCAGCTACGTGCTGCCGGCGCCGATTCCCGCCACGCCGACGCCGACACATACGCCCCCAGCGCCGCCTACGCCGCAGGCCTCGCTCAACCTGGCCCCGGTCTCGGGCGGGGCGGGTGCGCGCGTGAATGCTGTGGGGAGCGGCTTTCCGCCCGCAACGTCGATTGCCCTCTATCTGGCCGCGTTTGACGGCGAAGGCGAGGGGGATGGTCGCAACGAGCAGTATGCCACGGGCGTGACCGACGTCAACGGCAACTATGCCTTGGTTTTTACGGCGCCGGAGCGATGGCCCAACGGCGAGCGGATCGATAGCGGGCGGATTGTGGTGCTGGTAGCCACCAATGACTTCAGCACGCAGGCGACGGCGCTCTTTGCCTACACCCGTGCAGCGGCTGCCGGCGCTGGGGAAGCCGCCGCACCGACGGCCACGGCGACCAATACGCCGATTCCGCCCACGGCGACGGATACTCCTGCTCCCACGGCTACCAACACGGCCACGAACACACCCGTTCCGCCAACCCCGACAGCAACGGCCACGGCAACGGATACGCCGGTTCCACCCACGGCGACAGCGGAGCCAGAGGAAGAGCCACCGGCCACGGCGGAGCCGGAGGAAGAAGCCTCGCCTGCGAATGGCGAGCTGCCGCTGCCGGCGGCGCCGATCACGGCGACAAACCCGCTGACGGAGACCAACGCGCAGGAGTGAGGGCATAGGCGGACGACGTAAGTTACGTTACGCGCGTCTCATGGATTCTGAGCGGTAGAGACTGTGCTCAGCCGAGAATTCCCAATCGAGGCCGGCGTCACATGAGTACGTAATAAAGAGCGAGACCCAGTTCCTTGGGTCTCGCTCTTTGGTTTCTGACCCCTATCGCCTGCCAGGCCGCCAAACCCTGATGGATGTGGGCGACGCCAATTTCGGCCTGTCCCTCATCATCGCTGTTGCTTTAACGATAATAGACGAACAGGCATTCGGCAGACCGTTCAACCGCCTCATTTGCGCAACTTCCTCCATTTGGGACGATCTTGAGACGCTTACCGCCAGGTTTGCGCCGCCGCTGTCACGGCCAGCCGCCATACTTTCAACAAACTTCCACGTAATTCAGTCCG
>JAHDWG010000016.1 GCA_023384495.1 Caldilineaceae bacterium
CCCGCGCATCCTGATCCTGGACGACTCGACCAGCGCCATCGACAGCGCCACCGAAGACCAGATCCAGCGCGCCATCCACCGGGTGCTCGAAGGGCGCACCACGCTGCTCATCACCCACCGCCTTTCGCAGATCCGCCGGGCGGATCGGATTCTGGTCATCCACCAGGGCGAGATCGTCGATCAAGGGGCGCATGAGGAGTTGATGGGGCGGTGTGAATTGTATCGGAGAATTTTTGCGCGCTATGAGTGAGACAAGGAGTAATCATGGGCTTTATCATGGATGGCCTCGACGCCGAGGCGTATGACCGCGAATATAGCGACCGCATCCTGTTGCAGCGGATCCTGGGCTACTTCGGCCCGCACCTGCCCAAGATGGCGCTGGTGGCGTCGATGATCACGCTCAACGCCGCCATGGACGCCGCGCTGCCCTTTCTCATTGCACGCGGGTTGGATCAGCTCCAAGGCGCGGCAGACTTGCGCGAGAGCATCTGGCAGCGCACGGCGTGGCTGGTGGTGGCGGTCTTTCTGTCGGGCGCGCTTTCGTGGACGTTCAACTTCTTCCGCCAGCGCTACACGGCGCGCACAGTGGGCGATGTGGTGCTCAAGCTGCGCCAGGACGCCTTCGATGCGGTGCTGGCGCGCGATATGTCGTTTTACGACGAGTTCTCCACCGGCCGGATTGTCAGCCGCGTCACGTCCGACACGCAGGACTTCTCCAACGTGGTCACCCTGACGCTGAACCTGATCAGCCAGGTGCTGATCGTGGTGATCGTCGTCAGCATCTTGCTCTTTATCAACGTACGGCTGGCGCTGATCACCCTGACGATTGCGCCGGTGGTTGTCTTTATCGCGTTGGCCTTTCGGCGCATTGCCCGCCGCACCACCACGCAAGCCCGCCGAGTGCTGGCCGAGGTCAACGCCACCGTGCAAGAAAGCATCACCGGCATCTCGGTGGCCAAGGGCTTTCGCCAGGAGCAGCGCATCTACGATGAGTTCCGCGATGTGAATGCGCAGGCCTATCGCCTCAGCCTGCGCCAGGGCTATGTCTTTAGCGGCATTTTCCCCGTATTGGGCACGGTCGCCGGCATTGGCACGGCCATCGTCGTCTATTTTGGCGGCATGAGCGTCATCCACGGCGTGGTTTCGGCGGGCGACCTCTATCTCTTTGTGGTGAGCATCGACCTATTCTGGTTCCCGCTCATCAGCATCGCCTCGTTCTGGAGCCAGTTCCAGCTGGGGCTGGCGGCCAGCGAACGGGTCTTTGCCCTGATCGACGCCGAGCCGCGCGTCACCCAGACCGGCAATCAATCGGTGGACAAGCCCACGGGGCGTGTGGAGTTTCGCCAGGTGGATTTCCGCTACACAGACAAGGAGCAGGTGCTCGAGGATTTTGATCTGACCATCAGCGGCGGGGAGACGGTCGCCTTGGTGGGCCACACCGGTGCGGGGAAGTCGAGCCTGGGCAAGCTGGTGGCCCGCTTCTATGAGTTTCAGGGCGGCCAACTGCTCATCGACGGGCAGGACATCCGCACGTTTGACCTGGAGGCATATCGTCGCTATCTCGGCATTGTGCCGCAGACGCCCTTTCTCTTTGCCGGCACGGTGGCCGACAACATCCGCTATGGCAAGCCCACCGCCACTGACGAGGAGGTCATTGCTGTCGCCCGGCAAGTTGGTGGGGGCGACTGGCTCGATGCGCTGCCCCAGGGGCTGGAGACGCCGATCAGCGAAGAGGGCCGCGGCATCTCCATGGGGCAGCGGCAACTGGTGGCGTTGGCCCGGGTGTTGCTGCAAGACCCGGCCATCGTCATCTTGGACGAAGCCACCGCCAGCGTGGACCCACTCACCGAGGCGCAGATTCAAGAGGGGCTAGATGTGGTGTTGGCCAGCCGGACGGCCATCGTCATTGCCCATCGCCTTTCGACTATCAAGGCGGCGGACCGTATCATCGTCTTGCGTAAGGGGGCGATTATCGAAGCCGGTAACCATGATGCGCTCATGGCGCAGGGTGGCCACTACGCCGAGCTCTACAATACCTACTTCCGCCATCAGTCACTGGATTATGACCCGGCGCGCGAACTGCAATCGGCGGCGGTTCCAGCCTGATCAAGCAGGGGCGTTGCCTTTGTCAGCAAAACAAGAGCAACGCCCCCGATGGTCGATCCATCAACCCGTATGCAGGGTTTACCTTGCCACCACCGGCAAGAAGAGCCGGCTGCTGGTCGTGGGCAGCGCCTCATCCTCGACTGCCACGATGAGGGCGCCCGTGTTCATCCAACTGCCAGTGTCGCGGTAGGTGTAAGCTCCTTCGACATTCAACTGGACTTTGTAGCCTCCACCTGTCGCAAGGTGGCCGCTCTCCCAACCGGTGCCATCCACGCTGTGTTCATCCAAACCGACATTGACCCACTCGACCACGCTTCCCGGCTCGACCGTGAGCAGCGCCGGCGAGAAGCCGTGCTCATCGACGTAAATCGTGTGCGTTGTGGCCTCTGGCGTCACCGGCGTCAGGGCGATCTCCTGCGCCAAGACGCCTGTCTCCACGATGAGTCTTCCCGTGCGATAGGGCTGATAACCGTCGCGCACAACCTCCAACTGGTAGACACCGGCAGGCGCATCGAAGCTGTAGCGACCGTCAGCATCCGTCACTTGCGGTTCGAGTTGCGCCAGGCTGGCGATGGAACGGGCCGTGACGTGTGCATCGGCCAGGGGCTGCCCGGTGTGTGCGTCGCGTACGATGCCGGGCTGCCACGGTTGCACCGGTAGCGCAAAGCGCTGTTCGAGGCCGCCGCTCGTGACAATGAGGTATAAGGGGCTGTCGGCGCCAGACTCCGCACTCTGGACTGCTGGCTCGAAAGTAAAGCTGCCAGTGTAGCGGCCATTGCCAGCCTTATCGAGCAGGTTTGAAATGTAGATGTCCTCGAAGACCCATTGCATCATTACATTGGGGTCATTGCCACAGCGGTCGATGCCCACCGTGTACGTCTCGCCACTCCGCAGCATCGTCCCCGTTTGGGTCACGCCGAACGAATACCCCAGTGTCACCGGGCGGAGGGTGCGTCCCTGGCTGTCGGTAAAGGTCAGGCTGAGCGGGTCGATGGGCAAGGACGGGTCGACCTTGAGCAGCAGATAGTAGATAGGCTCTTCACCCAGCAGCGGTGCAACGCCGGCTGTCGCACCCTCCACCGGCGCCGGGTAACGCACCCAGATACGATGCAGACCTTCGCCCAAGTCGGCGGAGAAGACAAAGCGGCCACTGGTGTCTGCCTGAGCCGCGCCAAGCAGAGCGCTGTCGCTCATGATCTCCACTGTGCTGTCGGGCGCCGCCTGGCCGGCCAACGTGGGTTGGGTCCGGCAGGTCACAGCACGCCCGCTGATCAAGACATCGGCCAGTGTATCGTCGGCGTAGTCCATCAAGACGCCGATGAGTGGAGAACTCAGCAAGCCTGGTAACGTCTCACTAGCTTCATTGTTGGTCGAGTCGATGTCGCCCTCCAATTCGACCTGGACGCTGTAGGCCACATCTTTGCTGCCGCCGTCCATCGCCGGGATCGTCAGCCCAATGAGGATGGCGATGATGTTGTTTTGTTCGATGTGGGGGAGCAAAAACTGGATCGCCTCGCCGGTGTCTTTGATATCTGTGCTGGGGATGCCCGGCGCCCGCAAGAGCACAATCTTCTGGTCGCGCAGGTGTTCCGGTTTCTGGAAGGTCAAGGTTGCCCCATTGGCCGCTTGTGAGCCGCGATTGGTGACTTCGATCTTGAAGTGGGCCTGTTCGCCGTCCGGTGTCACCCGCCCGGCCAGCCTGACGGCCAGGTCTGGCCCATCATGCGCGCCACCCGCCGGTTTGAAGAGATGGTCTTCGGTCTCGCCGGTTTGGAACGGTATGCTATAGCCGCGGCCATCGCCGTAGTTGATGGCGCCGTGGACCAAAGTCTTGTGGGATGGCTGCTCGCTCAGCGTGAAGCGCATCCAGGCCGGTTGGTTCGCCAGTTGCGCCGGCCAGCGCACTCGGTTCGTCTGGAAGGTGAGTGCGTGCAGTCCGGGGCCAAGCGCAATCACGTCGATGGGTTGGTCAATGAGGATGTGTTCCACCACATCGGCTTGCTGGCCGGTGGGCGATTGGCAGGTGAAGCCATCGTCCCAGTCGCCATCGCGGTTGCTGTCGATCCAGACGTTGAGATAGGCGGGCTGCTCCCTGGCCACGAACCAGTTCCATGCCTGTGGGCTGATGGCGACCAGCACTTCGGCGGTGGCGGGCTGGCAATCGGCCAGATTGGTCAACCGTGAGCCATCATCGAAGTCGTCGAGATTGGCAAGATTGGCAGCGGGTTCGATGTTGTTTGGTCCATCCTGATCGGGGCCGATGTCGGCTTCGACCTCGCGGCTGACGCGCGGTCCCAGGTGGAAGGGCCGCGGGTAGCGATGGCGCGGCCCTTGCGGCTGGCCCAGCGCCGGGTCAAAGACGGTGGGGAAATTCGCCATCACACCAGGATAGGCGCTCATCGCCACGCCGGCATGGTTGGTGCTGTCGGGCGCATCACCCAGGTCGCCGGGACGCACCGTCACCGTCAAGGGCGCGGCCTGCCCCCATAGGTGTGGATAGCGCTGCCGGTCGGGGCAGGCATTGTCGCCGTAGTCCGCACCGCCGGGCAGGATGCAGAAGGTGAGGTTGCTGGCGACGGCGAAGTCGGTGGGCAACATCAATTCATCGGTGAATTCGCTTTCCATGCGCAGGGTGTAATCGACCTGCTGGGTGGCTCCAGGGGCAAGGGTCAGCCGCTCCAGAAAGCGATCTTTGTTTGCTGCCACGCCAGCTGCCTCTGGCAGATTGGTCGAGTGGTTATGAAAGAGCGCCACCGTTGCCGTGAGGGGGCCATTATTGATCAACTCGGCCCGGAGCGGTAGGTTTTGCCCACCGAGGACTGAATCCCAAGTGGGCGTGATGGGGCTATGCTGTGTGATCACAATGCCATCATAACCTGGGCAGGCGGCGTTGAATGTCACCTCGTCGGTGATGGCGTTGCCGTCGCGCGGCCGCGCCTCAGCCAGGTTACGGATCGCCTGCGTCTGTTCGTTCGGGCCGCAGAGCGGGAGGACATGCACATCAAAGCTTAGCTTGATCTCGCTGTCGGGCGCCAACGTCCCCTGCCACTTGATCATCTGGGTGGGAGGTTGGGGAAGGGGGTACGTCTGAAGATCAAGGGTTGCCAGCAGTGGGCCGGCCCCGCCCGTGGGGCTTTCCACTGCGGCATACTTGAACGCGCCGTCCACAATCTGGGGGTGGATGTGCAGCGGGTAGGGCAGTTCGTCGCGCAGCTCGGCCTGCAGCGGCTGGCTGCCACCCTCATGACGCAGCACGATTTCGTAAGTCACCATGTCGCCAAAGAGGACCGGGCTGGTCTCCGTGTGGACACTCTTCTCGACCACCAGCACGCCCTCTTCGCCAGCGGGTGGCGGTGTTTGCTTGACATCTTCGGTCTCGCCAAAGAGATAGCCGCCGGGGGCATCGTCTGGATGGGGCCCGCGCCCGTCGGGCAGGCCGCCCGCTGGTGCGATGGCGGGCGCCTCGCTGAGCATGAAGCGCATCCAGTGGGGGCGGCCTTCGGTCTGGTTGAGCACGCGCTCGGTGTTGACCTGGAAGTCGAGATAGCCCCCGGCGGGGATGGCGGTCATGTCTACGATGTAATTTTGCACGATCCACTCGTAGCTGGCCTGGGCCGGGCCGCCATCGAGGGGCTGACACGGGGCTATGTCGTCCCAATCGCCATCGCGATTGCCGTCGAACCAGACGTTGAGATACATCCGGTTGAGCGTGGCATTGGGCGCCTTGCTGACGCGGACCGTCAGCGTCTGGCGGCGGCAGTCGAAGAAGCGGATGTTGCGGTTGCGCCAGCCGTCGTCGCCACGGTCATTGTCGGCGTTGTCGAGGCCACCGTTAAGGATGTTGTTGACGCCATCCTGGTCGGGGCCGCTGTCGGCCTCGCGCTCGCGTGAGAGGTGGGCGCCCAAAATGCCTTCGCCCGTCTGGTTCGCATGGCGCGGGCCGGCGGGTTGGCCGGCGGGGGTGCTGCCCCAGACGGTGGGAAAGTTGCCGGGGACGCCGGGGTAGGCCATGTTGACGATGCCCAGACTGTTGCTGCTGTCGGGGGCGTCGCCCAGGTCGGGGCGGGCGCCGCCTTCATCGGGTGGGAGGGTGTAGGTGATCGCCAGCGTCGGCCCGCCGCTGGCGCTCTCGCGCGAGCGGAAGGAGACGAGCGGCCCGTCCTGCCCGCGCAGGCCAAAGCCATGATTGGGCCGGTTGCCGGTGTGCCATTGCCGCACCAGCGCAGCCACCTCCCAGTGGATCAGGCCAGGGGTGTCAACCGTCTGCACCGGGCCACCCCAGGTGATGTCCGGTTGGGGCAGGGCATAGGTGAGGGTGGCTTCGTTCCAAGCGGCTTCCACCCGCCCGATTTCGACTGTATTGGGTGTGGTGTAGACGCCGGTGTAGTCGAGGCGTAGCTCGGCGGCATCAATGGTAGCATTGGCGGGCAGTACGCTCAGGTCAAACTGGACAAAGGCATAATGGACGTTGGGGTGGCCCACCCAGAGTAGACCACTGCCGAAGTTCGTAGCTGGACTACCACTCTGGGTGCGGGCATCGGCCACGGTGGTTAACTCCACAGTGGTCGAGACAGCCTGGGTCGCGGGTGCGGCGTAGAGGGGCGTTACGGGTATAAAGGACGCAAGCGAAACCAGGAGCGCGAAGATCGGAAGCGCTGCCCAACAAGTTGTGGAGTAGATTCGGCGTAACATTGTGTTCTCCTTTTGGAATGTTCAAGTAGAAGCAGGGTGCATCGGCCTAGACAAACAGGCGAATTCCCCAAGCGCAGAGCACGTAGACAAGTAACAACAGGCATACGTGCAGGAGCCAATGACGAGTAGGTCGCCACCTTCTGGCTGGCGATGAATTGGCGAAGAGGTGGCGAAACTCGTGGCACTCGACCGGCTCTGGTTGCGGTCCATCTCTGAGACGGATGTGGAACAAGGCTTTGGCTTTCATGGGAATTACTCCTCTGCTGCGCCTATTTCACAACTTCCTGCCGTTGATCATAGCGGGCGACGAAGGATATTGATGGCCTTTGCGGGAGGTATTCGCGTCACAATCGCGTCGTGTGGGGGCCGCTGGTGGTGGGAAGCTGGCAAACGAGGCTGCGGCACAGGCGACGCCCTATTCGGTGCGGCGACGCAGGTCTGCAGTCAGCAACTGGAAGGTGGCGAAGTTGGGGTGGTGGATGGGGTGGTTGCGGAATGCCCAGACCGCTTGCTAGGCGAGTGGTGGTTGTTACATAACAGAAGGACGCCCATCACCGAGGTGGCGATAGGCGTCGCTGCTGTCTCATGAGTCTCTACACCATCAAAACTGCCGATGGCAAAGCAACCGCACCGTTAGCGACTGATCAGGGGCAGAAAGGTCTTTTGTGTGACAGCGCCATCGGGGTCGATTTCGACAATAACTTCGTTCGACTGGGCAACAAATTCCCCCTCCGCGTTACGGGCCAGCAGGGCAAAGCGATGGATGCCTGCGTCCAACTGGGTCAAGCTCGCTGCCTGCTGTTCGATGGGAAGCCGTTTGCGGCCAGTCCAACTGATGTCATATGGCCCCTGGTGATAGAGGGAATACCCCGCGGCAGTGGTGTCATCAGCCGGCGTCCAGTTGAGTTGCAGCCCGTTGCCCTCGTGGCGCGCCACGCTGAGCACGAGTGTTTCGGATTCATCCGCGAGCACTTGCTGTGGCGGAATATAATGGCACCACTGGCCCACCGTCGGCGTCAGCTCGGTGTACCATTCGGCGAGAAACTCATCCCAACGTCCCTCCTTGACATAGGCCAGGCTGTCGGTCACGGTGACGGTTTGCGACGGGTCAATCGTCCACGTGGCGGTGAACGGCGCATCCGCCCGATAGAGGCTGGCGCGCCAGGCCACATCCGCCGGGGAGTTGCGCGGCAGCGGTGCGAGGACGGTCAGCGTATTGCCGAAATCCCACATCTCCTCGGGCGCAATGTAGGGGCGGCCGATGCGTGTTCGTTTTTCAACCGGCTGCATGGCTGTGTAGAGGGCCTCGAGCGCGTCGGCAACCCCATACGCATCACCGGCGCCGAACTCTTGCCTCAACTGGGCCCCAAAGCTTTCCAGACCGATCAACTCGTCGGGTGGGCCAAGCTGGAGGTTCTGGCGGCCACACTGCGTGGTGTCCACATACTGGCTTTGGCGCACGGCGTTGGCAATCCTTTGGGTTTCGCCGCCCCGCGTCGCATCCAGCAGTGCATCCCCCAGGCCGCTCACCGCATCGGCGATGGCGACGATGTCGCTGCTACGCAACCAGAAAATGGTGTTCGGATGGCGATTGTCGAGCGAACCCTGATAGAGATCGATGATCGCCTGGCCCATCTCTTCGGGCGTTGCGGTTGGCGTCAGCTGGGTGATATATTTCTGATAGGCCGCCACCAGCCAGGCATAGTTGGGTGAAGCGACAAAGACGTTGGCCGTCTGGCGCACCTCGTACAGCACATCCAGGCTGCCCTGGAAGCATTGGTCAAAGAAGACGAGGTCAAATGGGGCGGCGCCGTTGTCGGTGGCCTCCATCAGCGCCTGACCCACATCGATGGTGCTCATGTAGCCTCGATTGGTCAGATCCGACGGGCTGTACTCGTGGCCCTTGGGCAGTGGTGGGATTTCGCCCAGCGACCGGCTGCTCATGATCGTCGATGTGACAACCGGCGACCAGGTCACCTTGGGGGTTGGGGGGATGCCGTGCCCCATGAGCGTTACGATCGTGCGCTCGGCGGGGAAGGACGTGCGGGCAGAGCGCAGGAACCATGCCAGCACAGCCGGGTCCGATGTGTCTAGTTCGCGGACACCCCAGTGTTCTTCAACCGCGGTCGTGGCGCCGATCGAACCTCGCGCAATCTCGAACACTACCGTGTCACCATCATCCTGTCCATCCACCAAGAGCGTCACCTGAATGTTGGGATTCAATGCGGAGCCTCTGCGGAAACGCTCTTTGACATCGTCGATCTCTGTGGCCAGGTTGTTGTCCGCCGCAAAGTAGGCCGCCAGCAAGACCCGGCCCGCCGTTGCGCTTGTAACCCCGGCAATACGGGCTGGAGCGCCCCAAAGTGGATTGGGTTGGTCATCGTGGGCGGGGGTATGGGCTCGCACCGACACGTAGTACGCGCGCCCCGGCTCAAGATCGGTCACCAAATAGTCCGCGCTCTGTTTGTCGGTGGTTTGGCCCTGGATCAGAAACGGGCCGGTGATCGCCGTCGCAACGGCGATCTCGTAGTGGCCGCCATCGTCTTGATAGGCAATTGGATTCCACGCAAGACGTAACCCATCGGTGAAAAACTCGGTGATTTGTAGACCTGTCACCATGATGGTTTGTGTGGCCAACCAGTCTGGCTCCAGGAGTTGCAGACAGCGTTCTACGCTGGCCCGCATGGTAAAGAGCGCATTGTAGGCCAGGCTGAGGTCGGTCAAACCCGGCGTCAGGTTGCAGACGCTTGGCGGGATGCGTCCGCGGAGCGCGTTCTTTTCGAGCCGCAGCTGGCGCAGCCCGCGCAGGTTGCCCAGGGAAAGCGGCAACGTACCGCTCAGTTGGTTACGCGCCAGCACCAGCCCAGAGACATGACCATCGGCGCAGGTCACCCCATGCCAGTTGCAGGGGGCGTCGCCGCTGTCGAACGCCAGCCAGTTGCTGTTGTTCAGCCAGTTGGCGCCGTTGGTCTGGCTAAAAAACTCGACAAGCGCAATGCATTCGGATACAGAGACAGTTGTCACATTGGCGCAGGTGGATGCAGTGGGCGTGTCGGATTCGGACGCGAATGCCGTAGCCGTGGCTGCCCCGGCCAACAGAAGTTGGAGCAACAACACAAACGCCAACCCGGTGAGAATCGTGACAGAGGCTGCCAATAACCGGTGTGTGGTTCGGTCGGGTCGATGAGTGCGTTGCATGGTTGGTGCTCCTGTTGGGTTACAGAATAAGCGCTCGGTCGTGTGTCTATGGGCGGCGACACAGCTTCTGCGTATTCTACGATGTAGGTCACTGGTTAGACATTCTGGTATGATGTCGGTTGTTCGACGGAAAATAAACGATAGCATGATATGATTGGAGTTGCGGGCGCTACGGATACGGCATCATGTGGGCGAGTTCACCCCCACGCAGCACGCCCAGATAGGATGATAGACGTCCTCGCCATCATACAGTGGCAATGAGTGCTTGGCAATCGCGTCAGAATTGCCTCATGCTTCTGGGATCAGTCGAGCGACATTTTCGGAAACCTATGCTACCTTTTACACCAATGACCCACATCTCCACAGGATCAGGGGTAGATCTGTTGTCCGACTCATCATTGACGCAACTGGTCAACGATGCCTTGCGCAACTATCAGAGTACTCTGGCCCTGTCACGTTCGCCGCTCGCCAGTTCGGCGTTGGTGACGCCGACGTTGGTCAAGGATGAGGCGTCACCAACGGCTGAGGAACGTGGGCACGGGCTGCGTCTGGTGCTACAGTGGGCAGTGAACCGGCTTGCGCCCGGCGCGCCGAGCTACGGCCTGGGCCAGCCGCGCCCCTTCGATGACCCAACCTGGCGCGACCCCCGTTGGTGGCGCTATTCCATTCTGCGCCATCGCTACCTGGAGCCATTACACCCGGATGAGTTTGTCGATGGTGGGCGCTACACAGAGACTCTGCTGGCATTGACGGGCATCAGCAGCAGCGACGCCTTTTTTGATGAACGAAGTCGGGCCATCCGAGAAGTGGCGGCGCTCTTGCGCCAACAGATGATCGAGGGCGCCGCCAATGACGAACTCCAGCGTCTCGCGCTTCAAGAGATTGTACAGACGCTGGAGCGTCAGCCGGCGATGGCGGCGCTGTTGGGTGTCGCGGCCACGCTCGATGACGTTTTCCCCCGTGGCCTGCTTGCCGAGCTGGCTGTACACGAGCGAATGCTTGGCGTTGCAACCACACTGGACGCGCTGATCGCACAGCGGTTTCTGCTGACCGGCGACGAAGGGGCGAGCCTCTGGCTCTCACCGGTGTTGCGCGCGACCATCTATGCGCGCCAGCCTGCCGACGCCCGCCGCCGGCGTCATCGTTGGGTTGCGGCGTACTATGAGGCGCATGGGGCTGCATTGCTGGCTGCGCGTCATTGGCAACGCGCCGGGCAAGATGCTCGCGCTCTGCGCGTCCTGCTGCCAGCCGTCGCGGAGCTGATCCACGAACTGCAACTGCGTGGGCTGATCGAGCTCTTGCAGCAACTGGAAGAGAGACGGCTGAATGGAGTCGAATGGTTCACCGTCCAACTCCTGCTTAGCGACCTCTTCCAGCGCGGTGGCCAACATGACGAGGCCCTGCGCGCCTGCCGGCGAGCACTGCGGGCGAGTGGGGCGAATGGCAACCAGGCGCGCGCCTATCGCCGCATGGGCAAGCTCTATGAGGGTCACAACCCGCTCCATGCCTTGCGCTATTATCAGCAGGCGGTCGAACGTTTTGATCCAACCGACCCGGAGCTAGCTGAACTCTTCAAAGACCGCGGCTGGCTCTATTTCTACCGACAAGAATGGGACAAAGCCGAGCGCGATCTGCTGCAGGCGCTGGCATTGGCGCCGCAGGCCGCCACCAGCGCCCAAGCCGCAATCTTGGACGCCTTGGCGAATCTATATCGAAAGCGCGGCGATTTTGAACGCGCCCTGGCCCACGCCGAGCGCGCCCTGGCGATTCGTGAAGAAATTGGCGAACTGTTGGGGATCGCAAAATCGCTTGGCAACCTCGGCTTTCTCTATCAAGAGATGGGTGAGCTGAGCCATGCTCTTCAGGCGCACACCGAAGCGCGTAACACCTATCAGCAAATTGACAACCCAGCGTTGACGGCGACGGCGTGGCTCAATATGGGCATGGTTCAACATGTGGATGGCCGCATGGAGGACGCCATCGAGAGCTACCACCAATCGTTGGCGATTGCCGAGCGAATCAGTCTTCCCCTGATCGAACTCAAGGCCCACTACAATCTGGCCGAAGCGTTGGCCGCGATTGAGCGCCACACCGACGCTGCTATCCACTGGCAAACCGGCTATCGGCTTTGCCGTCAACACGGTTTTGATGACCAGGAAGCCGACTTTCTGGCTCTGCGCACCACGATCGCGGTAGCCATGGAGGTCGAGCCACCGCGCGTCAACGACGAGTGGGCGGCGCCGCCCAATTTGGCAGTTCATCTTGGCGAGGAGGATGCGTTTGTGCTGGCTTTGGCGCACCGCGAGCAGGGCGTCACGCCAAAGCGATTGATGCACGCGGCCCACATCAGCCGCGCCACGGCGACCCGCTGGTTGACGGGCCTGGTGGCAAAGGGTCATCTGGCGGTTGAAGGCAAAGGACGGGCAACCGTCTATGCGCCAGTGACAGCGGCGGCGCCCAAGCCTTCGCAACCACGGCCGGCAGCACAACTGCGCGACCAATTACAGCCACACTGCGCCGAGTTCCGCCAGCGGTTTCAGATGACGGCGCTGGGCGTGGTTGCGCAGCCCAATGGATGTTCGCCGCGCATCAAACTGGCCGCGCGCTTCGTGACAACACCCGATCTTGCCTCGTTTCTCACGCTACAGGCTGTGCTGGCCGACCGCTTGCAGACTGAAGTCGACCTGTGGCCGCTTGGTGTCGTCGATAGGTTGGTGGCTGGAGAGGAAGAGGCGGTCGACAAGATCGAGTGGTTTTGGTAGCTATAAGAATTTCGGACGCTTGACGACTTCATAAGTCGATTATACTATCTGGTTGGTCCAGAGCCTGAGATTGAGTTTATAACATCAGAACGTTTGTTTGCCTATATTTGGTCGTTGGGCGTTCCGAGGCTATAATCTTTTGTAGCGCCCTTGCGAGATTTATCTAGCCTCCGTTGATTATAGGCCATCATCAAGATGAAAAAATGCTTCACATTTTCTGAGTATTTCGCTGGCATTGGTCTGGTTGGACTTGGATTGCAGGATGGTTGGGAACTGGCGTTTGCGAACGACATTGACCCGAAGAAACGCGAGATGTTCGTCAACCACTTTGGTGAAGATGATCGCTATGTCCTTAGCGACATTTATGATCTGCGTGTTGACTCCATACCAACCACGACTTTGGCCACTGCCTCGTTCCCCTGCATTGATCTCTCCCTGGCGGGCAATCGCATGGGCTTGAACGGCAAGCATTCAGGCGCGTTTTGGGGGTTTAGAGACATTCTAAGACAAATGGGAGATCGCCGGCCGCCGCTGGTGCTCGTGGAAAATGTTCTTGGTTGGTTAAGCGCCAACGGGGGCCAGGATTTTCGCGAGAGTGTGAAGGAGCTAAATCAACTGGGTTACGTGATTGACGCATTTGTGCTGAACGCCCATCACTTCACACCGCAGAGCAGGCCAAGAATGTTTTTGGTGGGCGCACAAGGGCAAGAACCCCTCGGTGAGTGGGAGGCGCTGGCCAGCTTTCGCTCTCGCCCGGAGGCGCTCTGGGTCAAGCGACTGCTCGACGCAATTTGGGGCAACAAGGACCTACAGTGGATGCGGCTTAACCTGCCGATGCCTCCGCCTGTCCAGCGTAACGTGGCGTCTATCCTCGAAACTCTGGATGATGATGATGAGCGCTGGTGGACGCAGGCAAAAACGGCGCATATTTATGGACAATTGAGCGCAGCCCATCGGGAACGGGTGGATCGGCTGCGAATGGGGCAGCGTCTATCGTATGCAATGGCGTATAAACGGGTGCGAGATAAACAGACGCGGGCGGAGATTCGTACCGATGGGTTAGCGGGGTGCCTGCGCACGCCAGTTGGAGGCAGCAGTAAACAGATCGTATTTGCGATGGGCCGCGGTCAATTCCGTGTGCGTTGGATGACAGAGCGCGAATATGCGCGGCTTCAAGGGGCGGACGACTTCACGATCAACGTCCCCTATCTCCAGGCGTTGTACGGATTTGGCGACGCTGTGTGCGTGCCTGCAATTCGCTGGATATCCGAACACGCGCTAACGCCTCTGGCGGAGAAAATAACATCGAACGGCAAATGTGAAAAGCCGACGCATTCCCATCTTCCAATTGAGCAGACCTTTGTCAGTCCCTCTGAATTAGTCTTTCAAGGAGCGTGAATTGACGGAGCATCAAGAAGCGACGTTGTTGGAAGCAGTAAGGTTCGCATCGGATCAAGGGTTTGCCCAGTGGCGACAGGAGCACAATGATCGCCAGCATGGCTTGCCGATCAAGGGCCGGCTGTACGGCGCGTTGATTGTCTTATCCAACCTGGAGCAGAACGTCTGGCGTTTTTCGGAACTGGAAGAGGCTACATCAACAGATTCAGGCAAGTTTTTCTCCGACCGCTCGATTCGCAATCACACGATTAACCGTGTTTCTTCGGTGCTAGCCCATCACGGGCATAAGGAGTTGGCTCCAAGCGCCAGCAGGGGAGAACTGGGGAGAACCAGCACCGGCACAAAAAGAGCTGGCTTGCAGCTCATTCAACTCATTCGGTCGGCGTTGGAGGTAGCGCCAGAGGAAAGACGAGAAGAGCAGGGGAACGCTCTGGTCATTTACCTGTATGCTCAGATTTTTTCTTTCTTGCGCCAGTACCATGAAATGGGGGGCATCGACGCACCTTTTACTGCTTCCGAGTCGATTACGGCGTATATTTCGAAATTGCTAAGCGCGCACTCAGGCAATCCCGGCGCCGTGCTTCAACATTTGGTCGGAGCAAAGCTAGAAGTGCGCTTTGCAGGACAGGGGGTTGAGATCCAGCACCACAGTTCCGCTGCTGCTGACGTGCAGACCGGCAGGCTTGGTGATTTTGCTGTGGGTTCAACCGTGTTTCACGTCACCAAGAGCGCCACGGATGACCACTACCGGAAGGCTAAACAGAATGCGGACAATGGACGGAGAGTGTATTTGCTGGCGCCTGACGCTGTTTTGCAAGGCATGAAACAATTTGCGGAGGCCTTTGAGCCAGGCTTTACCAAGAAGGTGGATATCTTCTCGATTGAGTAGTTTGTCGCCCAGAATTTGGACGAGCTTGCTCTGTTTGACCGAACCGAGGCGCTTCGGCAGTTGAGGCTATTGTTGGAGAAGTACAACGACCTTGTAGAGGCCCATGAAAGCGACCGCTCGCTGAAGATTATTATCCCTGATTTTGGTGTGGAGTGAGTGAGAGCCTGACCAAAGGGCATTGTGAACGACGAAAAACCCTCTGAATTGCGTAGCCGAACCATGCGCGCCGTGCATTCCACGGACACCTCGCCCGAAATGGCTGTTCGGCGCCTGCTGCACGCCAGCGGCTACCGCTACCGGCTGCACCGAGACGACCTCCCCGGTAAACCCGACATTGTGTTCGCATCGCGCAAGAAGGCAATTTTTGTCCACGGTTGCTTCTGGCATGGCCATGACTGCAAGCGCGGCGCGCGAATTCCCAAAAACAATCGCGAATACTGGGTGCGAAAAATAAGCCGCAATGTGGAGCGGGATCAAGAGCATCGCATCCATTTGGCGACATTAGGTTGGGGTGTTCTCGTGATTTGGGAATGCGAGATTAAGGATCTGCCCAAGCTCAGGGAGACGCTGGTCGAGTTTCTCGATAGCTGATCTCACATCGATCCACCATTACAACCAGGCCGCGCCCCTACCGCGTGTTGCGGATGTCGTCGTCCCAGTGACCGGCGCGGCGTTCGATGCCGCCGCTGCTGATGGTCTCGTCCACATAGTCGCCATAGCACGCGTGGTGGTCCGCCAGCAGATGGGGCAACGCCTCCACATAGGCGCGGATGTGCGCCAACACCGCGTCGAGCGTGGTTGCGCGGCGGGCGTTGCCCAGGTTGACCAGCCACTTGCCTTTGAGGTCGGGCGCATTGCGGCGGATGGGCCGGTTTACCCGCTGTCGCGGCATGAGCGCCAGGTCGATGATGGAGAAAAAGAAGTAGCGGGCGGGCAGGTGGTCGCGCACCAACACGCCAGCGCGCGGGGCATAGCCCAGACACTTGCGCACGGTCAAGTCGTCGAGGATAAAGAGCTCTGCTTCTGGCGCGCGGTTGGTAGGCCAGTTGGCGAGATTGTAGGGCTGGCGTTTCTCTTTGACTTCAAGAAAGAAGGGGCGGTCGGCTTGCAGCCAGAGCGTAAAGTCGGGCTTCGTATACGAGTCTGTATGGTCGCTGTGGCGGATGCCGCTGCGCGCCAGATAGGCTTTGATCTCCTGCTCGACGGATGGGCGATTCATCGCAGTCACCTGTCACATGATCGGGTGGGCGACGCCTGATCAGCGCGCCTTTGCTTCGGTCTCTGCGTCTTTCCTAATGTAGCCAATCCGCATAGAGATTACGCGGTTGGCTGGGCCTTCCAGAGGCGCGACGCCTTCCACAGTGGGTTGCGCCTGAGCAAGTGGGTAACTTCTACAGTATAGGCAGCGCGCGCCATTTGCGCAAGCCTGTCCGGCCGCTGGCGTGCGGCCAGATAGAGGGGCGTCGGCAGGCGCCGATCACTGCCGGTGCGACTTCTCGATCTTTTTCGCGGTCAGGCGGAGAAGCCCTCCACCGAGCGGCCTGTTCCAGATCAGCCCGGTGCGGGCCGTGTTTGCCAACATGGCTGAGGACATGTACCATTGTTGCAATCTGTCGCCGACATCGCACAAATCCTACGTTGGATCAACGCTACGCCTTCATGACGCCCTGCACCGACCGCCCAATCCGTTCTGATCAGTAATAAGGAGCATCCATGACCCCATCCGATTCGAGCCTTCAGGCCATGATGAGATGGCTCCAGCGCCGGCGCGCACCGCTCGCCATGATGGTGACCGTCTTGGCGACGGTTGCGCTGGTCAGCGTCATGCGCTGGCGCGACGAACCGCGCCCAATCCCGCTTGGTCAAGATTTGGCCGATGTGCTTGCGCAAGGGGGAATCCCCTTTGTCGAGATCGACAAGACGCTGTTGCCGGATCACCCCACTGGCAATTGGGCCTCCTTTGCGCGCGCCCAGGTCGCGCCGTTGGAGTTTACTCTGGCGCTGGAGGAAGACCCTGACATCCGGCGTGAGATCCGCGAGGAACTGCGCTGGGATGAAGTCAGTCGGCGGCTGGAGTACTTTGTGGCCCAACGCGCCTATCCGCGGGATACACTGCCCGCCAACGCGCGCGTCGCCGCCCTGCAACAGACCGAAGGCATGATGCCCGTCCACGCCGCGGCGGAACTGCCCCGCTGGGAGAATATCGGCCCGGCGCCGATTAAGAATTCCGTCATGGGCCGGCAACCGGTGGATGTCAGCGGGCGCGTGCGCGCACTGGTGATTGACCCGCGTGACAGCAATGTGCTCTACCTGGGCGCGGCTCTGGGTGGCGTCTGGAAGACGACCAATGGAGGCGCCTCGTGGACGCCCCTCACCGACGACCAGGCTTCGCTTGCCATGGGCGCGCTGGCGCTTGACCCGTCCAACCCCGACATCATCTACGCCGGCACGGGCGAGTCCACCATGGCGGGCACCTACTACGGCGCCGGCATCCTCAAATCGACCGATGCTGGCCAGACGTGGGCGCGCATGGGCGTTGACGCTTTCTCCGGCGTGGCCTTAGAGCGCATCGCGATCGACCCGCGCAACACACAGGTGCTCTATGCGGCCTCATCGCGCAGCGGTATTCCCGGCCCCAGCATACCGCCAATGGGCATCTTCAAGAGCACCGATGGTGGCCAATCATGGAGTGGGCTGCTTACTTGTTCTCAGGGCTGCCAGGGCGCCAGTGAGCTGTTGCTCGATCCGCAAAATCCCGATACCCTCTACGCGGCATTTTGGAATGCTGGCGTCTTCAAGAGCACCGATGGCGGCGCCAACTGGTCGCGGATTACGCCCTTTGACACCTCGGAATTCCCGATTGGCCGCGCGTTGATGACCATCAGCCCTTCCAATCCACAGGTCTTGTACGCCACGTTCCATCTCCGCATCCCCCAGCAGTATGACGGGGCGGTTATCTATAAGACGACCAATGGCGGCGCCAACTGGACCCAAATTTCGTTGGGTGGCTACAACTACTGCGGAAGTCAGTGCTGGTTTAGCAATGTGATCGCCGTCCATCCCACCAACCCCGACATGCTCTACCTGGGTGGTTCGGCGGATTATGTGGGCGAGGACGAAAACGATTGGACCATCCGCCGGGTCGTGGTGCGCACCGGCGACAGTGGCGCCACCTGGCATGATCTGTCGCCTAACACCAGCTCAGACCGTACATTGCATCCCGATATGCATGTCATCATCTTTGACCCCAAAAACCCATCCGTTGTCTGGATTGGCAACGATGGCGGCGTCTGGCGCTCCAGCAATGGCGGTGATACCTGGGAGAGCAAGAACACCAACCTGGCAACGCTCCAGTTCACGGGCGTCGCCATTGACCCAACCAACCCCAATATTTTGCAGGGCGGGATGCAGGACAACAACAAGGCCTACACCAATGATGGCGGCGCCAACCGGGCCTGGGTTGCCGCCGATGTGGGCGATGGCGGCTTTGCAGCCATTGACCCATTCAACCCGCAGATTTTCTATGGCACACGCTTTAATGTCTCGTTTCAGCGCAACGAGCAGGGCTTTAACTATGTGGGCTGGTGGCCTGTCAAGACGGTTGGCATCGATATGCAGGACAGTCTGCTCTTCTATCCACCCTTCGCGCTTGATCCATCCACCGAGGGAGTGCTCTACTTTGGCACCAACCGCCTCTACCGAACCGCCAATCGAGGCGACTCGTGGCAGGCGATCAGCGGCAACCTGAGCAAGGGCCAGGGCAACATTTCCGCCATCGCCGTGGCGCCCACCAACCCGCAGGTGATCTATGTGGGCGCATCCGATGGCAATGTGTCAGTGACTACTAATGGCGGGGGGACATGGAATGATGTCACCGAGCCGCCGCTGCCCAATCGCTTTGTAAGTCGCATTGCCGTGCGTCCGGGCAACCCGCAAGAGGCCTACGTGGTTTTCAACGGCTTTAACACGCATACGCCGGAAGCGCCGGGTCACGTCTTTAAGACGACCGACGGCGGCGCCACCTGGCGCGACATCAGCAGCAATCTGCCTGATATACCCGCCACTTCGATTGTGTTGGACCGCCGCCAGGCCGGCGCGATCTACATCGGCACAGACACCGGCGTCTTCCGCACGCTCAACGACGGGCAGAGCTGGCAGCCATTCAACAACGGCCTGCCCAACGTGGCCGTGGTCGATCTGACCGTGAGCGGCGATGGGCGGCAACTCATCGCCGGCACGCACGGGCGCAGCATCTATCGCGTGGTGCTCGAAGAGGGCGGCGGCGATCCGCCCACTCGCACGCCTACGGTAACCCCCGACCCCGATATCGATAAGAATCGCGTATACCTGTCGGTCATCGGGCGTGGCGACCCAGAGACGCCAACTGCCACGTCCACCGAGCCGAGCACACCGCCGACGGCAACGGCCACGCCGACGGCAACGGCCACTGACCCGGGCCAGCCGCCCACCAATACGCCAACAGCGACCAGCACGCCGGTGACGCCCGAAGGCGAACAGTTGCCCACGGCTACCACCACCAGCACGGCGACGCGCACACCCACGCCCACGGCCACGCGCCCCCCCGATCAGCCGACGCCTACCCTGACGGCCACCCCGCAGACGGGCGCGTTCACCGACAACTTTAGCAACGCCAACAGTGGGTGGCCGCGGCTGACCCTCGATGCATGCGATATTGACTACGTGAGCGGCCAGTATGCCATTGATATGAAGACGACGCAGAGCTATTGTATGGCCGCAGCGCCTGCCGCGCCGTTGGTTGATGGCGCCTTCCAGGTGGCGGCGCGCAAGAGCAGCGCCAACGATGGCAGCGTCTACGGGCTGGTCTTTGGCCTGAATGACCCCGACCAGCTGAGCCAGTTTTACGTCTTCTGGGTGGATGCGGCGGAAGGCGCGTACGCGGTGCAGAAGCGAGATGGCAATACATGGACCGATCTGACGAACGACGGCTTCGGTGGCGCTTGGATCTTCAGCCCGGTCATCAGCCAGGGCCAGGCAACAAATGTGCTCAAGGCGCGCCGACTCGGCGACGAGATCCGCGTCTACGTCAACGGCGTACTCCTTAACCAGCTCTTCGATAACTCGTTCGCCCAAAATGGCTACGCTGGCGTCGCCAACTGGTATGCCTACGCGGCGGCGGCTACCGCACGCGCGCGCTTTGACGACTTCCGTATGGATCGCTTTGAGGTGGTCTACGCCGATGATTACACCCGCAATGACAGCGGTTGGTACGTGGACAGCGAGCAGGTCTGTCAGGCGGGCTATGTCAACGGGCTCTACCGCACCGCGGCGCGGCCCAACTATGTCTGCGTCTATGGCGCGCCCTCCAGCGGGCAGGCCAATGGCATGTTCGAAGTGCAGGTCAACCGAGGCGATACCTTCTATCAGACGGCCTATGGGCTGATCTTTGCCATTGAGGGCGCCTTCAACCGATTCTACACGTTCCTGATCATTCCCGATACGCAGAACTACGCCCTCGCCCGCTATGACCACGGTCTCTGGACGGGGATCACGTTCGACCCGGTCGATGGCGACGCCTGGCTGCGCAGCGAGAAGATCAACCCGTCCACCGCCATCAACAAACTAGGCGCCGAACGAGACGGCCTCTTCATCCGACTCTATGTCAACGATGAATTCTTGGGGCAATTCCTCGACAACAGCCTACTGCCACCCCTCACCGGCGCGGGCTTTGGCGTCATCAACTGGTCCTCGCAGTTCGAAATGGCCATCGCCGATTTCGACCGCTATCGCGTCACCACATGGGAGCCGGGTGAAAGCGGGCTGCTGGCCGCTGGCGTAGCGCCGAGCATCTCTCGACCGCTGACGCTCCCCGACTTCCTTGCTCCCCCCAGCGAGCCGTAACCCAACCGAGAACACCGGGCGCCCGCCCGGTGTTCTCGGTTGTGACGCCCCTGTAGCGCTTCTTGTCTCGCTCCGCGCCACCTGTTCATCGCCATTGCCCCATAAGATACGGTCATTGCGCAACGGCGCATATCACCTCTCGGTGACCATCACCTTGACTATACAGCGGTTGCTTTGAAAACCGGAGTCGCTTGAAGGAGTAAATATCTCCGCAGAGTCCGGTTTTCAAACAGAGCGCAGTATAGATGATCCGTATCGAATTGGCCGATGAAATCAGTTCAGGAGTGCGTAGGATGAAGATCAATTGTTGTGGATTGCGCCAGGCCCTGGTATTCGTGCTGGTTTGTCTCGTGTTCGTTTCAAACACGGCGTCCGCCCAGGCCATGGAAAGCGACAACGGCGTGACCACGCCGGCCGCCGCCGGTGATGAATTTTGGGATGGCCGTTTTGGCTTTCCCGGTATCGAAGGCGCCGTGTACGCCGTGGCGGTGGCCCCGAATGGCGACCTCTATGTGGGTGGCGACTTTACCAAGGCTGGCGGTGAAGACGCCAATCACATTGCCCGCTTTGACGGTGAGCGATGGCATCCCCTTGGCGCCGGCGTGGACCGCCGGGTGCGCGCCATCGCCATCCACGGCGAAACCGTCTACGTTGGCGGCGACTTTGACGTCGCCGGCCATCTGGACGCCAGCCGCATTGCCCGGTGGAATGGCGCTGAGTGGGGGCCGGTGGGCGATGGAACCGGGCCAATCGATGAGTATTTTGGCTCGCCGCAGCCAGGGCGCGTTTTTGCGTTGCTCTATGTGGATGGGCGACTTTACATGGGGGGCGACTTTGTCTCCGTCGATGAAACGCCTGCCAACAATGTGGCCGTGTGGGATGGAAAGCAGTGGCGAGCGCTGGGGGGCGGCGTTGGCAAGCTCGACTGGGAAGGCAACTTCACCGCCGATGGCGAGGTGCTCGCGCTAACAGCTTATGGGGATGCGCTCTATGTCGGTGGCGAATTTACCCAAACCGGCAACGGGCCGGCCAATAGCGTGGCCGCCTGGAATGGCGAACGCTGGGTTGCCCTTGGCGGCGGTCTCACGGTTCACAATCAAGATAGTGGTGACTCTGCCAAGGTAGCCGCACTTGCATTTTTCAACGGCAAGCTTCACGCAGGTGGGACGTTCAACCGGGCCGACGGCAAGGCTGTCTCGCATCTGGCTCTGTGGGATGGCGAAGCGTGGACCGGGGTTGGCGGTGGCGCACGCGCCGGGCAATACACCTTCACCATGGTCGTTTCATCGTTGGCCGTGAACGGTGGGCAGCTCTACATCGGCGGTAGTATTGTGGCTGTGGGGGGCAAGCCGATCGATCTGCTCGCCCGCTGGGACGGAACAGCCTTTGCTGAGGTTGGCAAAGGTATTGACGACACCGACTACGACGAAGTCTTTGCCTTGGCCCCCTATGGTGACAGTGGTGTCTATATTGGCGGCAAGTACAAGTTTGGCGGCGATCAGCGCATCGACAATATCGGCCTGTGGGATGGCGAAACCTGGCGGGTGTTGGGGCGTGGCCTCCTTCGTCAGGCCTATGGCGATACCCCAGCCCGGCCCTATGCGCTTGCCGTTGACGAGGAAGGCCGCGTCTATGCCGGCGGCGAGTTTCAATATGCCGGCGGCGTCTCGGTGCAGAACCTGGCGCTGTGGGAGAATGGCCGTTGGCGCAACATTGGCGGCGCCAGCGCCACGATCCGCGCATTGGTGGTGGATGGCGATGATCTCTATGTCGGCGGCGACTTCACCCAGATCGGCGGCATTGTCGCCAACCATGTGGCGCGCTGGAACCGTACAACCGGGCAGTGGTCGGCGCTGGGCAGCGGTGTCAATGACAATGTCTATGCGCTGGCGCTGGGCAACGGGCTGCTCTACGTGGGCGGCAACTTCAAGGCTGCCGGCAACGTCATTGCCGAAGATGTGGCCCTGTGGGATGGCGCACAGTGGCGCCCCTTTGGGACGCGAGCGCGCATCTACGAGCGCGGCAAAGAGGGTGGCGAGGTCGGCACCTATGTCAACGCCCTGGCTGTGGTCGGCCCTGTGGTCTACATTGGTGGTCACTTCCAAACCATCCAGTATGGGACCAACACGGCCGATCTGAGTAGCTTTTCGGTCATGCACAACATCACCGCCTGGAATCAACTGACCGATGAGTGGTATTGGGTGGGCGCGCCGCTTCACCCAGGGGTGACCAAATCGGGCTACAGCGGTTTTAGCATCGATGTCCATTCGCTGGCCATCATCGGTGATAGCCTGTACGTGGGCGGCTCATTTGACCAGGCAGGCGCCATTGCCGCCAACAATGTGGCCCGCTACAGCCTTGCTAGCGGTGAGTGGTCGGCCCCCGGTGGCGGTGTCGGCGGTTTTGACGGCGCGGCGGTCTTTGGGTTGGCGGCCTTTGGAACTGATCTCTTCGCCGTCGGCAAGTTCACCGCAGCTGGGACGGCGCCCGCGCGCTTTGTCGCCCGGCTCGACACCCACGCCGACCAGTGGAGCGCCCTGGGAAGCGGCGTAAGCTGGTACAACGACCAGTTCATCGAGGTCTATAGCATTGCCGCTGCATCCAATGGCGTCTATGTGGGGGGTAACTTTGATGTTGCCGGTGGGCGCTCAGCATCGGGTTTTGCGCGCTGGGGTGGGCCCATGCAGGGGGGCAATGTGCCGGCCAACCAGGGTGGCCAGGTGAACGGTCCCGACGGGCTTACCATCGATTTCCCCGCCGGCGCGGCAGCCAATGACCTGATCGTGGCGCTGGCCGGGTTGGGTGGGCCACGCCAGCCGCTGCCCACCGATCTACGCGGGGTGCGCCACTTTAGTGGGTCCGCCAGCACAGTGGGGGGCAAAGTGGTGACCCAGTTCCTCAAGCCCTATACGTTACGCGTCCCCTACACCGCCGCGCAACTGGCCGCCGCTGGCGTAACCGACGCGAAGACGCTCAATCTCGCCTATTGGGATGGCGCAGCATGGCAGCCGATGTTGCCGTGTGCTGGCTGTGGCGTCGATGAGGCCAACCGGGTGGTCACCGTCGTTGCCGACCACTTCACCGAGTTCGCACTGGTGGGGCGGGTGGACGGCGACCCCGACGCCAATGCGGCGCGGCTCTTCTTGCCGCTGGTGAGACGGTAAAACCGGAGGCGCCTATCACCGTTGGGTTGCCGGGCAGGCTTCGTAGCCTGCGGTCAGCCATAACGGTGAAAATGGCGGCGTACGGCAGGACACAGCGTACGCAAAGGAGACGCCGAGCACACAGAGGGTTTGACACACCCAATCCGCCCGCCCTATAATTTGGCGGCCTGCCCTACGGTAGGCCGCCTTTTTTTGCTCGTTGACCAATGGGCGACAGACAGCAGCATCGAGGCGCTGTGTCCAGGTTGTCTGTGTGGCGCCCTAAGGATAGGATGGCATGATGACTGAACGCCTGCAACACACGCTCGCCAACCCCACACACGATTGGGAGAACCCCCGTGTGACCCAGCGCGGGGCAGAGCCGCCGAGGGCAACGTCGGCTCCCTTTGGCAGTGTCATCGAGGCGCTGACCAGCGAACGCTATGGGTCCAGCTATGTCCGGCTGCTCAACGGCGTATGGCGCTTTCACTGGGCGCCCAATCCGGCAGCCGCGCCGGTTCGTTTTTTTGAGCCTGACTACGATGCGAGCGGCTGGGACAGCATCACCGTCCCCGGTTGCTGGCAGCTCGACCCGGCCCATACCCCCACGGGGTCGAGCAAGTATGACAGGCCGATCTATACCAACATCGACTACCCGTTTGACATCAGCCGGCTGCCGGCTGTTCCGGTGGAGGATAACCCCACCGGTTGCTATCGCACTACCTTTACGCTCCCGCGCACGTGGCAAGGCCGGCGCCTCTTCGTCTGCTTTGAAGGGGTCGATTCGGCCTTCCACCTTTGGGTCAACGGCAAAGGGGTGGGCTTTGGCAAAGAGAGCCGCACACCTGCTGAGTTCGATCTGACCGACGTCGTGCAGCCGGGCGATAATGTGTTGGCCGTCCAGGTCTATCGCTGGTCCGACGGCAGCTATCTGGAAGACCAGGACTTCTGGCGGCTGAGCGGAATCTTTCGCGAGGTCTTTCTCTGGGCGGCGCCGTCCGCACATCTGCGCGATTTCACCGTTCGCACGCGGCTCGACGCACACTACCGCGATGCGTTGCTGCATGTCACGGCGCAGGTTCGCAACGCAGGCGCGGGCGCCGTCGAAGGGCATACCCTCGAGGCGCAACTCTACGACGCCCACCGCGACCCCATCCTCGCCGAGCCGGTGCGCACGCCGGTTGCCGTCGCTGCCGGCGGCGAAACCACGCTGACGCTGGCGCACCCGGTGCTCAACCCCCACAAATGGTCGGATGAGACGCCCTATCTTTACACGCTGGTGTTGTCGCTGGTGGATGGCGCAGGCGCGGTGGTGGATGTGCGTAGTTGCCGCGTTGGCTTTCGCCAGGTGGAGATCCGCGACGGCGCGCTCCATGTCAACGGGCGACGCATTCTGGTCAAGGGGGTCAACCGTCACGAGTTTGACCCGGATACCGGTCATACCATCAGCGAAGCCTCCATGCGACAGGACCTGGCATTGATGAAGCAGTTCAACATCAATGCCGTGCGCACGTCGCACTACCCCAATCACCCCCGCTGGTACGATCTGTGCGACGAATACGGTCTCTACGTGGTCGACGAAGCCAACGTTGAAACGCACGGCCTCTGGGGCAAGCTGGCGGCAGACCCGCTGTGGGAAGAAGCTTTTGTCGAACGCGTCAAACGCATGGTGCAGCGCGACAAGAATCACCCCTGCGTCATCGTCTGGTCGCTGGGCAACGAATCGGGCTATGGCCGCAACCACGACGCCATGGCGGCCTGGGTGCGGGCGCACGACAACAGCCGCCCCATCCTTTACAACCCGGCGGAAGAAGCGCCGCTGGTGGACATCCTCAGCCCCATGTACCCCAGCGTTGCCTCGGTGGCGCAACTGGCCGCCAAACCGGGTGATCTACGCCCGATTATCATGTGCGAATATGCCCACTCGATGGGCAACAGCACGGGCAACCTGCAAGAATACTGGGCGCTGACCGAGGAGTTTCCCCGTGTCCAGGGCGGCTTCATCTGGGATTGGGTGGACCAGGGGCTGCGGCGGCGTGAACCAGATGGCGCTGAGTGGTTTGCCTATGGGGGCGATTTTGGCGACGAACCCAACGACGGCCCCTTCTGCATCAACGGGCTGATTAGCCCCGACCGCACGCCGCACCCTGGCCTATGGGAGTACAAAAAGGTATTGGAGCCGGTGCGAGTCGAAGCGGTGGATCTGGAGAAAGGCAGCTTGCGCGTTGGAAACCGCTATCGTTTTGTGGATCTGCGCCATCTGCACATCACCTGGTCGTACATGGTGGATGGCGTCGAGCTGGCCGCGGGCGAGCTGCCAGCGCTCCACACCCCGCCGGGCGCAAGCGAGGAGATCACGCTCCCGCTGGCCGGGTTGCCCGCGGGTGAGGGCGGTGAGCGGTGGCTCACGCTGACCTTTGCCCTGGCGCACGCGACACGTTGGGCGCCGGCGGGCCATGTGGTCGCTTGGTCGCAGTTCCAACTGTCCACGATGGCGGCCAGACTGCCCAATCCCGGCTTGGCGGCGCAGCGCGCGGTCAGCGTCACCCCTCTCCGTCACGATGAAACGGCCGCCCACGTTACCGTGACCGGCGCTGGCTTCAACCTCGCGATTGACAAAATGACCGGGCGGATCGTGAGTTTTCTGGCGGGCGAGCGGCCCTTCTTGCTGGCAGGGCCGACCTTTCAATTCTGGCGCGCGCCCACCGACAACGACGACAACACCTGGGGCGACCAGAAGATGGCGATCCGCTGGCGCGAGGTGGGGCTGGATCGCATGGAGACGGTGCTGGACCGGCTGGCCGCTCCGCCGGGTGGCGACGGCGCGCTGGTGGTGGAGGCGCACACTCACCACGCCGGTGTAGTTGACCCCATCCAGGTTGCGGCGCAGGTCTGGGCCGAACGATTGGGGCAGATCAAAGGGCTGCTCACCCATCTGATGGACGAAACCAACGTCGCCCAAATCATGCAACCATTTGGCGTTCTCTATGCCGAAGCCCCTGGCTTTACGCAGGGTGACAAGGTGCGTTGGTTTGTGGACGAGCTTGACCGCCGCGACGCCATCTATGACCTGGTCCAGGCAATCTATCGGTCGGTCGATGGCCCGCTGCGCGACCGAGTCCCTGAAGTGGTGCGCGAGATGTTGCGCGGGCTGGCCGAATTGCCGCGTACGTCGCTACGCAGCGCTGCCGTGCCGGCGGATGTGGCCCGCTTTGCCTGTGTGGCCCGTTACGCCATCCACCCAGACGGCTCGATCACGCTCGGCTGTCAGGTTACGCCGGGCGGCCAGCAGCCGCCGTCGTTGCCCCGTATTGGGGTAGAGATGACGCTGCCCGCCGCGTTCGATGCCTTCACCTGGTTTGGCCGCGGCCCTCACGAGAGCTATGCCGACCGCAAAGCGAGCGCGGCGGTGGGGCTTTATCGAGGCAGCGTCGAGGAGCAACACACGCCATATGTCCGCCCGCAAGAGAACGGCAACAAGAGCGATGTACGCTGGGCCGCGTTCACCGATAGCGAAGGGGCTGGTTGGCGCGTCACCGCGCTGGACGGGCTGCTCAACGTGAGCGCGCATTACTACACGGTCGCCGACCTGACCGCGGCGCAACACATGCACGAACTGCCCCGCCGCGGCGAGATCACCGTGCATCTCGACCACGCCCAGTGTGGGCTGGGCAACGCCAGTTGCGGGCCGGGCGTGTTGCCCCAATATATGCTGCTGCCGCAGCCCTACCAGTTCAGCTTCCGCTTGACGCCGCTTGGCTTGGCGAGGTAATGGCATGCCCCCGGTCTCGCATCCATTCAAGAAAGGTGCATTGGTCATCCTTATGAATTATAATGACCATGATCCGCCTCATGTGCATGTCAGATACCAGAGCGATGTGCGCAATTACCGAATCGAAATTCGCAGCCGCCGTTGGCTGCGACCCGGACTAGACTTGCCGCCCACGCTGCGGAGGATGGTGGAAGCCTGGGTGGAGGCGCATGAGGTGGAATTGCTTGAGCAATGGAGCAACGCCATGAGTGGCCGGCCAATCTCGGTCGTTGGCTGATGAGCATCAGGGAGCGTTCAACATGATGAGATGGGAAGAATGGAACCGTGTAGCGCGTGACGAAACCCGATGGCGCGGCCATGAAGAACGCGGGCTACGAAAAGCGGAATATATTCAGGACTATCGCTTGCGTCTTTGGTTTGAAGACAGCGATAACCAAACAATCTATGAGCTAGACTTTGAACCCTTATTGCTGCACGATGAGCCGGGTGAGGTCTTTTTGCCGCTGCGGAACCAAGGTCTGTTTCGCCAGGCGAAGGGAGACTATACGTTGTCCTGGCCGAATCCTGCGAGCGGCGAATTCGATGACCAATCGATCGACATTGCACCGGAATGTATCCGGTTTTTTGCCGAGCGATATGGTGTCCGGGGCAAGGATGGCGCCAGGCTCGCGGTGGTTCCGGTATGACGCCATCGCGTATCGCCTACCTCATACAAGATGGTTGAATACAGAGGGCTGAAAGGAAACGCATGACTACAAAATTTCGTTGGGGAATTCTGGCGCCGGGCACCATTGCCCGCAAGTTCGTGACTGGCGTGCAGGCGCTGGCCGACCATGAAGTGACTGCGGTGGGCTCACGCGACCAGGAGCGCGCCGACCGTTTCGGTGATGAGTTTGGCGTCCGCAACCGCCACGCCAGCTATGAGGCGCTGGCCGCCGACCCCGAGGTCGACGCCATCTATGTGGCCTCGCCCCACCCCATGCACAAAGAGAACACGCTCACCTGCCTGCGCGCCGGCAAGCATGTGCTCTGCGAGAAGCCCTTTACCATCAACGCGGCGGAGACGAAGGCGCTCATTGACGAGGCGCGGCAACGCAAGCTTTTCCTCATGGAGGCGATGTGGACCCGCTTCATCCCGCTGATCGTCGAAGTGCGCCGCCTGGTGGCCGAGGGCGCGATTGGCCAGGTGCGCATGGTCACTGCCGACTTTGGCTACCGCGCCGGCTTCCGCCCCGAGAGCCGCGCCTTTGACCCGGCATTGGGTGGCGGCGGGCTGCTCGACGTGGGCGTCTACCCCATTTCGCTGGCATCCATGCTGCTCGGCGCGCCCGACCGCATTGCCACCTTGGCCGAGCTGGGACAGACCGGCGTGGACGAACAGTCGGCCTTTATTCTGGGCTACCCCGACGGCCAACTGGCCGTGCTCTACACCGCGGTGCGCACCTCAACGCCGCAAGATGCGGTGATCATGGGCGAGACGGGCATGATCCGCATCCACCCTCCTTTTTGGATCCCAAAGAAGATGACCATCTCGGTTGCCGGTCAGTCACCCCATGAGGTGGAGATCCCTTACGAGGCAAACGGGTACAACTACGAGGCTGCCGAGGTGGCCAACTGTGTGCGCGCCGGCAAGCTAGAGAGCGACATCATGCCGCTGGATGAGAGCCTGGCTATCATGCAGACGATGGACGCCATCCGCGCCCAGTGGGGGCTGAAGTACCCCATGGAGTGAAATGGGGCTGTTGAAGCAAGACCGGTAATTTCGGCAGTGTACGTTTGGGGCGCAGTGGGGCTCGATTTGCTTTCAACTGCTAATGGAGGTCTAATCGCTGCCAAACCCAGGCCGGTTGGACCAGCGCCAGAGTAAGGCAGCACACCGCGCCAGGATCACTTCGATGGGACTGGCTGTAGAGAGTACAGCGTCAGCACCTGCCGGCAATGCGGTCAGCAGCCAACCTTTGGCGCGGTTATCTGCTAATATGAGGATGGGGGCATAGCAGGTTGCGCGAATCTGGCGGATCGCCTTCTCGATTTCTCCGTGGGGCTCGTCCGTCGTGTGGAGTATAATCAGATCGAAGCGGCGACAGGCGTCGCTAGATGCGCTTCTGGCCTCCATAAAGTAGACCAGAATGCCTTGGGCCAGCAGCGCATTGTGCACAGTCGCCATCTGAACGAGGCCATCGAGTTGCGACGCAAGCCAGAGCACGCGCCAAGGCGCCGCGTCTTTCGGCTTGTGTATCTGCGGTGAATTGCGGGCCTTAACGCTTGATTGGGCTTGAAGCCTGATCTTTAGGATCTCGAGATGCATATGTTCGATGCGCCCTTTGCGATAAGCACTTCACGCGTGGCCTGGCTGTGTTGACCCGACAGATACGACTTGCTGGCCTCAACAAGCATCCGCGCTTGTTACAGTCGTATCTGCCGAGCCTCTATTGCGACTACTCAAGTACCGCCACGACAAACCATGCAATCAGGTATGGTTCACCGGCCAGACCCTTGCACACCATCTACTGTGTTAGCGCAAGACTGCAGGCAGATAGGTGCGCAAGTTGCCTTCCGATGCTGTCGTGCTCACCCGCACGGCCTCAGAGGTTGTGGCAACGCCATCGTCATTGGTTGAATGAATCTGGACAACATACTCGATGTCAACGCCAAGATTTTCGATGACGATGGTGTGCTCTTGCCCACGTGCACAGCCTGTCGAGTAGATATGTACAGCGCCATCACCTGACCCCGCCTGGACGCGAATACGGCCCATGGTGGGCTGGTCTGTACGCCAGCGGATGGTCAAACGCCCAAGGCCAGGGATTACCTCGATGGCCGAGATAGCCGGTGGCGGCAAAATGTCGCTGGCGCCAAGCGGCGGGACTGAGCCTCGAAGATGCGCATTGAGCCCCAGCGCAAATGTGTCTCCGCTTTCAGAGGCGCCACTTGTACAAAAATGCAGGTTTGCCAGTTGCATTGCGCCTGCCTGAACCAACTCATAGTTCCCTGAAACCAGCAGTTCCCCCTGTTCGCCAGCGGGTAGCGTCAGCGGCAACCCGGCGACCGTTACATTTGCGCTCGGTGATTGCCCTTCCGGGCGCGGGGTTGTGTGGGTTAATGCCAAGTCTGTGATCACAACCGTATCCTCATCGGCGCCCGCAGCCGCCCCGACGCCCTCATTGCGCACCGTCACGGTGAACCCGTACGCGCCTGCCGTCTCGGCTTCGCGGCAATGGAAGGCGCTATCCCAACGCAAGGTTACGCCAGGCAGCACGACTTCGGTCGTCTGTTCAGTGGCCGTCATCTCCTCACAGTTAGTGGAAATCGGCGCCGGCACAGTTGGCGGAGGTATCGTGGGTGTCTCCGATGGTTTAGGATCGGGTGTAGGCTCGTCCGTCGGTGTCTCCGACGGTTGTGGGTCCGGCGTTGGTTCATCCGTTGGGGTTTCTGACGGCTCGTCCGTCGGGGTCTCAGATGGCTCAGGCCCCGGTTCATCGGTCGGCGTCTCCGAAGGGTCGGGCGTGGGCCCTGGCGCAACGGGTAATGGATACAGATAGACAGCGCCCGCTGTTGGTTCACCCGCATTGTGATCCGGCGCGCCGACCAGGGCGGCGCTTGCGCCTACGGCCACCGCGGCGCCATAGTGGTCACCGTCGGCGCCGTCGCTGGCGTTGAGGATGTGTAACTCGTTCCAGACTGTATTATCTCGCTGGAAGAGATAGGCGGCGCCCGATTCCTCAAGATCGCTCATGCCTTTGCTCTCGCGCGCGCCGACCAGCACCATCGATTCATGAACATCCACCGACCACCCAAAGCGGCTGCCGGGGTGGGCGTCCGAGTGGGTGAGCTTGGCGGCCTGGCCCCAATTCCCGGCGTTGAAGGTGAACACGTAGACCGCGCCTGCGCTGATCCCGTTGCTACTCTCCTGAGGCGCACCCACCACAATGGTTGCGCCCTCAATCGCTACCGACCACCCAAAGCGATGGCCTCCCTGTGTGTCATTGCCGCGCAACGGCGGCAGCGCCTCCCATCCGCTGGGCCCTTCGGCATAGAGATAGGCCCGCTCATCCAGGTATGCACCGACGACAATTGTGTTGCCGCTGATGCCAACCGACCAGCCAAAGAGGTCGCTCAATACGGCGCCCCCGGATAAGCCCGAGGTGAGCCGCTTGATCTCCACCCAGCCGGCATCCGTCTCCTCGAAGATATAGACTGAGCCTACGTTGCTCACGCCGCTGCCCGAATAGGGCGCGCCGACCACGATGGTCTTGCCGCGGATGGCGACCGCATAGCCGAAAAAGGTGTCGCCCACGTTGCTGGGCGTAAGTTTTTTCTCCTCGACCCAGGTTGCGCCGTCATTGCGAAAGACATAGGCCGCGCCGGCGTTGGCGCCGGCGTCGTCGTCTCCATGAGCGCCAACCACGAGCAGGTCTCCATCGATTGCGACGGCGCCGCCAAAATTATCATTTGTCGCGCCGTCGCTGGCGGCGAGTTTGCTGCCAACCGACCAGCTTTCTTCTCCACGCGCCAGGATGTAGGCGGCGCCGCTGTTGGGGGCGTTGCCGTTATCCTTCGGCGCGCCGGCCACAGCACGGTCACCGTAGACCGTAAGGCTGGCCCCAAACTGAGCTCCCGCAACGATGTCGGGCGCCGTCAGCTTGATCTCGTTGCCGGCTTCGCCCACGGGAAGGCTTACGGTCTTCCCGGTGGCCCCTTGGATCCCTTCGCTTTGGAGACCAATGACGATTATCAGCAACAAGGCAAGAACAGCATGACCAAAAAATCGGTGTTTCGTGATGTTCATGTAATGTTTCTCCTACGCAATGGATTCCATGGTTTGTGCTGCATAGAAATCATTGCGACCGAAAGAACGATGCCATTTGCAGGACAGTGTGTTACAGAGACGCCTCAGTGCGCTTACAAGGCAAAGCAGACTGTAACCGCATCACTTGTCATCCCCCGGGGGATTCAGTGGGCCTGTACGTTGAATGGCGCCCAGTTCGATCATCACCTGACCCCAGCCCAGGCCCTGCAGCCGTAGGGCGATGACTTCTTCGATGGGCACGCCTGTGCGGGCGCTCAGATCGTAGGCCAACTGGATCTCGCCAATGCCCATGCCCTGGCAGAACCACTCCATGAGCTTGGAGTAAGCGGTGTTGTTTTTTGTGGCCAGCGTTGACAGGACGGGGTGCCGCACTACCACACGCCCTTCAGTCTCGCATTGTTCGTGTGGTTCATCCTCGAATTCGCGCTCATGTTCTACTCGGACGGGTGGGCTGAGTGGCGCGGCCGGTGTGGCTAGCGGCGAGGTCGGCATCTGTTGAGCGGCGGCGCAGCGTTGGCGCACAATGATCTCCATCATGGCGGCTGGCTTGGCCAGCGCATCGGGCGCATTCTGCAAGCTTGTGTCTGATTCCCGTAGCAGGGCCAAAATGCGGATGCGCACAACGCTTTCAGGCGTAGCCGTCAGCCACGCATCGGTCAGCGTCAGGTGAACTGTAACGGGCACTCGCTCGCCTGGCGCAGCGCCCACCTTCAGGGCGGGCGTGAGGGCGATGTTCTGCACATAATTTGCTCCCTGGCGGACTGTATAGCCAAAGTCCAGATCAGCGCTGCTTGTGTCGAGGCCCGTGGCGCGTCGTACCAACACGCCTGAGACTTCGTAGCGCGTTTGGCATTCGGAGAGCATCATGGCGCTTGGTTCAAAATTGAAAGAACTTATATCAGCCTGGCGAACCGCGCCAACAGGCTCACGATGTAGCAGGCCCTGTAACGCATTTGACCAATCACCGCGGCCAAGCAAGAGCCAACCGCCCACGAGCGCGATGGTAACAAGCGCAATTCCTTCCGCCAGCCGAAAATTGAACGATGGCCGCCATATCCAGTTGGGCCAGCGGTGCGGCGGCGGCTCACGAAGCGTTTCGACCAGCGCGCTGCGCAGGCGTTGATGGGCCATCAACGTTGTCGAGTCGTCCATCTGTGATTGTGGCAACCTGCGCAATGTCGCCGCCAGTGACAACACTGAGCGCGTCTCCACATCGGTTTCTGGGATTGCGGCCAGCAGTGCGCTCAGCGGCGCGCCGCGGTCGAGTTCATCCAAAAGCGCTTGTAACTGAACTTCATGCTTATTCATAGACAACCTGATGGCGAGAAAGAATTCGATTGAGTGAGCGCAGGCCACGGAGCTGTAGATTTTTGATCGCGCTTTCACTCTTGTTCATGATCTGGATGACCTGCTCAATCGAGAGGCCATTGATGAAACGCAGCAAGACCACCTCTCGTTGATCCTCAGTCAGTTGGTAGAGCGCATTGCGAAGCTGGTCGAAGGTCACGCTCAATTCAGCGAAATGTTCGGGCGTGGGCCCTGGGTCAACCAAACGTTCATCCAAGGGAGCGTGGACACGGCCGCGCTGTCTGCGCAGGTGATCGGTAGCCAGATTGCGCGCAATCTGAAAAATCCATGCTTGCAGCGACGGACTGGCTTCACGAAGCTGTGGTAGCCCGCGGATCACACGGATGAAGACCTCGGTGGTCAAGTCTTCAGCGAGATATGCCTCACCCAACCGGTAATAAAGATATTGATAGACCCGCTGTTTATAGCGCTCATAGAGGGTGACGACGGCTGAAGAGTCACCTGCCTGTGCGCGTCTGATCAGCATTTCATCTGTCATCGTTTGCACATTTTCGTTTGCGTGGACTCGCATGGATCTGGCCCGGCCTGTTGGCGTCACCTGCTTGTAACCAATAGAACGAAATCATCGCAGAAAAGTCTTGGCCTGGCAAAGAAAATGCCCGGAATCTCCGAGATTCCGGGCATTGGGAGACGGGACGTATGGCCAATCAAGGGAGAAGGCGTGAGCTGACGACCACTGTTACCGCCGGTGCGACGCTGTTTGCTTGCCCCTCTGTCAAGTATGTATCGCTGCGTGGCGAGGTGCGTAGACCCTAGCGGGCCGTCTGTACAATGAGCTCAGCGCTACCGCCCAGCGCTAGACGGATGGCTCGCTCAAGCGTTTCGGCCATATAGGCCTGCTCGCGAAAAACGACGACCACACGCTTCAACTGGGTGAGCGAGTTCTGCTTTGAGCGGATGAACAGCGGCTCGATGTACATGAGCTCGTTGTCTATAATCAGCATGGATGTATGCCCGCGGATCACCTCCGTGCCAGGGCGATTCCACCACGAAATCTTCTCCGAGATATCCGGGTCCTGGTCAATGAGCGCATCGGCTTGCTCTGGACTGAGGACGAAGTGTCCTTTGGGCACCTGCAAGACAAGTAGGCGGCCATAATCATCACCATCCTGATAGGCGATAGGCACAGCGCGCAGGTTGCGCGCGCCTTCGGGTGTGAAGGCCATGGTCATGGCAAACTGATGACCGGCGGCTGATTCCGGCAGCAGCCCTCCCGTTTCGAGCAACACATGGTTGGGTTCCATTGAAAATGTGATGGCTTTCCCCTGGTCCAACAGCGGGCCAAGCACCTCGTCAGCGTCGTCCCACATATCTTCCATGTTAAAGAAATAAAGAGGGTCGTCCATGTGATAGTAGATGTAGACATCGTCGAAGATGATATGAAAGAGATGGGTGGGGTAGGTCAGTTGCTGGCGTACACCGCTGGGCATGGCGGCGCCATCGGTGAAGAGGTCGGGATAAATGCGCGCCCACGTCTGCACCACAGGCGCATCGCTGATCTGATAGAACTGCACCTGACCCGTCGCCGCGTTGATCGTGATCTTGACCGAATCCTCGACGTAGTTTACCCGACGCGTCTCGATCATATCCGGCGTGCGGCTCATGGACTTGTCGCCCAGATATTCCTGCTTGCTATAGGGATAGCGGTCGGTAGTGGTGACAGCGTTGATCAGCCAGACCACCTCGCCATCCACAAAGGCGGGCGCAGGGTTGTTGTCGATATAAAGGAAGGGCGCAATGCGTTCGAGCCGCACCAATGGCTGGCGATAGTAGTGGATGCGCGTCTCGGACGTAATCAACGAGCTAAACAGAATCTGGGGGAACTCGCCGCTGCGCCAGCCGAAGACGAAGCGCTTGAGCACCGAGTTCACCAGCACGCCCGCGGGTGAGTCAGCAGGCAATGTGTTGACCGCCCGACCCTGCTCGGTGGGGTAA
>JAHDWG010000017.1:0-14291 GCA_023384495.1 Caldilineaceae bacterium
TTTTCAAACAGAGCAAAATATAATAACCAAAGGAACGCACATGATGAAACCGCTCAAGACCGCGCGCCCACGGGTGCTTCTGCTACTTGTACCGCTGCTGCTGTTGCTGACCGCTTGTCCCAGCCCAACACCCACCTCCCTCCCACCCACAGCGACATCGGCCCCCACTGAAGCCCCAACCGCGGCGCCAACAGAGACGCCGACCCCTGAAGAGCCTGTAGCACCGGCCGAAGTCGACCCTGCTGAGTTAGAATCGCTGTTGGTGACCGAGCTGGGCATATCCGCGAGCGACAGCGGCCCCGGCCTCGAAGGCGTGCGCGCCTTCCCGCTTGTCAATACGCCCGATGAGACGCCGCTGTGGGTGGCCTACACCTACGGCCTGCGCGGTTTTGACCCGCCCCAGCATCACATCCTGGCCGTCTACACCGTCGATGAGGCGCAAGGCGGCGGATGGCGGGCGCTCGCCCGCGCCGACCTGGCCGAAAGCGGCGACCCGGCCAATCTGGGCCTGGCCCCTGACTTTGTGGCCGACGGCGCCGTGACACAGACCCTGATCGAGCCGACTCATCTCTGGATTCAACTGGAGGGCGGCGTCGGCGCGCACAGCGGCGTCTATGGATTGTTCAGCTACGCCGACGGCGCGCTTACCCAACAATTGTCCGGCTTTAGCTCCAGCCCCGGTGTGGCTCAACTGGCGGACCTCAACGGTGACGGCATCGAAGAGGTGCTGCTCGACGCCACCGACTACTATGTCTTTTGTTACGCCTGTGGCGTGCGCCGGGTGGAATATGCCATCCACCGGTGGGACGGCGCGCAGATGGCGCCGCTGCTGCTGGAGCCGCTGCCCGACGACGCCCCTGCCCCGCTGGTCGAGATCAACGCGCGTGCGCTACAACTGGTCGAGGCAGGGCTGTGGAGAGACGCGCTGGCGACCATCGATGAGGCGCTGACGCTCAGTGTGAGCGACCCTAGCGAGGTCTTCACATGGAATAGCGCCGCGATCCGCCTTAACGCCGAGGCAAAGCGCGACGCGATTGCCGACAGCGCCTATCCCCTATTGGCGCACATTTTCTATGGCGATTTTGAGGCGGCAGTTGACCTGATCCGCGACGAGGCCTGGGTGGACGGCGCCTTTATCCCCGACACGCCGCTGATTGTGGGCACGGTGGCCGAGGGGTGGGAAGAGGCGCTGGCCGATTGGATCACGGGCGCGGCCGAATCGGCGCTCGCCTATGACCCAGAACTGGCCGCCGCCCACTTTCTCATGGGCTGGGCCGCCTATGTGCAAACACAAGATGAGGCCGCTGCCCTGCCCTACGTCCAGCGCGCAGCCGAGTTGGCGCCCGATGATGAGTTCTACGCCAAGAGTGTGGAATTTTTGGGCGGGTGAGCCGTGAGCGCACCGATCGTTTGACGAAGATCAATGAACCTGTCCCGTGGTACAGGTCGATCCCGATCCGTGGGGCAGAGTGGAGAGGGGAGGGATGTAGTACGCTGGGAGAGAGGTATTTCGGCGACGCCGGCCTGGGCGGTCGGCGCTTAGAGGCCGGTCTCGTGGCCGGCGTTCCGACAAGGAGGAGCCATGACGAACACCAACGGCGCAACCGCCAGGCACTTTGTACAGGCCGCGTCTCTGGGCGCGCTACGCAAGAGCGGCTATCTCACCGTCCAGGTCGAGGGCCACACGGTCGCTCTCTTTGAGCATCAGGGGCAGGTCTACGGTGTGGACAATCGCTGCCCACACATGGGCTTCCCACTGGACAAAGGCTCTGTCAACGATGGCATCCTTACCTGTTACTGGCACTACGCTCGCTTCGATCTGGCAACCGGCGGCGCGTTCGACCAGTTTGCCGACGATGTGCGCGCCTTCCCGGTGGAGGTGCGCGGCGATGAAATCTGGGTGGATGTGGCGCCCAAGGTGGATGCCCGCACCCACCAGCGCGACCGGCTGCGCGTCGGGCTGGAACGCGACATTCCGCTGGTGATCGGCAAGGCTGTGCTCACGCTGCTCGACAACAATGGCGACCCGGTAGAGCCGTTCCGCACAGGGCTGCGGTTTGGGGCCGAATATCGCCAGCGGGGTTGGGGGCAGGGCTTAACCATGTTAGTCTGCATGATGAACCTGTTGCCCCACCTGGCCGCCGAAGAGCGTCCGCGGGCGCTCTACCAGGGGTTGGCGGCGGTGGCGCGTGATTGCGCCGGCTCGCCGCCGCGCTTCTACGTGCGCCCGCTGCCGGGGGAAGCCGCTGATTTCACAACGCTCAAACGATGGTTCCGCCGCTTTATCGACGTGCGCGACGCCGAAGGCGCCGAGCGCTGCATCGTTTCGGCCATCCACGCCGGCGCCGACCACCGGCAGATGGCCGACATGCTCTTTAGCGCCGTCACCGACCACCGCTACATCGACGTCGGCCATCCGCTTGACTTTACCAACAAGGCGTTCGAGGCGCTGGACATCGCCGGCTGGGAGCTGGCCGAACCGGTGCTGACCAGCCTGGTCATGGGCTACGCCGACGCCGCCCGCATGGAGGAGTCGAACGCCTGGCGTCATCCCATCGACCTGGTCGGCCTGTTGGAGGAGAGCTTTGCCACCTTGCCCCAAGCGCTGGCCAATGCGCCGGCCAGGGGAGATAGCCTGGCGGACCGAGACGCACTCGTCGATACCCTCCTCAATGGGGAGCCGCCCGATACCGTGGCCGCGCTGGTGGATGCGTTGCGTGCGGGCAGCAGCATGGAGACGCTGGCCGGTATTGTGGCCTATGCCGCCGCGCTGCGCATCGCCCGCTTCCACACCAGTAACGAGTTTGGCGATTGGGACACCGCGCTCCATACCTTTACCTTCGCCAACGCCGTTCATCAGGGGCTGCGCCGAGCGCCGTCGGTGGAACTGCTGCGCGGCGTCTTTGATGCGGCCATGAGCATCTATCTGGACCGCTTCCTCAACATGCCGGCGGCCCGGCTGCCCACCCCCAATGGCCGCACCGACGGGCAGCACGCACTGACCGGGCTTTCATCGCTGCTCAACCAACAGCAACAGGTGAATCAGGCGGGACAGGCAGTGGCGCATCATCTCTATGGCGGCGGCGACCCGGCTGCATTGCGGGCGCACCTGGGCGCACTGCTCCTGCGCGAGGATCGCGATTTCCACACCATTCAGTCGGTGGAGGCGGCCTTCCGCCAGCACGAACGGTTGCAAGCCAACAATCCACAGGGCGCCGAGGCGGTGAACGTGTTGGTGGCCGCCGGGCGCTATCTGGCGGCCCACGCTCCCACGGTGCGCGCACAGGGGCAGACGTATCAGATCGCGTCGCGCTTGCACCGAGGCGAGGCCGTAGCCGAGGAGGAATGACGTACCATTCGCATGTCTGACACGCCAACCATTTCACTGGGGATCAACGGTCGTTTTTTCGCCAGCAACTGGAGGCCGGCGCGCGATGAGATCGGCTTTGTAAGCGCGCACGATTTTCGCGCGCTTCAATTTCCGGGTAAGCTCGAAGGGCTGCACGCAACCCATCTCGGCGCTGAGGTGGCGGTTGTCAGCGATCTGTTGGCCGAGGCTGGCATTATGGCAGTAATGGAGATCGTCGTCCGCATCAATGCGGCTGGGCGCACACAGAACGGCCAAACGCCGCTGGATGTGTTGCGCGCCAATCTCCCGGCCATCACGGCGTTGCCATGTCGGTATGTTCACTGGCATCTGGCGCTCAGCGAGTGGCCGGGCGAGCCCGCCGTGGCTCGGTTGGAGGAATCGTTGACGCCGCAATTTGCCGCGGCGGTGGAGCTGGCGCAGCAGCATGGTTTCACCTTTGGGTTGGAACACAACGAACCGGAGTTGCGACTCTTTGCCACACCCGCGGCATGCCGCGCGATGTTGGACGCGACGCCCGGGCTGGGTTTTGTCTGGGACCTCAACCACACCACGCCCACAGACCTGTTGGCCTATCTTGACCTGATCCCGCGCATGAGCATGCTGCACGTCGCCGATACACCGCTGCCCGAGGTGAACCATCATTTGCCGCTGGGTTTGGGCGCCATCGATTTCGCTGCCTATCTGCGGGCGCTCGTGGAGGGTGGCTTTGCGGGGCCTGCCATCCTCGAAATCGGCGGGCTGCCCAAATCGGGCGGATATGGCCGCGACACCGATGAAGCGCTGGTGGCCTCCCGGCGCCATTTCACCGATGCCCTTGTGTTGGCTTCCCGCCGGTGACTTGTCAGGTGATTGTTGTTTCTGGCCTATTGACAGTCCCATCTCTTTGCCGTATGCTTGAAACAGCCGTCTTTTCGTCCTCCATTTTTCTTCCATAGCCAGTTCTTACCCCGAACGTCCTCATCGCTGTCACCCTTTGCAGGGCCTCTTTCGTATTGTGCGGTGTGTTTGCGTCGTTCCGCGAAGTCCGGATGATTGTGCCCGGTTGCCGAGACAGGCAATAGAGCGCGCAGTCTTCAATTAGCGTTGCGCCTGAATGGCAGTGAAGACGACGATAGGTCACCGTACGGCGCAATGATTTCCTCTATTTCGGACGGGAATTGATGTCTCTCCAAAGGAGAAACCATGATGGACCGTGAGGGCAGTCCCAAAGAACAACCGGCCTCTGAACAGGCCGAAGAGGCCGCTGCTCAAAAAGGGCCGCCGGAAGAGCGTTTTGTGCGCGAGCGCCAGCAATTCAGGGCTCTGATCCTCGCCAATCCGAACTACTTTGGCAACCTCAAGGTGAGCCCATTCCAACCGGTGCTCAGCATTCAGTCCAATACCTTTTACGAGGAGATTGGTTGTGTCGGCTTTCAACCGCAGTTCAATCGTCTGGAGGCTGTGGTTTACGTCAAGCAGCCAACTGGCTACGGTGGCGGCATCTGCGCCGATGGCACTCAGGAATTTGTGCGTTTCTATCTCTCCTGTGACAACGGCGCGACCTGGGATGACTTGGGCTTGACGAGTTTTGCTGCCTATGACATCCCGGAGGGAACCGAAGGCTCCAAACGGTTGGAATACGCTGTTTCGTTGCAGATCAGTCCTCGGAAGCGATTCTGCTTTGTCGACAACCTGTGCACCGTGCGCGCGATCCTTTCCTGGAATGCGCCGCCCCCGCCCAATGATCCCGGCTTCACGCCGGTATGGGGCAATGTCCACGACACCCATATTCAGATCGACCCGCTCAAGCTGATCATCATCAGCGATCTGCTCCAGGCTGCCAAGGTAACGCTGCCACCCCAGTTCGCCGCTCTGGTCGACCTGACGCAGCCCGCGCCGCTCGCCGAGCCCAAAATCTTGGGCGCGTCCGAGCTTCAGGCGCTTTACAAGGACAAAGGTGTCGAGCCGCACCGCTTTGCATTGGCTGAACTCCAACAGTTGATCAGCCAGCCGGCGTACAGTGAAGCTTTGATGGCGCAAGGCGCCAAGGGTGTGCTGCAGCAACTGAACATCAACCTGCCGGAGATCATCGACAACCTGTTTCCTATCGACGGCAACACGCGCTATGAGCAGCTGGAGTGTATCGGTCTCGATCCCAACCTGGACACACTGGTAGGCGTGATCCGGGTGAAGCTGCCGTCGGGCTATTCGGGCGGCCCCTGCACCGCGGGCAGCCGTGAATATGTTACGTTTTGGGGTGATTTTGACGGCAACGGAACCTTCGAGACCTGTCTTGGCGTCACCTCGGTCAATGTCTACGACATCGACCCGCTGCCGAGGGATGGGCTGGAGTACGCGGTCTTCCTGCCGGTGAACCTCAGCCAATATCGCCAGCCGTGCGAAGCTGGTCCCCGGATCGTGCGCGTCCGCGCCATCTTGTCGTGGAATGTGCCTCCTCCTTGTTGGAACCCCAACTACATCCCGGTTTGGGGCAATCGGCTGGAGACGCTCATCCATATTAAGCCGGGGAAGAAGGTCGATCCTGAGTCACATGCGCCCATCATTCAGACGGTGGGCAGCATGGATGTGGATGATATCAACGTTATCACCGGTCTGGCGATTGGCCCTGCTGTGCTGGCTGGCTTTACAGCGCTCGATAGCCCGTTTGGTGGCGAAGTGATCCTGACCGGACGCATTGCCAATCCGCCCGACATCAGCGCCGGCGCCACCAGGTTGAAATACCGGGTCGAAGTCAGCGGCGACGGTGGGTTGACCTGGCAACGCCTGACCAACTCGTTCACGCTGGGCCGTGACCAATTGTTGAACGGTGTTTGGAGCGGCCTGCCATCGATAACCCAGATGGTCGACGCCGATGACTACTACGAATATCAGGAGGACCTAACCGATGGCCCCGGCAACGCGCAGATCTTCCCCGTGGGCAACGTGTTGGCGCGCTGGCAGACGAGCGGCCTCACCGGCGTCTGGAGAATCCGAATTCGGGTGAAGGACCCGGACAACCCCGGGCCAGTGTGGACAAGCAACGTGGTTACCGTGCGCATCGACAGCGCAGCCCCGCAGCCTAGCATCGACATCACCTCTGGTGGCGGCGCCTGCGCAGATTTTGTCATCGGTGATGTAATCTCTGGCGCCTACGCTGTCACAGACGAGCACTTTGGACGCCTGACCGTGTCGGTGCTGCCGGCGCTAGGAGGCTCGTTTACGGCGCCTGCGCCACTACCCCCCGGCCCGACGATGCCGCTCACCCGCACCTATGCCGGAGGCGTCCCCACCGCCGGCGAAGCGGGCCTCTGGTCGCTGGATACCAGCGGCATGCCCAGATGCGGCTACGTCATCGAATTGGGCGTATGGGATCGAACGATTGTCAACAGTGGCTTCGTCGGTCGCTTCAACCGCGCGGTCGTTGGTCTCTGCCTGCGGGAGAAGGGTGAATAGGGTGCAGAAGGCAGATCCGCTCGGCTGGCTGCCTGAGAGGGACGAAGCGAACCCCAGTGGGCGCGACTTTGCGCTCACCGGGCTCCTGGACTTGCCGGCAGACGCCCCGGAGGTCGTCAAAGCGCAGCGCGCTGTGATGGCCTCCGGACCGGCGCCGGCCAGGATGCCAGCGGCTTTTGGGTGCAGCCCGGCGCCGGTTACCACGCCAAGTGTCGGGGAAGTGAACCGATGTCATAAGACTCGTCCCTTCACCGCTTCACATTACAGCTCTTCAACCCTCTGCCAGGCTGGGTAGCACCCGCATCACAGGACGATCACGCCGCAGATCAACCCACAAAGCGTCGTGTCGCCAATGGCGCGTACACAGAGACGAAAGCAGCGCGAGGAGCCGAATTCAACCTGCGCCATCTCAACCGTCTGCCTCGCCAGATCAGACGATGCAACAGTGATCCATCCATACGAGTTTGCCGTATTGGCTGTCAGGGATTGTTCAGCCGAGAATCCGGGGATTGACATAACCACACCTCCATTTCAAATCAACTGGGGTTACAGCACTCACTTTGAAGGGCGCCGCTGCGCAGTGTAGCGACAGGAGTCATCCCCGCAGGCAGAACAGTGCGCAGCCAAAATAGCCGCCGCCAAACTCCAGACAACGATTGATGCACCGGCCGTAGACATCGTAACTGCCGCCATAGCTCTGCGCCGGCAGCACCTGGCTGGTTGAGCTCAGAGGCCGTACCGGCTGGGGATAGAAATGATCGTTGCGCAAGGTGTGCTCTTGCCGCAGTGTAGCCTCAGCAAGAAATCCTGGCATTTGTACATGGTTCATGGTATGGTTCTCCTTACCTGATCAAAAGATGGCGTCGATGATCGGTGCAGCTCCGATACAGCAAGCCTTGATTGCATCGATGCCGCATTGCTTCAGGCACGCGGTGTCTGACCCGCAAAAGATGGCGCACCCGAGGCCCCAGGAGGCCAGGCAAATCGAATTGCAGGTGAGCTGCTGTGGAACCATCTGTAGGGCGCCCTGGCTATTGGAGCCAACCAGCCCTAGCCCTGCATAGCTGGCGCCCCTTGCCAGCGACGCTTCCGCAGTCATTGTTGGCATTCTCACGGATTGCCCTCCTTTCATTTCGATGCTGTGTTCCTATGCTCTGTTCTGTCGAAATTTGGGAGCTTCTGCCCCCACCAATCTTTCGGATTCAGCCAACCGAACAATTGATTCAACATCAGCCCTGGTTACCGGTGGTAGTAGGGCGACATGCGTGTGACCAGGAAGGGGAACTCCTCGGTCACATCAATCCGGGTGAAGTATCTCTCAGTGACGTCGCTCTCGCGATGGGTAAACGAGAGCACAACATCGACGATCTTGCGCGTCCCGCTGAGGCGCGACGGCGCGACCTCAACCGCACTCAGCGAAAAGTTGCGGCCAAACATTTCCGCCGCGGTGGCGTAAATAGCCGGGTAGCGCACAGCCAGGTAGTTGAGCGCCCGGTGGTCGTCGGTGGCGCCTGCGTTGTCGGCCATCTGCATGATCCGGTAGAAGAGCTCCTGGGCAGTTGGCTCGAATTGCTTTGCCGTCATCTTTTCTGGCCTAGGGATCGACTGGATCAATGTAGGGGCGTCAAAGGAATAGAGCTGGTCCACGATCACGATTGGGAGCATGAGCCCATTGCAAAGCGTGGGTGGAGCAATCGGGCCGCGGCTCCCAATGACCACATCCACATCAAGCGGGCTCGGCTGGGGGCGGATTGCCTCGATAAGCAGATCCAGGTCTGCCGGGTCGCGCAGCGCCAGAATATAGGTCTCCAACCCTTCGATCATGAGCACCCAACAGAGCTTGCGCGCCAGGTAGCGGTTGCCGCGCTCGGCGAGCACGGTGTGAAAGGCTTGCTGGTCAGTCTGGCCCGCGGCGCCGGCGCGGCCGGTGGCCTGTATGAACTCCTTTTCCACCGCCAGCGAAGGGAAGCGCGCTTCCACTTTGCCCAGCGCGTAGATATGGATGGGCGCCGGGTTTCCAGTGGCCGCTGGCGCTGCCCCGCCACAGGCGGGGCAACTTTCCGCGCCCTCCTGTAGCGAGAGCAGCGCATGTTGCGGCGCGACAGTAACTGGCTGGCGCAGCCCGGCCTCTCCTGCGATACCGCCCCTCAGTTCGACCTCGTTGTCCACATTTTGCATGATGCCCCTCCTGTCGTGATCTTGTGTCTGTGGCCGTTGTTGTGCTGCCCTGTCCATCATTTGCGCCGCGAAAATGTGATCCAGCGATTGAGGGCGGCGGCGCGCCGTTCACATCCGCCGCATGGCCGGACGCCGATGGCCGCGCTAGCGCGCTTGATGGCATCGCCCAGGCCAATCTCCCCTTCGATCAGGAAGCCAGGCAACCGCACTCGTGTCGAGTGCGGGGAAGACTGTGCACGGCTTTTGGGTTTTCCAGTCATTGATCCACTCATACGGTTCTCCCTTGCATGTCAGTGAAATTGCGCCAAGTGATGATAGCCCGCCTGAGCATCCAATAGAGGCGGCACAATTGATATGCGCCGCTGCTGGGGAGCGTGGAGCAGGGCATGTTTGACCTGCGCGGCAGTGGCGTTGGGAAAGAGCGACCAGAGTAGTGCAGCCGCGCCGGTCACAAAGGGGGCGGCAACGCTGGTGCCATCCATAGTCTGAGGCTTGCCATTGGCGCTCAGGCTCTGAATAGCTTTCCCCGGAGCGCGCAACCCACGGCGACCGATCGCATGGCCCAAATTCGACTGGCCGGTGGGCGCGCCATGCTGGTCACACGCCGCTACCGGGATGACCCATGGATGACGCGTAATGGCGGATCCGCCCACCGCGCCCTGATTGCCAGCGGCGGCCACCACGAGCGCGCCCCGCTGGGCAGCTTGCTCCAGTGCCTGTTCCAATCTGTGGAGCCCCATGGTCGACAGCTGCGCCAACCCCAGGCTGAGATTTAGGATACGCGCGCCCGCCTCCAAACAGTCGGTGATCGCAGTGGTTAGCGCATCAGGGGTTGCGCTGGGCAAGGCGGACGTCAGGGGTTCCCTTTCTGGAAAAATCGGGCGCACCAGCAGCGTACATGCCGGCGCGATTGCAGGGGCGCCTGAGCCGCGCTGGGCCGACAAAATGCCGGCCACAAAGGTGCCGTGCCGGCAGGCGACGCTCTCCGCCACGGAACAGGACGCGGCCGCGGCTCCTGCCGCTACGCGCACCCGTTCCGGCGGCAGATCGGCGTGGTCGACAGCCACAGGGCCATCGATCAGCGCGATGACAATCTCAGGCCTGCCGCTGGTTTGCGCCATCAGCGGCGGCAGCTTTACAAGTTCCAATGCGCGCATCGATCAATCTCACATTCTAACCCTGGTCTGGCAAGCCGAGCTGGCGCAGAATGCCGGCAACATCTTGATAGTTGCGGAGCATGGCAAGCTTGCCGTCCCGGATGGCCCATACCTCACAGGCGGTGAATCCCACCGGCCGCCCGGTAGGGGGTAGCTTGATGGCCGGCGTCATGAGCGGGCCGGTGTGGGCGCCGCGCGCTGTAATCTCGTTGACCACCGCATCGTCGGTCGCGATCTGATGCATAACCCCGGTGATCTGGATGTCGGGAAATGCGCGCTTGCAGTTCAACATGAACTCGCGCAACCCCTCGCGCCCGTGAAAGGTCTGGCCGCATGGAACAAGCAGGATCTCCACATCCTCTGTAGCCAGGGCGAGAATCTCGTCGAAGCTGCTCTCGTTGAACAGGCGATAGATGCTCTGCGCCAACAGCGCGTTGTTGTGGGCTGACATAGCGCCAACCTGCCCTGATAATCAAGGGGTATAAGCCAGCGCGTGCTGGTACGTGTCTACGCAGTGGCGAAAGCGAACTACTTTTCCTGCCTCGCCGAAATGCCAGATGTGGACCTCATCTCTCTCAACGATGCGCTTCCCGGTCTTTTTCACCGTGGCCTCAAGGTCGATGAGCGCAACGACGAGATCAGGCCCTTCTAGCAAGACCTTGGGAACAAATTGGTGAAATTCCAGCGCTCCCAGGCTCTCGAAGAATTGGGCAACCCCGGCTTTGCCGTCCCGCGGCTGCAGCCAGGGCACAGGGTTAGGCGCTTGCCGATAGGCATACTCCCAGTCCACCTCTTCCGCCATGTGCTCCGAGATCCCTGGAATGTTGCCCTGGCCAAATGCTATATAGATCTCTTGTACTACCTTTAGGTTACTCAATGCTGTTCTCCTTCTTCACTCAGTTGTAAGTTCCTTGGTTCCTGGAAGACTCTCACGACTCACGACGCTTAACGTACGTCTTCACCAATGTCACATTCGAGCGATGGAAGCCGGCCAACCTTCGGAGGGTTTGAGGACATGTGACATTGTCAAACTATTTTGAAATGGCGAACCTGGCGTATAATGTTCTCTACCTGGAACGCCCATCTTGCTTCGTATTCAACCATAGTGATAACCACTTGAACAGGGATCGAGCCATACAAAAGCCATAGCAGTGGCCATACAAAACCCATACAGAATCCACAGCGCCCGGCCAGCGGGCTGGCCCTTACCTGCAAGGTGACCATGGATGCTTCTCATACTTTTGGTCTCTATCTCAAACGACTGCGCCGTGACCGCGAGTTGACCCAGGCGCTGTTGGCGAAGCGCGTGGGCTGCGCCGAGGTTACAATTCAAAAGATCGAGGCCGGAGCGCTGCGACCCTCCCAGCAAATCGCAGCGCGGATTGCGGATATGCTTGCCGTCCCATCCGAAGAACGGCCGCTGTTTATCCAGTGGGCGCGCGGCGGGCCGCCCATAGCCCCGCGCGCGCCATCCCGCCTGCTCGAGCAGAATCCCCTCCACAGCCATCGCCTGCCGATCCCGCCTACGCCGCTCATTGGCCGCGCCGGTGAAATGGCCGCGCTCCGCGCGACATTGTTGCGCGCCGATGTGCGGCTGCTTACGCTGATAGGCCCACCCGGCGTAGGCAAGACGCATCTGGCGCTCGCGGTGGCTGCGCAGTTGACCGAGGATTTCGCCCAGGGCGTTGTCTTTGTCGATCTGGCGCCTGTGCAACAACCGGAGCAGGTGATTCCGGCCATTGCCCATAGCCTGCATCTGCCGGAACGGGCGGGGCAACAACAGACCGAACAACTACAGTCGCTCTTGCATGGGCGACAGAGGTTGCTGCTTCTGGACAACTTTGAGCATCTGGTTGCGGCGGTGACCGATCTGGCCGATCTGTTGACCGGCGCCAGCGTCTTCAAACTGTTGGTCACCAGCAGGGTTGTGCTGCATGTCTCCGGCGAACACATCTATGGTCTGGGACCCTTGCCGGCGCCCGATCTGGCGGCAATCCAGGCGACCGGCGCGCCTGCTGAGCAGCCCGCCGTCGCGCTCTTTGTGGCGCGCGCTCGCGCCTGCAAACCTGATTTTGTATTAGCGCCCGCCAATCTTGCAGTGATCGCCGAAATCTGCGCCCGACTGGATGGGCTGCCCCTTGCCATCGAACTGGCCGCCGCGCGCATCAAGGTGTTCTCGCCGCCGCTGCTGCTCGAACGGTTGGAGCAACGCCTGGCCTTGCTCACAGGCGGCGCCCATGACCGCCCTACCCGCCAGCAGACCCTACGCGGGGCGATTGACTGGAGTCACCAATTGTTGACTGAGCAGGAGCAGACGCTCTTTGCCCGCCTGGCGGTCTTCGCCGGCGGTTGCACGCTTGATGCTGTGCAGAGCATCTGTGGTGGCCAGGCAGACGAGACACTTGACTTATTGGCGGCGCTACTCGACAAGAGCCTGGTGCAGCAAGCCGATGACGAAACATGGAACCCCCGGTTTACCTGGCTCGACACCATCCGCGAATACGCGCTGGAGCAGCTGGCGACCTCCGGTGAATTGGCGCACATGCGCCGCCGGCATGCTGAATACTTTGTTGCGTTGGCCGAACAGGCCGAACCGGCCTTCGAGGGCTTGGAGCGTTGGCGTCAGGAAATGTGGCTACAGCGCCTGGACGCCGAGCAGAACAATGTACGCGCCGCACTGCGTTGGTCATTTTCCACGCCAGCGTTGAGTCACTATGGTGTCCGGCTGGCGTCGGCCATTTGGCAATTCTGGTGGATTCGGGGCCATTTGACTGAAGGACGCCGGTGGATCGCCCAGGCGTTGGAGCATTTACCGAACGCCAGCCCACTGCGCGCTAAGCTGCTCAATCAGGCCGGCTTTCTGGCGTTCAGCCAGGCGGACTACGAGGCGGCCCGCAAACATCATGAGGAGAGCCTGGCCCTGGCAACCCAACTGGCGGAGCAACAGGCTATTGCCGACGCCTACATCGGGCTGGCAAACATCGCCGGGCGACAGAGTGACTATCCCGGTGCGAACCAACTCTTTGCCCAAAGCGCGATGCTCTTCCAGCAGTTGGGCGACACGGGCAGCTATGCATGGTCGTTGGCAGGCATGGCCAATATGGCGCGCATTGCAGGCGAATACGCAAAGACGCATACATTGTTGCAGCAGAGCCGGGTCCTCTTTCAATCCATTGGCTTTCAACGAGGTCTTGCCTATGTGCTCAACGACCTGGGCCTGTTGGCGCATGATGAAGGGGATTTTGCCACGGCGCGCCTCTGCTATCTGGAGAGTCTGGCGCTCTTTACGGATTTAGCGGAGCAGCACGCCATTGCCAACACCCTTACCAGCCTGGGCCAAAATGCGCTGAGCGAAGGCGCGCTGGGCGAGGTCGCCGCCCACTTTCGCGAAAGCCTGGCCCTCTGCCGGAGATTGGCCGACCGTGCAGGCGTCACCGCCAACATGCTGGGGCTTGCCAGCGTTGCCGCAGTCCAGGGCGAGCCGCTGCGGGCCGCACTCCTGTGGGGCGCAGCTGAGCGTATGCGCGAGGCGCTTCACCTCGCGCTGTTGCCGTCGGAAGAGGCTGGCTATGCCCGCGACGTTGCTGGCGCACGCGCGCGCTGTCTGGATTCCGATTTTGATGCGGCGTGGCAAAGGGGCCGCACCTTATCCTCGGACGAGGCAATTGCCGAAGCGTTGGCGTTTCACTAAATTGTGTTCTGTTTGAAAGCGACAGCTTCGCGGCCGTTGAAACCGTCGCTTTCAAACAACCACAGGTTTCGGTAGTCACGAATTCGTAGTAACGACTTTAGTCGTCCAGTGTACGGCTGCGACTGAAGTCGCCATAACAAACGACGTTCGTGATCTACTGAGTTTAGCTGGACGCTCGCGAGTTCTGAATCCTCCTGCCTGAGGCTTTTGGCTTCCAACAAGGTTTGCACTGTCACCGGCCAGCCGATTTGGCGGAGTTGCGCCGCTCTCGTTACAATAGGTGCTCATTACACACCGATCACCGACGACCACCAAGCCAACGCGCGCCGGCATAGCCCGGTGTACCTGATCCCCAACCCAGATGAGTCACTGTCTGGGGCCACTCACGGTGACAGAGGGAGGTCTCCGTGTCGCCCACAAATTACAGCCATCTACGGCCCTTGACCATGGGCCAAATCATCGA